>NZ_FRBB01000022.1:0-72962 GCF_900142505.1 Fibrobacter sp. UWH5 | reverse complement strand
GTTCGAAACTGTCAAGATCAGCGACATTTCTCCCGACATGTCCTTCCTGGAAATGCTGGACATTGTCAACGAAGAACAGATGAAGCAGGGCAAGGTCGAAGCCAAGAAGCGCGTGCTCGCTATGGTGGCACAGATGGACAAGGAAGGCTTTGGTAACTGCACCAACCTTTACGAATGCCAGGCTGCTTGCCCGAAGGGTATCACCGTGGATTACATCGCCAAGATGAACCGCGAATACCTCATGGCAACCGCTACCTACGCTGAAAAGGTTTATGGTAAGGACTAATTCCTAGCATGTCATCCTGAGCGAAGGCGCTTGCGCCGGAGACGAAGGATCTAGAACTCCGTTCGGGTAAACTCCGGGCGGGGTTCTTTTTTTTTGTGAATTTTGTATTGTCAATATTTATCCTAGATAATTCGATTCAGTAACATTCGCCAAACGCTTCACCTCGGAAAAACTCCTCAGTGAACAGCATCTAACAGTGTCACGTAAATCGGCTAGGTTGCTTTATTCTTGATAAAATTATATATTAAGAGTGGAGGCTTTACAATGGAAATGACAACAGTCCAACTTCAGGTCCCGGTGGATATGGAGCCGTATATTGCGACGAAGCCAGAAGGCGAACTTGTGCAGTTGGCCTTGTTGTTGCATCCGTTTGTAAAGAACGAGACCATATCGCATGGTCGCGCTGCCGAAATTCTCGGTATCACAAAGTGGCAGCTAATCGAGCTTTATGCCAATGAGGGCTTTGCCTACTTTGATATGGATTGGGACGAGGTCGAAGAGGATGTCGCTACCTATGAACGTCTCAAGGCGTATTTGAAGAATTAACTGCCAATCCTGACTTTTCTGAAGAAGCGGAAGAGATTAGGAAATGTGAATTCATTGAAATACAAGATGTCAATCCTCAAGAAGTCTCCCTTTTTAGGAGGGCTACGGGGCTTGACCTTGGTGAGAGTGAGGCTCTCGTTTTGACAGATCGGTTAAATGCGGACTTACTTCTTGTTGATGAAATCAGGGCAAGGCATGTTGCCAAAACAATCGGTCTCAACATAATGGGTACAATCGGCATTTTTAGAGCCGCTTATAAGGATGGCTACATTTCTGCAGATGAAGTTCGCGAAGCTGTAGAAATATTGCGTTCTAGCGGTCGTCACATTGGCGAACGACTTTTCAAGAAGTTGCTTGAATCCTTGTAATTTTCCCATACATTCGACCTTCCTGGAAATGCTGGACATTGTCAACGAAGAACAGATGAAGCAGGGCAAGGTCGAAGCCAAGAAGCGCGTGCTCGCTATGGTGGCTCAGATGGACAAGGAAGGCGTTGGTAACTGCACCAACCTTTACGAATGCCAGGCTGCTTGCCCGAAGGGTATCACCGTGGATTACATCGCCAAGATGAACCGCGAATACCTCATGGCAACCGCTACCTACGCTGAAAAGGTGTACGGTAAGGATTAAGAGGTATGAGGTCGGTCGCTTCGCTCCCTTTGAGGTGTGGGGCTTCAGGCCTTTGAGCAAGTCAAGAACCCGTTCGGGTAAACTCCGGGCGGGGTTCTTTTTTGTTTTTAACTACATTTACCATTGTAAATTTTAAGGAGTTACACAATGAAGATTTTCTCTAAGATCGCTATGGTTGCCTGCTGTACCGCTTTTTTGTTCGGCTGCAACGAACAGAAGAATGATAACGCAGCACAGGCTGACGAATCCCTGAACAAGGTGAAGGCTGCAGGCACTTTCGTGCTGGGCCTCGATGACTCTTTCCCGCCCATGGGCTTCCGCGACAAGGACAACAACATTGTGGGCTTTGACATTGACTTGGCTGCTGAAGTTTGCGCCCGTCTCGGTGTGACTCTCAAGACTCAGCCCATTTCCTGGGACGCCAAGGAACAGGAACTGAACACCGGCAAGATCGATTGCATCTGGAACGGCATGAGTGTTGACTCTGCCCGCGCTGCCGCCATGAACCTGAGCGACGCTTACCTCAAGAACCGCATGATTTTCTCCGTGAAGGACAAGGCTCTTGCTAATCTCGCTGCTCTCGCCGGTAAGAAGATTGCCGTGCAGAACGGTTCCACTGCCCAGAAGTTGCTCGAAGCTTCTGACGCTGGCAAGGCCGCCAAGGAAATCGTTCCCTTCGATGATAACCAGACCGCTATGATGGACCTGGACAAGGGCGGTGTAGACGCTGTATTCCTGGATGAAATCGTTGCCAAGTACTGGATCGCTTCCAACGCCAAGGATTTCGTAGTTCTTGAAGAAGGCCTCAGCGATGAAGTCTATGCTATCGGCTTCCGCAAGAAGGACCAGGCTCTCCGCGACGCCGTGAACGAAACCATCAAGGCTATGCAGGCTGACGGCAAGTTCGCTGAAATCCAGACCAAGTGGTTCGGTAAGTAGGATCGAGGTCGCTTCGCTTTGAGGTGTGAGGGCGTGCCTTCGGCACTTTGAGCGAAGCATGGCGCCTTTGGCGCTTTTAATATAATGCGCGGAGCGCCAAATAAAAACCTCATACCTCTAGCAGCGTAGCTGCGAACCTCAAACCTCATTGCTGATATGTCTGATTTATTTACTCTTCTGCCAGTTTTGTGGGGCGGTTTCGTTACCACTCTAGAAATCTTTGGACTTACGTTATTGTTCTCCATTCCGCTGGGACTCTTGGTCGCAGTGCTGAAGATGAACAAGTACCGCGTTGTCCGCTATCCGGTGTCCTTCTACATTTCCGTGATGCGCGGGACACCGCTCTTGCTGCAGATTGTAGCTATCTATTTCGGGTCCTATTACCTCAGCGAATTCTCTGGCCTAGGAATTTCCTTTGACCGCTTCCCGGCGGTGGTGGCTGCATTCTCCATCAACTATGCGGCCTATTTTGCCGAAATTTTCCGCGGTGGCATTCAGGCTATTCCCAAGGGCCAGTACGAAGCTGCCCAGATGCTGGGCCTGACCCGCGGCCAGACTTTCTTCCGCATTATCTTCCCCCAGGTTGTAAAGCAGGTTGTTCCCGCCAGCGCCAACGAAGTCATTACCCTGGTGAAGGATACGTCCCTGGCTCAGGTCATTGCCGTGGCGGAACTTTTCTCTCTGGCTAAAAAGCAGCAGGCTGCCTACGCCAGCATTTATCCGCTGTTTGTGGCTGGCGTGTTCTACTATATCGCAAACCTTTTGCTCAGTTGCCTTTTCGCCTACGTAGAAAAGAAGCTGAACTATTATAAGTGATACGTTTCGGTGTCATTCTGAACGAAGTGAAGAATCTAGGATAAAGGTTAAAGATGAGTATGAACGCTGTTTTGAAAGTAGAACACCTAAAGAAGTCTTTTGGTGATAATCATGTGCTGAAAGATATTTCCTTCGACCTGAAGGAAGGCGAAGTTCTTTCTATCATTGGCCCCTCTGGTAGCGGCAAGTCTACGCTTCTCCGCTGCATTACCCAGCTGGAAACCATGAATGCCGGTACGGTTTGCGTGAATGGCAAGGACATGGTTGTGGGTGTGGACAAGAAGGGCGTTGCCAAGTACGCTCCTGCCAGTGTCCTTCGCGAAATTCGTTTGTCTACAGGTCTGGTTTTCCAGAACTTCAATCTATTCCCGCACTTGACGGTGCTTCAGAATTTGACCATCGCGCCTATCCGCGTTCTGGGAATGGATCGTGAAAAAGCTCGCAAGCGTGGCCGCGAACTGCTTAAGCAGATGGGACTTGAAACCAAGGAAAAGGCCTATCCCTGTGAACTTTCCGGCGGCCAGCAGCAGCGCGTTTCCATTGCCCGCGCCTTGGCCATGCAGCCCAAGATTCTGTTCTTTGATGAACCTACCAGCGCCCTGGACCCGGAACTGACCGGCGAAGTGCTGAAGATTATCAAGGGCCTTGCCGACCAGAAGATGACCATGGTTATCGTGACCCACGAAATGGCCTTTGCCCGTGATGTTGCGAATAAAGTAATCTTTATGGACCAGGGTGTGATTGTGGAACAGGGAACACCTGACTTTGTCTTCAACCAGTCCGGTAACGAACGCCTTGCTAGCTTCCTGAGCCGATTTGCGCAAGGGTAGTGAACACTCGGGGAAATTTAAGAACTGCTTATCGCATAGTTCTAAAATCGAAAATGAAAAAGCGTCGGGGGATAAACCTCGACGCTTTTGCTTTTAAGAGTTGTCTGACAACTAACGTGCCCGGGCGCTCCAGCGTTTTTTGAAGCGGGGCTCGTCGAGAACCTTTGCCCAGATGAAGCCGCGGCGGATTTCGAACTTGTCAAGATTGCGTGTGTGGACGTGGTTGTCTGTACTGGCTAGACAAGGTTCCCCGATAGCTTCATTCATGTCAGGAGACGTTCCCTGACCAGCCTGCTCACGTAGTTGCCGGGCTCGCTCTTCAAGTTCTGCCAATTCCTTTTGGTGCTTCAGCTCGGCTTCACGACGTTCTTGGAGGGATGCTTCCTGGGCGGCTGCAGCCTGCTGTTCTTCCGCTTCGCGCTGTAATCGCTTGAAGTGGTTGTCTAGCTCAACCTTGTCGTGGACAAGAAGGTCGCAATCTCCATCGCCCATGTCGCGGCCGACGATGCGCTTTGCCTGAAGTTCCGCAAGAACCTGCTGGGCAATCCGCTCAGAGAAACCGAAAGCTTCCTGCAGTAAATCAACGCTGACGTATTCCCACTGGACGACAGACTCGGCGATTTCGCTGAAGGTGTATTCTCCGGGCTTCGCCGGCGTGACGACTGGCAGGCCCACGTCTTCCTCATCATCCTCTACTTCGGGAGATGGCGGAACGTAGGTGCCCTGGGATGCATCTCGTTGAGCTTCCTCAAATTGGCGAATAAGATCTTGCAGGGAACGTGGCTTTGTATGGCTAGTCTGTTCTTCCTGCTGTTCATTATCGAATTCGTCATCAGGAGGAATTTCCCGATGTTGATCCTGTTGTTTCTTTTTACCTGCAGCAACCTTCTTGATGACAATATCAAGAACGTAGATGCCGATAAGAATGAGTAAACCTTCCATATGAGTTATTAGGTTATAGGTTAAAGGATAAAGGTTAAAGGATTGCTAATTTGAATTTCTTGATTTCGCAGACTTTAAGCCAGAAAGCATTTTGGCAATTTCTTCCGTTTTGCATTCAATGGATGTGAGTTGCTCTTTGGAAATGTAATTCAAAAGAGCAGCGATTTCCAATTGGCTTTGTGCTTCCATCAGAGATCCAAAACTTATTTCCAAAAAATGGATCGAATCTTTGGTAGACGTTCTGCCAGAGCCTTCTGCAATGTTTGATGTTACAGAAACTGCGGCTCGTTGAATTTGGTTTGTCAAAGCGAATTTCTCTGCAGTTGGAAATGTTGACGTAAGATTATATACGTCTATAACCCATTGCAAAGATTTTTGATAAACCTTAAGTTTCCTGTAGGCGAACATCTTTAACCTTTATCCTTTCTACTTTACGCTACTTGGCAGCTTCGCTGCCAGTCCCGATTTCCTTACGCATCTGGGTGTCGGCTTCGATGTTCTTCATGTTGTAATAGTCCATGACGCCAAGCTTTCCGTCGCGGAGGGCGGTTGCCATGGCCATAGGAATCTGGGCTTCAGCTTCAACTAGCTTAGCCTTCATTTCCATGACCTTGGCCTTCATTTCCTGTTCGGCGGCGAATGCCATGGCGCGGCGTTCTTCCGCCTTAGCCTGAGCGATCTTCTTGTCAGCTTCTGCACGGTCGGTTTCGAGGATTGCACCGATGTTCTGACCAACGTCAACGTCGGCAATATCGATGGAGAGAATTTCGAATGCGGTACCAGCGTCCAGGCCGGATGCCAACACCTTCTTGGAAATCATGTTGGGGTTTTCAAGAACTTCCTTGTGGCTCTGTGCGGAACCGATGGAGGAAACGATGCCTTCGCCAACACGGGCGATAACGGTTTCTTCACCGGCACCACCAACCAGCTTCTGGATGCTTGCACGGACGGTAATACGGGTAACAGCGTGAAGCTGGATACCATCCAGAGCCACAGCGGAAACCTTGGGCGTTGTAATAACCTTGGGATTCACGGACATCTGGACGGCTTCAAGAACGTTACGACCGGCAAGGTCGATAGCCGCAGCTTCCTTGAAGTCCAGTTTGATGTTTGCCTTGTTGGCGGCAATGAGAGCCTGGATCACGCGGAGCACGTTTCCGCGAGAAAGGAAGTGGGCTTCCAGCAAGTTGGTGTCTACAGGGAGGCCTGCCTTGCAGCTAAGAATGCGGGCTTCCACGATCACCTGGGGTGGCACTTTACGGAGGCGCATACCGATGAGCTGGAAGATGCTGACGTTTGCCCTGGAGAACAAGGCCTGAAGCCAGAGGCTAAAGAACTTGCCGATAAAGGCGAGAAGAATGATGACGACGATGGCGGCAATGACAATGCCTACGGTTACGAGTGTATCCATGATATTTCTCCGTAAAGAAGAGGTTGTTTTCAATTATAAATTATGAATTATGAATTATGAGAAAAAGTAAGGCGGCGCAGCCGCGATTATAGATTTTGTAATTCGTACTTAGTACATCATAATTCGTCGTTTACGACGACCCAAATGTGACCTTCCTGCACAGCGTCTACCTTGATGTTCTGACCGGCCTCAATGATTTCACCTTTTGTATGAACATCATAAAGTTTGACGCTCCCGTCAGGCAATGTAAAGGAGGCTTGTCCAACGGGACGTAAGAATGTCTTTGCAACTCCGATATCGCCAACGTGAATTTCGCTGACCGCTTCCGTGGGGGAGGAGGCTGTTTCCAAATCAGTTTTCAACATAGGAGTCCAGCCTTCAGGTAGTAATGGAATAATGTATTTGCTTGCCGCAATGGGGAATATGAGTGCGATTGCCGCACAGCAAAGCATGTAGAATAATCCGAATAGCCAGGGAAGGGCATCAAAGGTTTCTTCAGTAGCTTCGGGAACGTATTCGGGAATATTGGCAGGATCATAGCTAAAGGCAAGGGCTAGAATCATGCAGATAATGCCACCTACGCCAAAGAGGAACGTTCCTGGCATTACAAAAATTTCAACTAGGAAAAGGGCTACGCCTGCAATCAGGAGAATGGCGGGGAACATTCCGTCTAGCTGAGGTGCGAACTGTCCTAGGAACACCACGGCAATCAATGCGATACCGACAATTCCAAAAACTCCAAAACCAGGAGTCTTGAACTCAATGTACAGGGCGCCGAATCCAAGAATTAATAGCAATCCGCTAATGGCGGCAATGGCGCTGGCGATGTCTTCTCCCAGGGTCGTTTCTACTTCACTACGACTTTCGATGAAAAGAGTCTTTTCGAATTCATTGCGGCTCTTGAAGGTTCCCTGAGAAAAACCCAGTTCTAGAGCTTCCTTGTCCGTCATGGTCAGAAGTTCTCCTTCCTTTACAAGAATCTTGGGTGCACCCCAGAATTCGATGTCCTTCTGACTTAGAACTTCATACTTTGCGGCTTCAATAATCATGGACGTATCTCGTTCGGTCTTCTTACCGGCATCCAATGTCGTGCTGAGTTCAAGAATAGCTAGTTCCGGTGTTACAAAGGCAGAACTGAGTAGCTCGGGGTAACCATTTTTCTGGGCCAGGTTGCGGAACTTGGCGCGGAGAGGGGACTGAATCTTTTCTCCCACAATCTGCGGGGTGCCGTCTCCGTTCTGTACGATGGGCGCGCAGTCGCCGATGGTGGTGGCTTCCATCATATAAAGCTTGCTGCAGGCAAGAGCGATAAGGCTGCCCGCACTGATGGCTTTCTTCTTTACAAAGGCGATGGTTTGTGGACCTTGAATCGCCATGATGGTGTCTACCAGGTCGAATGCGGCGTCAAGTCGGCCACCAAAGGTGTTGATTTCAAAAATGATGTAGTCCGGATTTTCCTTTAAGGCGTCGCCAATGGCGCGGGCACAGAAGTCGTACATGGCGGGCTCCACGTCGCCTTCCAGCTTGATCCAGACGGCGTGCTTTTTTGCTGTGGCTTCGCCTAAGGAATCCGTCTTGTTGAGACGTTCCAGGATGGCGGAATCGGATGGCTCGCCTTTTGCCAACTTGGAAATCTCGGTTACTGCGGCCTCGGTTGCAGCGATTTTCTTTTCAATATTTTCTGAAACCTTGTTGTGCAAAGTGTCGGCTATACTTTGAACGTTGGCGAAAGCAAATGCCGAGAAAATAGCTAAAGAGACCAGGATTTTAGATAAAAGTTTCATACTCCTAATGTATAAAGTTTTATTGACAAAAAAATGTCATTTGAGAGGTATTTTAATGGAAAAGCTATTTTTATTGACAAAAAAATCCCCGTTTCCGGGGATTTTCGTTAACAAAACTTTGATTTAACTACAGGTATGCCAGAACTTGCAGCAGACGCTTCTTGGCGGGGCCGTCGTTCAGGGGCAGGAACAGCTCCTTGGCGAAGGACTTCATGAGCATCTTCTTGGCGGTTTCGGCGGGGATGCCGCGGCTGGTCAAGTAGAACATCTGGTCGGCGTCAAGTTCGCCGCAGGTATTACCGTGGGTACATTCCACATCGTCGTGGTAAATCTTCAGCACGGGCTTTACGGAAACGCTGGATTCGTCACCTAGGAGAATGGAATTCACCAGCTGGCTGGAGTTCACCTGGCTGCATCCGTTACCCACAATGACGCTGCCGTCGTAGCTGACGTAGGACTTTTCGTCAAGCAGGTTGCGGGCGAACTGGGAACTGACGGTGTTGGGTGCGTTATGACGGATGGTCAGGCGCTGATGTTTGCTGGCGGAGCCCTTCAACACGCTGAGAGAACGGTAGTCGAAGTTGGCGCCTTCGCCGTTCAAGTCTACGTCAATGCTGATGCGGCCAATGCCTGCGTCCTGCAGGATGTTGGAAAAGTGAACTGTAGAATTTGCGGACTGCTTAATCGCGAAATGGCGGAACTGCAGCGGCAGTTCGTTTGCGGGGTTGGCAAAGAAGATTTCCAGCTCAGCGCCTTCTTCCACGTTAATGTCGAAGCGCTCGGCGGCAATTTCGTGTTCCACCTTGTTGTCCAGAATTTCCAGGGAGACCTTGGCGTTCTTCCCGATGTTGAAAATGCTGTGACCGAAGTCGTCACGGCTCTTGATGAGGCCCATTTCGGTTTCGCCTGCGGCAAAATCCTTCTTCATGGCGGGTGCGGACTTTGCGATGGGCAGGAGGGCTGCGATGTCGGTTTCGGCGGCAATGCCGAAGTCGGCGCATTCCACAGCGGCGCTGTTCGCGACGATCCCACCAGCAGTGCAATCGGCACCAGCATCCACTACAGATGGAATCTTATGGACCGGGAAGAAACTCCACAGCTCGTTGTTGCGCTTGGGCATGCCAAGGGCGTTGATGCGAGCCTGGGCGGCCTGTGCTAATTCAGAATTCATATAGCTCATTTGGCCCTCGATTACTTTTCTTCAATCCAGTCGTAGCCCTGTTCTTCCAGCTTCAAAGCCAGTTCAGGACCGCCGCTTAGGATAATCTTGCCATGGCGCAGCACATGAACGTAGGTGGGCTTGATGTAATCCAGCAGGCGCTGGTAATGGGTCACCAGAATCACTGCCTTTTCGGGGCTCATGATGTGGTTGATGCCGTTTGCCACAATGCGCAGGGCATCAATGTCCAGACCGGAGTCGGTTTCATCCAGGAAGGAAACCTTGGGGTCGAGAATTGCCATTTGGAGAATTTCGTTACGCTTCTTTTCGCCGCCGGAGTAACCTTCGTTGACGCCGCGGTCGCGGTAGCGGTTGTCCATCTCCAGAAGTTCCATCTTCTCTTCGCAGAGTTTTTTGAATTCGTCGGCGCTCATTTCCGGGAGGCCCAGGAAGTTGCGCTTGGAGTTCAATGCCATCTGCAGGAATTCCACGTTATTTACGCCGGGGATTTCGGTGGGGTACTGGGTGCTGATGAACAAGCCGGAATTGGCGCGTTCGCAAATTTCCATGTCCAAGAGGTTCTTGCCGTCAAGTTCTACGACGCCGTCGTTGACGGTGTAAGCCGGATGGCCTGCGATGACCTTTGAAAGGGTGCTCTTGCCACTTCCGTTGGGGCCCATGATGGCGTGGACTTCACCGGGCTTTACTTCCAGGTTGATGCCCTTCAAAATCTGGGTGCCGTCTTCGATGCTTGCCTTAAGATTCTTGATGCTTAACATTTTTTCCTCTTTATTTATAAAGTCTGCGTTCCTTGTTTGCGAACCCCAAAATAATCAATACCCATTGTCGGGGATGGCCGCTTGGAACTTCATCAACATGCTTCGACTTTTGACCACCTGGTCGGCGAAGGCGTTGATGTCGATTTTTTCGGTGCTGTAGAGCTGGTTGATTTTTTGCATTCCCTGGGTGAACTTGGACATCTGCATTCTGATTTCAACGGCGTCGTTGGAGTTCAGGGGAATCATGCGTTTTTGCCTGTCGCAAAGTTTTGTAGAAAGCACAGTCAGGGTCTGGTAGAATTCCTTGATTTCCTGGGGGGACTTCCACTGCTCTTCGGGGAGGCCTTCCAGGAACAGTCGCAGTTCCGGAGAGAAGTTCTCGTACAAAAGTTGGGGAGAGTGGTAACCCGATTCCAGGTAGATGGCCACGGTGGAACTGATGAAATCTTCTACGACGCGGGATTCAAAAAGTTGGATGCCGCTGGTGGCCCAGTCCATGTCGAAGTATTCTGCGGCTCGGTCCATCAAGGTGGGGTTGCGCAGAATCAGGTTGGCGAAGCGTACTTCCATGGGCGGGATCATGGCCCAGTCGATGCTTGCTTCCTGCTCCAACTGAGGGATGACTTCGTCCTGGGAGTTGGAACTTGCCACGGGGCGAGGTGCCTTGTAGGCGGGCTTGATGCTCTTGACGTGTGCCAGGGAACGGTCTGTATTGTAACGTTCCGAAATAAGTTTGAGATATTGATTCTGCAGTTCGCGATCGTCTATACTTTTAACCAAGCTCTTGACGTAGCTGACGAATTCCGCCCTTTCTTCGGGGGTGCGGGGGTTGCGTTCCATGGCCAGATAGTTGAGCCAGTCTTCGGCTTGGGTGAGTGCCTGCCTGAAGGCGTCGGGACCCTGTTCGTTTACGAAGTTGTCGGGGTCGATCTTGGTGCCGTCGGGCCGGGACAGTGCAAAAACGCGGGGGGCGATTCCCTTGGGCAACACAATTTCCAAACTGCGGAGGGTTGCCTTTTTGCCTGCGGCGTCACCGTCAAAAACCAGGTAGGCGGTCTTGGCGTAGCGAGAAAGGATGTTGGCGTGATTTTCGGTGAGGGCGGTTCCCGATGCGGCCACCACGTTGGTGACGCCGCCCTGATAGAGACTCATCAGGTCGAAATAGCCTTCCACGATGATGACGGATTTTTCCTTGGCGATGCTTACGCGGCTGTGGTTGAATCCGAAGAGGATGTCGCTTTTGTGGTAGGTGGCTGATTCCGGGCTGTTCATGTACTTGGCCGGGGAATTGCCAGAGAGGTCGCGTCCTCCGAATGCCACTACGATTCCGGACTGGTTCTGGATGGCGATCATCAGACGGTCGCGGAACTTGTCAGACACTCCGCCGTTTTCGCGTTCCACGGCGAGACCTGCCTTGACGCAGTCCAGGGGAGAAAATCCGTTCTTGGCTGCATATCCGATAAAACCTTCGCGGCCATCGGGAGCGTAGCCGATGTGGAACAGTTTGCGTGTCTCTTCGGTGATGTGTCGGTTGGCCAGGTATTCCAGGGCCTTCTGGCTCATGGACAGCTGACTTTCAAACCATTGGCAAGCCAGCTCGTTTAGCTTGCGGACCATGGCCCGCTCTTCGGAAACCTCGGCGTTCTCGTTTTTTTCCTGTTGAGGTAATGCGTAACCTGCAAAATTTGCTACCCATTCCACGGCCGCAATAAAGTCTATTTTTTCATGTTCTTGAACGAACTTGAATACATTGCCACCAGCGTTGCAAGCAAAACATTTGTATATGCCTAGCGTTGGGTTTACGTTCATTGATGGAGATCGGTCGTCATGGAAAGGGCATCGCCCCATGTAGTTTCCGTTACCAGATCGTTTTAGCGGAATGAAATTTTCAATCACCTGCGCAATGTCAACGCGGCTTCTGAGGTCATTGAGTATTTCTGGCGAATAAAACGGCACGCCGCAAATTTAGAAATTTTTAATGCGGCCGATGATTTCGTCAACGTCGGTAAAGGCGCAGACAGGAAGGCTGATGGCTTGTGTTGATGCCAGGTGTGCGTTGGGCGTGTAGACTGGGCCGTTGCCGGTTTTATCTGCGAGGATTTCCCGGAAGCATTTTTGCTCGGAAAGGGGGGCGGGATAGTGGATGCAATAGGGAACTTCTATACCCTTCAGGATTTCGATGAATTTTTCACGATTTTGGGCCAGCAGGGTATACTGTGCTACGGAACTTTCGTTTCCTGGGGATAAAGTTTGAGGGATGGGATCGCCTAATTTATGGGAAATGTTTGAATCGTGGAATAGTTCGTCGTATTTGCAGGCGTTATTCCGTCGAATTTCAAGTTCATCCTTCAAGTGTCGCAACTTGACGCGGAGAATCGCTGCCTGTAACGCGTCCAGTCGGCTGTTCAAGCCTAAAATTTCATGATGATAATGTCCCTTGCTGCCGTGGTTGGCCAGCATTCGCATTTTTTCGGCCAGTTGGCTGTCTCGAGTGAACATGGCCCCGCCGTCTCCGTAACAGCCAAGAGGCTTGGTGGGGTAGAAACTTGTAATGGAAATGTCGCCCAAGGTGCAAGCCGTCTGGTTCCCGCACTTGGCTCCGTAAGCCTGGGCTGCGTCTTCCAGCAGCCAGAGTCCGTGCTTGTCGGAAATTCTGCGCAGTTCTTCGAAGGGGGCGCACTGCCCGAATAAATCCACTCCGATAATGCCGACGGTCCTATCTGTTATAAGGCTTCTAACGCTTTCGGGGTCGATCTGCAACGTCTGGTTGTTGATGTCGGCGAATCGCGGGGTTCCGCCCAACAGTGCGACGCATTCCGCCGGAGCGATAAACGTAAAGTCCGGAACGATGACCTCGTCCCCTGGTTTGAGCCCCAATGCCATAAGCGCAATGGTGATGGCGTCGGTGCCGCTTCCGCAGGAAATGGCCTGCAAATCGGGGAGCCCGATGTAATCGACCAGCTCTTTTTCTAGATTGTCTACCTGAGGGCCGCCGATAAAGCAGCCGCTATCCAGCACTTCTTTCTCGGCCTCGAGGAACTCGTTTTTGTAGAAATCACGCTGTTTTTGCAGGTTTACGAAGGGAATCATGGCCCTAAAAGTAGAAATTTTTGAACACCCCTTGAAAAGTTTCAAACATTTACTAACTTTGTGCCAACATTTTTAAGTAGGTTTTCACCCGGAGATAATAAGGTGCCTCAACACAAATCTTGCAAAAAGCGTTTGCTTCAGGCCGAAAAGGCCAATGCCATGAACCGTTCTACCCGTTCCGCCATCCGTACCGCTCTCAAGGCTGTGCGTTCTGCTTCCACCAAGGAAGAAGCCCTCAAGGTTATGCCGGAACTGTTTAGCATGCTGGACAAGGCTGCTGCAAAGCATCGCGCTGGCTTCTGCGCAAACCGCGCTGCCAACTACAAGGCTAAGGCCGCTAAGGTCATCAACAGCCTCGCTTAATTTTTAGTTAAGTGCTTAAGGTTTAGCCGATACAGGAAACTGTATCGGCCTTTCCTGTTTTTACCTATTTTCTATTAATTGTCTTTCCCATGTATGCGGAACTTGTCCCGCGCTCCCCTTTTTACGTAAAATTTTCTTTTTTTTGCCGAAATACTTGCTTTTGGACGTTTCAATTCATCCTTTGATTGTTAAAAACATTTCTTTTTTTGTTAAATTATCAACGATTAATTGAAAATCTGAGTATTCAGGGATTTGTAATGTCGTCAATAAATTTTGCTACACGTGAGATTAGTTGTAAAGTTGTTTACTACGGTCCGGGCTTGAGCGGAAAGACCACCAATTTGCAGGTGATCCACCAGAAGATGCCGCAAGACAAGCGTACGGACATGGTCTCCTTGGCTACCGAAGGTGATCGAACCTTGTTCTTCGACTTCCTTCCGCTGAACCTGGGTGACATTAAGGGTTTCAAGACCCGCTTCCAGCTTTATACCGTGCCCGGTCAGGTGTACTACAATAGTACCCGTAAGCTGGTGCTTCGCGGTGTGGATGGTATCGTGTTCGTGGCTGACTCCCAGCGTTCCCGTCAGGCCGAAAACCTGGAAAGCTTGCAGAACCTTAGACAGAACCTGCAGGACTACGGCATGGACCTGGACGATATGCCTTTCGTGCTTCAGTACAACAAGCGCGACATGGAAAACGTCTTTACTCTTGAAGAACTGAATGCTGAACTGAATCAGCGCAACGTGCCTTTCTTCCCGGCAACTGCCCATAACGGTAAGGGCGTGGTTACTACCCTGAAGACCATCGCTATGCTGGTGATTGAAAAGTTCAACGTCAAGCAGGGCTTCCTCCGCCAGGCTGCCGCCAATGCAAACAACGCTGGCGTTCACGATGTGTCCCTGACCAAGGATGGTGTTTCCGTTAAGGAAGCAACCGCCCAGCCGGCACAGGCCGCCGCCCCTGCATCTCCGTTCCGCATGCCCTCTTTCGCAGCCAAGCCGCCAGCAGCTGGTGGTGCTGCCGCTCCTGCATCTGCCGGTGGTGGTCTATTCCAGAAGGGAGCCACATCTTCCCCCTTCGGTCGCCCCCGCGCTGCAGCCCCGGTTCCCCGTATGCCCACCTTTGGTCGTGATGTAGCAAAGCCCAACAACGAGGCTGACGACGAAATCGAACTGCGTCCTTACGTTCCCAAGAAGAAGGACTAATCTGATTTTTAAGGAATCTACTCATGAGTGATTTTACCATTTATTCTGATGATGCTGACAAAGTCCGCCGTTTGATGTCTGCCTATCAGGCTAGCATTAAGGCCGAATACATTGTGCTCTGCCACCGCGATGGTTCCATTATTGCAGAAGTGGGTTCCATTGGTGTCGATGCCACTCCGCTGGCAGTGCTGAGCACCGCTTCCTTTGACTCCGCCAAGCAGGTGGGTCTCATGTTGGGTGGCGAAAATTTCAACTCTGTCTCTTATGTTGGCGACAATCGTTCCATCTACATTTCCCCTGTAGACCAGGCCTTGCTCCTTGTGCAGATCTTCCCGGGCAACCATCTGCCCAACCGCATCGAGGACTTCAACCGCCTGTTGGTCGAAAAGCTGGTGGATGCCGTTCCTGCATTTACCCAGAATACCAGCCGACTGGTCCGCTAGTTTGGTCTAGTTAGTTTGTCGGGTATTCCGTGGCAAAGGCTACCGCATTACGTAATTTGAGAAAGACGACAATCATTGTGGTTGCCGTCTTTTTCGGCTTCTTGGTGCATCGTATTGTGGCCTTCTGCCTGGATGATGTTTCTATTAGCTCCTCCGCCGACGCAGAACTTTCCCTTGCTCAGAGTGTGGTTTGCAGCCATATCGTGAACGGTTCCCCTTTCGGTGTAGATAGCGTTTTTGAAGAAGGCACTCGCCTTTACTATTACTCCACCTTGTCCACGTCTGTAAAGTTGGAATCCGATACCTTGTTGCATATTTGGTACAACGGGGCGGATACGGTCCAGAAGTCAAATTGCATTGTTTCTATGGGCGTTTGCCATACGACCATTGTCCCAAAACTTCTGAAACCGGGTGAGTGGAGTGTTGACCTGGCGGCAGGTCGAAAGCTTCTGTCGACTCAGCAGTTCCTTGTGGAACCCGTCCGTAGGTAGCCTTTATGTCCCGCCCATTGCGTTTGGGACGGCTTCGCCTGCTCTTTTTACTTTCCCTTATAAATTTTGCGTTTGCAATGAATGTTGATTCATTGCCTGTGTGGGACCCCTCCATTCTTGTACGAAGTAATGGGGACGCAATAAGTACCGCTAACGGTTTGGGTTCCGTGGATGAATCATCGGAAAATGTTCGTCATGATTCCGTCGAAACCCACGGCTATAAGACCGTGCAGATTACGGTGGGCGATGGCGGCACCCAGGTGGATCAGGAGCTGCGCCTCTCTATAACGGGGCGTCTCGCCGACAGCGTATGGATTGACGCCCTGCTTTCGGATGTGGGCCGCAAGGCGGGTGACCAGACCACGGCTACCTTGCGGGAAGTGGACCAAATATACTTTCGCGTGGAATCGCCCCGTTATTTTTTGCATCTGGGGGATTTGAACTGGGTCGACAATTCCTTGGAACTGTATTCCGTTGAACGGAGTAGCCTTGGGGCCATGGGTGGTGTGCGTGGTGATTTCGGTGGGGGGTACACTGAGGTTCGTGGCGTTGTTGGCACCGACGAGGTTCAACATTTTAGACGAACTCTGAATGGTGTCAGCGGTCAGCGCGAGGGGTATTCCCTGGATGCGTCTGGTGGCTTTGTAGCCATTGTGCCCCAGTCCGAAACGGTCTGGATGAATGGGGTGAAGCTGACCCGCGGTGTAGACTATCTGGTGAATTATGCTGGCGGTATGCTGGATTTCAAGGGTTCCATTGTTCCTAGCTTTGATGATGAAATTCGGGTGGAGTACGACGCCTACGAAGATGACAACATTTATTCTCTGAAGGGGGCTGCCGCCAGTTATAGGCATCCCAACTTGTATCTTGATCTTTCCATGTTCCAGTTGGAGAACGATGTGGACCGTTTGCGTCGCGGCGTGTGGACGGACGAAGATTACAATATGTTGAAGTCTGACCGCGGAGAAGTTTTTGTTCGTGATGATTCCCTGAGGGCTTTACGTCGCCCCGATCGTAGCGCTCGTATGGGGGCCCGCCTTCGCGTTCAGCAGAACCGGCAATTCTACGCAGACTTGGAAGTGGCTCTGAACAAGAGCGATTCCAATACGGTTTCTGATCATGTGGGTGGGCCGGAAGGCAAGGCGTTCCGCTGGTTTGTTACCACAGATTCTACCAGGGACTTGCTGCATTTCCCGTTGGCCATGGATGTTTACGGCAACCGCATTATGGAAGGCTATGATGTTACGGAGTTCCGCAGCATAAATTCGGACTGGGATCCATACATTTTGCAGGACCAGTGGGATTTGGCCTACGGTGGTTCCGCTTTCTTGGATGACGACTTGCTTTACGACGAGGTAAAATTCCGCACGGCCTTTGGAAATGGCTGGTTCGGGAATGCCCTTTGGGGGTACCGCCGAAACGATGGGGAAGAATGGAATTCCTCGAGGGCGAAAATTTCGTTGCAACATCGGAATAGAAACACCCTAAGTGAAGTGGCCTTGATTCGTGTGGCTAGTACCGCAGACCGGAATATGGAACGTTACCAGGGAACCGCTTCCGCTGAATTTTTACAGGGCTTTGTACGCCCCTTTGGCAGCGGCGATTTCCGCTACACGCGAATTGATGAAACTTCTGATGTGGCAGGAATTGACGGTGGCGTGGGAGCGATACATAATGAAGTCCTGTACGGAAAATCCACAGGCGGTTTCGGGATGTATTTTGACAAAGGCTTCTTGCGTGAAAGTGCAGGAGGTCGAATCGCCTGTCGCAGGGGCGATACCTATGGCAATGAATGGGCGGATTCCTTGCGGTCGGCCATGTGGTTGCAGGAAGCGAATTACGGAGCCCGTTACTTTAGTTTGAATCACCTGCTGCAGTATGAACGTATTGCCCGCGATTCCTCCGAGGGGGGAAATAGCTGGGTGGGGGAATTGAATTCCCGAATGGGTGGTGACGAAATTGGCCTGACGGGAAACGTCACTTATAAAATCGGTCTGACAGAAGAGCAAATTTATACGGCTGTGTATAAGGCGGTGGCGCCTGGTACCGGAGATGTGCGCTATGATAGCCTGACGGGAACGTTTATCGAGGGAGTCGACAATGGCGATTTCGTTTATGACGGTATGGGACGTAATGATTCCGTGGGGGCCGTTCTTTCGTCGGACGCCTCCTTCGGATTTGATTTCCGCTGGAATCCCGGTGTGTCTCTTGGTGTAAAACGAGGAATTTTGCGTGATGTTACTTTTGGCGGTTCCTGGAATGGAGAAGGTAGCGATACGACAGGACGCACTTTGTATTTCCCTCCGGTCACTGCAGCCGCCTTGCGCCGAACCACTTCGGGACGCATCAACATGGAAGGTCTGGTGGAATGGGAACATCCGTCGGGTGTTAGTCTCGCTTATAAACCGGGTGCCACCTTTGAAAAAAAACTCAGCTCCGTTTCATATTTCGAAACGGTCTATTCCCATGAAATCGAAACGGGCTATCGCATAAATCCTGATCACTTTGTTGGGACGGACCTGTTGATGGAAGATGATGAACTTTCTGCATTGCAAATTTGGAACTGGAACATCTATGATGTTTCTTTGAAATATCGGTTTGATTTCTTGAACGGATTTTTCGTTCAGCCTCTAGGCCGTTACCGCCAGGGAACTGGAGCTGATGATCTTGATAATGATTTTGAAGCTGACCTTTGGGAAGGCGCTTTTAGAGTCGGATATAACAAGCAAAAAAAAGTGGATGCCTTTGCGAATTTTTCTGTAATCCAGGTGGACGACCGGGGGGATTACATCCCCTATCAGGTCCTGTCCGGTTATAGTGATGGCCGTACCTATCGTTTTGAATTCTCCCTTTCCATTGACATGAATGATTTTATTTCTCTGGGCTGCCATTACATTTTGCGCTTTGGTAACTCCGAGGAAAATGTTTTCCAGAAACTCAGCACAGAAGCCAGAGCGGTGTTTTAACAGTTAACAGTGATGAGTTGGTGTCATTCTGAGCGAAGAATCTAGTATCTCATAATTTGTATCTTATATTTCGTTGCCTTGATTAGATTATTCTTGACATTTCTTCTTTTGGTGAGCATTGCCTTTGGTGGTGAATGTCGTATTTCTGACGTGGTGTGGAATGGCGACCACGAGATGGCTGATGAAGCTGATGCTGCGAATCTTGTTGGAATGCCCTGCGAAGGTTTGAACGGCCCCGTCTGGAAAAACACCTCTCGAAAAATCCAGGAACGTTATGAAAATGGCGGATTCCTTGCTGCAAGTCTTGTTGGCGAACTTTTGGAAAATCCTGCTGACTCCAGTGAGGCAACGAATACCGCTGTATTGCTGTTGGAGTTGAATCGTGGCAGTGCCTGGGTGTGGGGACCTGCAGAAAATATGGATTCTACCGGAACCAAACCTGAAGTGTTCCGTAAATTGACAGGACTGGAAGTGGGCTCCTATGTTTCCCCCAGAGATCTGGAGCGGGCTAATTATAAACTTGCCCGTGTGGGGTACTTTGAAGAAGTGGGTAAACCCCGCATGTATCGAGATGCCTACCGGAACCGTATCATTCCCGTGTTCAATATGCGGGCTGCAGCCATGTCCGAGGCGGAAGCCTTGCTGACTTATTCCAGCGAAAATGACTTGTGGGAAGGTAATGTCAACGTGTCGCTGTACAACATTTTGGGGACAGCCCGCGACCTACAACTGGAAGGTTATACAGCCGCAGATTCCCGCCGTCTTGAAGGCTCCTATAAGGAACCCTGGATTTTTGGCTCTGCCTGGAACGTTATTGCCCGCGGCTATTTTGACGAAGATTCCTCAACCCGCGAAGCTTACGGCGAAGTGGGCATTAGCCGCGATATCGGTTTTGATTTTACCATTGGGGTCTTTGTAGGAATCGGTGATAATGAAAAGACGTCCTCGTTGGAGTTGACCTACACGTCCCTTGACCGGTTTGCTTTACCTCGTAGCGGAACCAAATTTTATGGACTTGCCTCTTGGAATTTTTCTCGTCCCGATTCCCTGGATCATTACTTGAAGGTGCGAGGCTCCCTGGTGCGCTATGTACCGGTTTACGCAAACTGGATTACAAGATTCAGTGGTGCCGCCGGTGGAATATTCGCTCCCGATGCTGACCTTGATCGTCAAGATCTATTTGCCTTGGGAGGCATGAACGATTTTCGTGGAATGGATTATCGATTCCTGCGTAGTCGGGCCTATGGCTATACCGAGTTCGCTTTGCTTTGGCAGGATGGTTATGACCTGAGCATTGAAGGCTTCTATATGCCGGGCTTGTATCGCGCTCCTCGTCCGGATCATGGCTGGAAGCGTGAACAGGAATACGGCTTGGTCTTTACTCAGTATCGCAAGAATTGGAGCGTCAATTTTTATTATGCCCTTCGCAATGGCGAAAGCTACTTGGATGGTATTGTGGGCGTCGGTGTCAAAACGCTGTTCTAGAATTTGAATTGAAAAAGAAAAAAGGCTTGAGTGGAAAACTCAAGCCTTTCGCATATCCGAAGGTAGAAAATGTTAGAACCAGTAGGTTACAGTAAACTGCATCTGGTAATTCTGAATATCGACTTCGGAAGAACCGAGGGGGCCCAGGTCTAGATCGTCAAACACATTGGTAAGACCGAGAATGTAGCGGAAGCCTACGTCAATGTTCGGGGAAACATCGTAGCCGAGACCGAATACCAAGCTGAATTCAAAGGTGTTCTTCTTGTACATGTCGTCGAGGAGGTTGCTTGCTGCGCTAGATGCTCCGTAGCCATAGTCATAGTCATAGTCGTTCCAACCATAGTCATAGTCGTCCCAACCATAGTCGTCACCATCGTCGTAGAAGGAACCGCTGCTAGAAACATCCCAGGAACCAGACAGGATCAAGGCAATCTGCGGACCTGCTTCTACGTAGAGGTTCATGACTGGGGTATAGTGGAAGAGAACGGGAACGTCAATGGCCCATGCGGTGTAAGAAACATCGTCGTTACCAACGCGACGCAGGTCCAAGGTGACTTCGGGGATGACGGATGCCTTTTCGGAAATGTAGATCGTTTATTTCTTCTTTGTGAATTTAAGTGAAGACATTCCGTTTGTAGTTTGAACTTTTACTACATAAACTCCCTGATTTAGGATTTCTAAATTCATGACGGGATATTCAAAACCTGTTTTAGAATAAACCTTATTTCCGAGGGCGTCATATATAACGATTGACTTTACTTCGTGGATGTCGCCTGTGTAAATGAGGTTGTTTTCCGCAAATTTGACTGTTGCACTGGCGTTGTCTAAAATTTTCGCAAACGAAGCCTCGCTGGTATCCTTACCAGGATCTATAGTTGGTTCTTCCTTGTACATGTCCGGGTTGTATGTTGCCACGATTTTATAAATGGTGGTCTTGCTGCTATCTGCGGAATGGAAGTCAAAGTCAATGGTGTCGCTTAAGTCATATTCATGGAAAATTTTATAATTCTCGGAATAGGATTTATGTGGGCCGGCAAAAACGATGGTTGCTCGCTTCAAGTTTATTTCGAAGGGGAGGTCTACGTGAACAATCTTGTTTTCCTGATCAATTTTACCTTCAAAATATGCAAGCCCGGCTTCGATAAAGAATGACTTTAGTTCGGCAACATCCTGTTCTTCAGCCTTGTGAACAACATTTGCTGAAAGAACTGTTCGTTTGTTGATTTCATTGTAGGTTATAATTGAAAGTATACTTCCCTGACCCCATACGGGGTAATCGTAGTTTGTGGGTTCATAAGAATATGTGGCGAATGGATTGGGCATTGCGACATAGAGGTCATAGTCGCTATAGTTTATACTTGACCTTTTATCAGCCAGGTTTATGCTGAACTTTTGACTCGTTGCGTTGGGAGTTGCTGCAATGGCAGAGAAATTTTTGTTGTCGGTGAGGTCTACAACGTAAATGCCAGAGACGTTGTTATCAGGCCAGACCTTTGGCTGTCTAACGACTTTAAGGGCATAAGTCTTTTTATCGTAGTCTTTAGTCAGTGTAGCATACATGCCGGATGTACCGTACATTTTCCCGGTAATAGTCAAGGTGATGTTCGTATCGGGAAGAGAAAATGTTCTTTCGCAATTTCTCCAAAAGGTGTTCTCAACTAAAAAATCATCTCCAGAACCGCAGGCAAACAGTTTTGCAACGGGCGTTCCCTTGTAGGGAAGGTCGTAAATAATCTTTCCCGTGTCGTTGGGAGATTCCGGGTCATAAATGGTTCTTGGGTAGATGTATTCCTGTTTTGTGGTGTCGATCATGAGCAGTTGGCTCAAGTAGTTGTTTTCTTCTATGACGTCAACAAATTTGAATTTGTAATAGTGAATAGGACTTCCGTTTTGTGCAATGACTTCTACAACTGAGCTTTCTAGGTCAATGGGGGTATTGAACAAGTCAACACTGATTGGCTCGCCATTCTTATACCAATTCCTTTTCGCCAAGCCGGAAAATTTTAATCCGGCGTAGTTTGAATTTGATCTGCCGGCACTGTATCGGCCATACAAATTATGACGAATGGAATCTGGTACCCATTTGTAAAGCTTTAACTCGACCAGCCCTGTGTCGCCAGAATTTTGGGGATGGGTGATTTTTGTTCCCTCTGTGCAGTATGTGCCTTGTTTAGCCAAGGTACTTTTTGTAACATCAATAATGGGGGAGTCTGAATATGTTTGGTACCACTGATAAACTTTGCTTTCTGAACAGAAGTCAAAAACATTGACAATTGCCGCATTGGTATCGCCTGGGGTTCGGCTTATGTTTAGGACGATGTCTTTGGTGCTGAGTCCGCTTTTGGACTTGAATGTATAGGTAACAGGCCCCTTGCTAAAATCTTGTGCGGTACTGGGAGTGACCGAACTGTATAATCCCATAAAGTAAGGGGTTATGCTTTCCATCTTTGCAGTGAACGGTACCGTGAAGTAGATGGTGTCGTTGCTTCTGACGTAATTGGTATAATCGCTTGTCACGCTGGCTTTTGTAACGATAACATCACTTGGGCCGCCAATGGCAATAGAATTGATGGATACACTACATTCCTTTGTAGAGAAAGTTTGCGCCTGGAAGGCTATTTTAGAGTAGTCACATTCGATTGACAACGCCTGACCACTTGAGAAGGCTCCGATTTCGTACCAGTAGCCGTCGTAATAGCCATAGGCGGCAAGACTGTTGCTTCCGCAGGTACCGCCGTAATTGACGATGCCGGTAAGGTAGCCTTCGCATGTTTCATTCGGGGTGACTGTCAAGCCAGAGGAGAACTCTGAACCGGTAATGGTTGTGGTTACGTAGCCTTTTTCCTTTACCCAGGGAGTTCAGGATTTTTGATCCAATTCAAACTTGGCGTTGGTGGTGGTGTAACCGTCTGTCTTTTCGTAAAAACTGAGGGATACCGATGCGAAGGACATTCCCGTGGCAAGTCCTAGTGCTAAGGCCGTTTTGCGATAATCCATAAAAACTCCAGAGTTCAGTCTTTACAAATGTAAGTTTTTTTTACAAAAGCAAGGGGTTTGGTATACCTAGCAAATACTAAAAAAAGAAAACCTTGTTACACAAGGTCCTTCCTAAAAAATTTTACGTCAAAAAAGGGCTTTATTAAAAATTTGGATGTCATATGATTCAATGTGAATCATATGGGATGATTTCTAGATCAATCCTGCCATGTATACCGGCAGGTAGGTGAATCCGTCCTTGACTTCCAAATTCTTTGTGTAGACGATGAACTTGTCCCTCAGCTTTAGCTGGGGGAACACGAAAGTCATTTTTTTTGTGTCTGTTTATTTTACCGAAAAATGAAAATCTTTTTGGCTAGTTTTTCACGAATTTTAAAAATCTTTAGCAAAAATCACGAAAAATACAAATCTTTTTGGCTTGTTTTTCACGAATTTTAAAAAATCTCTCTTTTTGTAGAGGGGTTTATTCGTTGTCGTCTTCCAACTGCTCCCCGATGGAGCGGAACATCGGGTCCCATGTCATTTTGCCGGCGTCATCCGGACGCACCCATTCGGCTTCGCCATCGTTCATCCACATTCTAAACTTAGTCATTTTAACAGTACAAGAGGTTTCGTCACCGGTAACGTGGATCCAATATTTAAAACTGAGGTTTAATTTCTGAGCAGAGACTGTGCCATGCCCATTGTATGTTTGGATGTTGCCCGTTACAACCGACATGGCCTTGAATTTCTCTGTCACCAGTTTTCCTTTTTCTGGTTCATCCTTGGCAATAGGAATTTTTTCATAAGGCTTTTCCTTGCGTATAATTTTTACACTTTCTTTGTTAGGGGAAACATCTGCAGGTTGATTCGAAACACTTGATTGATGTTCTTGGCGGCGGAAGTGATGGCTGTGATTCGGTCGCGACAATCCTCTAGTTCGGCGGTTACTTTCTTGTAGGTTTCCTCGTCGCAGCCGCAGGTGATTCCTAGAAAGTGGCGTTCGTCCTTTGAAAACTTGCCGATGGCTTTTTCGGCGAGAGCTGCCATTTGACGCTGCATTTCGCGCATGGCGCGGGGGAGGCTTTCCTTGGAACCGGTCACGTTGGCGTCCGTTTGCGTGTAGCGTCCCTTTTCATCTTTTTCCAGAAATCCGGAATTCACCAAAAACTGCAGAGTATTTTCAACATCTTCAGCGCAAATTTTTTCGTGGCAGACATCTGCGATTTTCTTGGAACTTGCTCCTGGCATCAAAGGGGCCAATTCACGAAGGACAGGGTACTTCCAGGATTCGTAAAAAACATAAGCATCGGCATCGATGATGCGGGCTTTTGACTTGCGGGCCTTTTTGCGCAATTCCAAAGTCAGTGCTTTCCGGTCGGCTTCGTTAGTGGTGTTGTCTATGGCGACCATCAGCTCAAAGAAGTCCTGTTCGCTGGCAGATAAATTCATTACGGCTGCAACGAATCCCGCCCTTTTCTTGCTTAGCTTGCTTTTCCCGTCGCAAACAAGCTTTAGGTAGTTGGGGGAGGCAAATCCTGCTAATCTGTTGAATTCACGCCAGGAGAAAGCGGAATGTTTTTTGCGTTCCTCAAAATAATCCCTGATGTAATCTCGATAGTCACTGTATCCAAAGATGGGTTTCATGGATTTGAATATAGTTTTTTGATTTGTCAATTCGGATTTTGAAAATGTGTAGTGAAATTGACTTTGGAATAAATTCTTGAAAAACGGTTTTCTATATGATTCACAATGAATCATATAGAAAGTGAAAAATGCCAGTGAGGTAAAGAATGCGAAGAATGTGCGGGACTACAACAGTGTTTAACGCCCTCAAAAAGCCTAAATTTAGGGTATGAAGATTTTTTATTCGCTGGTATTAACGATAGCCTTGTTTTTTGTAGCGTTTGGTTGCTCCGAAAAGGAAACGGCGGGCAATGCCACGGAACCCAATACGATTGGCGAATTGGAATCGTCCAGTTCTGTGGCTGTGGTGCCCCAAAGTTCTTCAGAAGTTCATGAAATTATCTTCACCACAAAACCGTCTAGCGAAAATCTTCTCGGTAGATCAGTTGTGCGTGTTTATCAAGAAGAACAGGGTGCGCAAGGTACATGTACCGTGGGTGAAATCGTCTTTACTGCTGCGTTCAAGATTGTAGGCAGGGGCGTGCTTAGTTATTCAAGTGCCCAGTCGGTTGTGTCTTACGACATGTGTGATTCCCTATGGAAGGATATTTCTGAGGAATGCCTTGCAGACGATGCAACCTTGCTGGATGAAAATGAAAACTGCAATGAAAAATCCTTCGATGTCCTGTGTCGCATAGAACGGACTGGCGAACGTAATTTCGATCATGAACTTTCTGAATTTGAAAGACGCTTTGTTTCTGCTTGCGACAAGTTGGCTAACGCAAATCCTGGCGAACCGACATCCGGCCGCTTTGAATCAGCAACGCTTCCTGATGCAGGTCCTTCCGGTATTTCTAGCGGTTATGAGCCGATGGTAAGTTCCTCCAGTGAAGATCCTTTTTATGAAGAAAAGGAACCTTACAGTTCCTCAGCAAGATCCTATTCTATGGAAGAAATTTACGCAGAGGAACGTTCCATGACACCGGAAGAAATCCTTGCATCATACAAGCCCGAAATAAAGGTTGATTCTTCTGCACATCAATATGGTCATGGGGAACCTTGGTATGAAGTTATCTTTACGGGAGAACGAACCTTTGTTCATGAATACTATGATGAACATGGTTGGCGTGCGTGTGTTGTTTATGTGGATGAACCGCAAAATGGTCTTGAATTGCATATTCTTGATGATGATTATATAGCTATCATCCAACAGTATTTGTCCTTGAATGATAGGACTGTAAAATCTGTGGAACGCCTTTTAATTTCTTCCAATAATCATAAATTGGTTGATGAAAAATATGTCCCGAAATTTAGTAGCCAATGTGCAGAAAATGAGGGCGAATTGACAGACCATCTGCAGGACGACAAATACAGATATTGGACCTGCGATAGAATTTTAAAGCCTACTGTTTCTGCAAAGCATTATCTGTACGAACGTGCGCTGGAACTGAAAACCAATTGTGCGGAATAGGAACGTTTTTTTCGTGTCTAAACTCTAGACGGTCTTTAATTTATTGATTTGTTGCCGGAAATACCTACTAGGTTGTTAAAAGAATTTGAAAAATATATGTTTGTAACATATGGAATCTAATGTTCATAATCTGCGTTCTTGGTCTGTTGCTTACAAAAATGCTCTTGAGAAATGGCGAGAGGAATCAAAATTTCTGTTTGATAATCCCGACGACGCTGAATTCATGGAGCATGCGTTTGAAAGGACCTCCGAAAAAGAACCATACAAGGAAAAGGAAATTTGGTAAGGTAAAATCAATCTCGGAATATTTTCTTTTGAAAATTCTAAGCAATTATGATTAGAAATATCATCCGAAAACTAATGGCCTTTGTTACGGCGTTTTTTGGACGGACAAGTCCAAGGTGTTTTCGGGTGTGTTTGCTTGTTTCTGGTCGGTTCAGCATATTGCCTGTGTCTATGGTACAGACGATGGCTTAGAATGTGACGATGATTGCCTTTACGATCCCGTAGTCGATACAGTTGCCACGTTGGGTGATTTACCACCTTGTGACTATATCGGAAAGAATGACGATCCAACGTCTGAAGAATGGATGGAAATGTGGCTGTTCGTTACCGAGGATAACGGTTGTGAAAATGTAGGGACCAGCTTGAAAACGGATAGCCTCTGGAGCGAATATCTTAAGCCCAGTACAAACATTGTTCAGGGGAACGAAGATGCGCTTGTTGGAACGAACCGCTACGGATTCAACGCCGTTCCTGCTGGTAGTTATAGTTATTTAGAAAAATCCGACGAACTTTATCTTCTAGGACACTTGACCCGTTTTTGGTCAAATGATAACTACCGTGGTAAAATTATGGCGGATTCCTGGGTTATAGATTTTTGGGGTGACAATTTCTTCGATGACGAGTCTGCGAATCCTAATTGGCGAATATCCGTCCGTTGCGTAAAAAATTTTGAATGAGAAACTTTTGTGGCGAAAATGTTTAGAATGTAATTGAAGAAAATCGTGCTTTATTATCTTTAGTATGAGGTTTTATTATGAAGTTTGGTTTTTGGAAAAGTTTGATGACTGCTTGCCTGGCGACTTTTGCCACGTCGGCATTGGTTGCTTGCGGTGGCGACTCCAGCTCTTCTGCGGAATCAGGAATTTCCAGTGATTCCGGCCCGAGCGAAGAAGAAATTGCCCAGCGTTGCTATGAAAAGTTCGGTACGACGGAAAACGATACCTGGGCAGAAACCTTATCAGGAAACGAATTCATTAGCAAGCAGGTTTGCGAAAGCATTTCGGAATACATGAGCTACCAGCTTGCTTTCTATGCAAGGTGCACCTCTGCGGATTATAATTCTGCAAAGAACCGCTTCGATATCGAGGTCATTACAGAACAGAGGTATATGCATATCTGGGCGGAGATGGATGGTTGCAGCTATAAGCTGGGTACCGATGGTGACATGGAACCGCTTATTGCCAAGGGTCGCCAGTGGACTTTGGATGACTGCCTTTGCAAGGAAAATGCTGAAAAGACTCTCTATCGAGAAATCAAACCCGAGGAAAAGGTGGAGTCATCTAGCTCTTCCGAGAACGTGGAATCCAGTTCTTCTAAGGATGTATCCTCCTCCAGTGTCCTGAACGGCAGTGCCGGAGTTGAAGGATCCAGTTCCTCTATCGAAAAGGTCTCCAGCAGCAGCCAGCCTGCAGTAGGCGAATTTGTGAAGATTGGCAACCAGGAATGGATGACTAGGAATCTCGATGTAGATGTAGAAGGAAGTTCCTGCTACAACGACAAGCCGGAAAATTGCGAAAAATATGGTCGCATTTATACATGGTCCATGGCCATGGACATTGACATTTCCTACGACAGAAAGAAGTACGGTGAGACTAAGGAACCTCACCAGGGAATTTGCCCCGAAGGTTCACACTTGCCAAGCCATGAGGAATGGAAGCAACTGAATGAATTCATCAAGGCAAATCCGGAATACCTGACCTATTTCCAGAACCAGTACGGCGGAGCCTACGATTACAAAGGTTTCTACAGAAGTGTCGGCTCCGAGGTGACTTTTATAAGTTCTACAGAATACGATGTATCTGGATCATCATCCCTCTACGAATATGCCTGGCTTTGGTACATTCACGACAACCACATCTATTTTTATAAAGATAACGGTCATAAATACACTGGCGCCTATGTCCGTTGCGTAAAGGGCGAACTCTCTCCCAACACAGTTCCGTCCTCGTCATCTGGCAATGCCACGCCGGTTCTCGAAGTAGCCGAAGGCTGTAACGACTATGGCTACAACAGCAACTGGGAATACCTGAATCCGGATGTGGAATACGGCTGCATCTTTGACGAACGTGATAGCCATTATTACAAGACTGTCTATGTGGGCGATCAGCTGTGGATGGCCGAAAACCTGCGCTATGAGGCTACCGTCGGTAGTTCCTGGTGCTTTAACGATGAACTAGACGAATTCGGCGATTGCAACGAGTATGGTCGTTACTATGGCGGCAACGCCATTGCTACAGACGACCCCATCTGCCCCGAAGGTTACCGTGTGCCTAGCCAAAGTGATGTAAACAAACTTATTGAGTACATGAAGAATCAAGAAGCCGGTGTAGAAATTTTCATGGCAAAGACGGATCTGTGGGATCTGCCCAACGAAAACGCATTTGAAGGAAACAATGCTACCGGACTTACTATGCTGCCGGGCGGCCTTCGTGGCTACGACAACGGACGTTTCTATGAGACCGGCGTTTACGCGGACTATACCCACCGATTCCACATGTGGTTAAGCGACAGGTATAACGGCCTTGTTGGCAACTATACCTTCTTGTTTAGCAACATTACCCAGTGGGGCGGCTCCTATTCCATTACTGATAAGGAACGTGGCTTCGGTATTCCCGTCCGTTGCATTAAGGAGTAGCTTTGAGTTACACCGGCGTCTTGCTTTTTTCGCCGGCGATTTCGCGAACCAGGCGAGGCACCAGATAGCCAGGAAGCTTGGTGCGAATTTCTTCGATAAGGGCCTTTGCCTTTTCGTCGCTGACTTCGTAGTGGGCAACGCCCTTGGCGTGGTCCAGCTGGTGCAGGTAGTAGGGGAGGACGCCCTGCTCAAAGAGCTTACGTGAAAGCTTGGTCAGGGTGTCCGCGTTGTCGTTTACGCCCTTCAGAAGAACGCTCTGGTTCAGCAGCGTCCAACCGCTGTATCTCAGCTGACCGAAAATTTCCATGCTGCTTTCGTCCAGTTCGTCGGGATGGTCCACATGGCTTACCAGCACGCAATCGAAGCGGGCGGGGAGGTCTCGCAAAAACTCAAAATGTTCCTGTACCAGGTCAGGGCGCATTACGGGCAGACGGCTGTGGATGCGTAATGTTGTTACGCTGGAGTGGTCTGCGATGGACTCGACCAGGGCCTCGAATGATTTGGGGCTCAGCATCATTGGATCGCCACCAGAGAGAATCACTTCCCAGATGTCGGTGTGTGTGTCCAGCCAGGAGCCGACCTCGGCTGCAATATTCGGAGAACTTTGGAAGGGATAGTTCCTGCGGAAGCAGAACCTGCAGCGGACACCACAAGTGGCGGTCGTTACGATAAGGGCTCTGCGGTCGTATTTCTGGATGACGCATTCGCTCTTGCCTGCGTCCAAGTCGCCGACTGGGTCCATGACGAAGCCGGGAATGTCGGCATATTCTTCTTTCGTGGGGAGCACTTCCCGCAATAGGGCCGCCGGTTCCTTGGCGTTCTTGATCAGGTCTGCGTAATGCCTGGAACAGCAGAAAGGGAACGAGGGGGCGTGGTCCAAGTTGGCCAGATAGGGCGTATTTGCAATCAAAGTCGCAAAATCCGGGCCTAAATAGTCCAAAAAGTCAGAAATTTGTGTGAATACAAAAGCGGGGTGTTCCATTATATTACTAAATTTAGAAACATAAAACACAAAAAGAGGATAATATGGGTACTGTAAGCACCAACGAATTCCGCAAGAAGCTCAAAATCATCGTCGACGATCAGCCGTACGAAATCATTGAAAACCAGTTCGTGAAGCCGGGTAAGGGCCAGGCTTTCAACCGCGTTCGTATCAAGAACCTGGTTAACGGCCGTACTCTCGAACGTACCTGGAAGAGCGGTGACACTGTTGAAGAAGCAGATGTGACCTTCACCGAAATGACTTATCTCTACAACGATGGCGAAACCTGGTTCTTCCTGGACAACGACACTCAGGAAACCATGGAAATCCGTAAGGAAAGCATGGGCGGCTGCGAAATTTGGCTCCTCGACGGTGCTACCGTTGAAGTGACCTGGTGGAAGGACCCGAAGTCTCTGGCTACCATCCCCGTCGAAGTTATTCCGCCGACCTTCGTTGACCTCATGATCATCGACGCTCCTCCGGCTGTCCAGGGCAACACCAGCGGTAACGTTCTCCGTGAATGCACCGTTGAAACTGGCGCTAAGGTCATGATTCCGCTGTTCATCGAAAACAACACCAAGATCCGCGTGGATACCCGCGACGGTTCTTATTTGGAACGTGCCAAGTAATTCGTCGGGATGGTAACCTCCGATAACTTGGCACTTCGTCAGGTAAGGAGAGCGTACTTTCGGACTGGATCTTGAGAAAAAAAGCCCATCGGCGTTTTGCCGGGGGCTTTTTTTCCGTTCACAGTAATTTATGTGGTGGGGCTTGAGAGGTTATTTCAATGCGGTGCGGAATGCTTTGGCTACGGCATCCGGATTGTCGGATTTCAGCCAGCTTAGGGTTTCTGTTCCGCGATAGCTCCAGGCGAAGATGTTGTCGATGGCGGCCTTGCGGCTTTCTTCGACGGCGATGGCGAGGTCGTTTTCACGGCCTGCTTCGATTTGATAGGCCTTGATCCACATCTGCACGTCTTTGCCGAATTGCTTGGCGACGTCGGTCAACTTGCGGGCGGTTTCGGCGTATTTTTCGCGGACCCATTCCTCGGTAGCTCCCTTTTCCCAGTAAGGGTCGCTGGCCACTTCGTCTACGGATTCCAGTCGGGCCACCTTGCTCCAGTCATCAAGGCCTGCAGGGAACCAGGGGGGCAGCATGCAGACGCAGTTGCGCTTGCCGCGGGCGTGAACGTCTTCTGTCATTTCCTTCAGGAAGTCAATAAGGCTGTCTTCGCGGAACTGAAGGACGTCTCGGGCTTGATCCTGCTGCATTTCATCAAAGGGGGCGGCGGGCATATCGTAGCCGAAACGTTGGCGGAACTTGGCGCAGCAGACGGGGCAGCGGCAACTCCAGTTGCTGAGACCGCCCTTTTCGAAGTAGAAGTGGGGCTCATCCCAGAAGATTGTGTCTACGGCGGTGTTGCAAACGGTTTCAATCCACTTGTGCATGTATTCCCTGAACTTGGGATTGCTGGGACAGGCTGCAACCTTGGGTTTCCCGTCTAGAGCAACCTGGCACATACTGTGGTCGCGGGCGGTCAATTCCGAATAGGCTTCTCCGCCAAACACGCGGCCGATTCCCCAGGGGTTCACGTAGACCTTCAGTCCGAGGTTGGCGGAACTGTCTACGATTTCCTTCATGGTGCCGTAATAATACTGCTGGTCTTCTTCACTCCAGGTGTGGAGTACTGCGTTGAATCCTGCGGCCTTGATGTCGGCCATGTCGGCAAGAACATGCTTAGGGGAGCGCACGCCAAAGTAGCTTACGCCTTTTACTTTTACTTCCATCATTTTCTTTAAGGTCTGACTTTTTAAGTCGGATGAAAAAATCTAATTGTTACTGGCCCATTGGGGGGATCCGTTACGGACCAGGACTAACTCCAGTGTCTTGTGCCATTCTTCTTCGCTGACCGGCTTGCGGATCCAGTAGAAACCGTTTTCTTCGCAATCCTTGTCGGGGAGGGGCATGGAGTCGGGGACCAGTTCCACAATCCAGGATTCGGGGATGCCGTCGTGAAGTTTCTTGCTGAAAATCAGGTTTTCGGCCTTGGGGCGGTCGGCATGGTCCAACACGATGAGGGCCGGGGATTCGCCAATAATCAGAGCCGATTCCAGAAGGTTCGTGGCATCTTCGATGGTATTGCAGGTGTAAAGGGTAGCATCTTCGGACAGTTCATCGTGCTCCAGCAGCCAACGGAATGTCCATTGGCTCAGCTTATCCAAGCTGCCTGGTGAAGACGGTGAAATGAAAAAAATGTGACCCATTGGCTAAAATGTAAAAAAAGATAAAGCAAATTGTTCCGAAATTGGCGATTTTCCTCCGTAAAAACTACATTGTTATTGGAATCAGGTATGAGGGCGGAGCCTGCGGCTCCCTTCAGCGGTGAGCTATGAGCCGTGAGCTAGATAATCGCGCCAAAGGCGCCTTACTTTGACTCAATACACATTGCTCGCAGCTCATCCTCTTTAACCTTTAAGCTATTCACTCTTCATTGTTAATTGCTATGCTCGATCTTGGTGAATTTCGTTTTATTGACGCTCTTTTGAAGGATGCCGCCCCCCTGGAGGAACGTTCTCCCGGTAGCCGTACTTGGCTCGGGGTGGGGGATGATGCCGCCATTTTTGACGGATGGCTTGCTACCAAGGACCTTTCCGTTGAAAACACCCATTTCCGTCTTGATTGGTCGACGCCGGAACAGGCTGTAGAAAAGCATATCGTTTCAAATGTTTCGGATATTTCCGCTATGGGCGGGCGTCCCCGTATCGCCTTGCTGGGGCTTTGCCTGAATCGTCATTGGTCTGACGAAATCAAGACTAGAGTGCGTGTCGCCCTGGCCGAGGGTTTTGCCAAACGTGGAATTACCTTGATCGGGGGTGATACCGTTTCTGGCGAAGAGGGGGTGTTCTCCACAACTCTTCTCGGCGAATTGGCCGGAAGTAAACCTCTTCTACGCTCGGCGGTACAGCCTGGAGATAACTTGTATGTAAACGGAACTCTGGGCAAATCTGCTGCGGGGCTCTGGCTTTTGATGAATCATCCGGAAGACCGCGAAAAATTCCGATCCCTGGTGGAGTATCATCTGGCTCCCCGTATTTGCGAGAGGGCGGGGGCTGAGTTGGTAGGTCTACTGAACGGTGCGTCTTGTGCCTGTATGGATATTAGCGATGGGCTTTCTTCGGAATTGAATCACCTGGCATTGGCTTCCAGGGTGTCTATTGAAATTGACGAACTTTCCCTGCCAATTGATCCTGAAGTGGCGAAAATGGCTGAATGTTATGGTGTGAACCCCCTGGATTTAGTCCTGAATGGAGGGGAAGAATACCAGTTGTTGTTTGCCAATTCTAGCCCAATAAGTATATTTAATGGATATAATGATGGATTAGGCAAGGTCTACAGGATTGGTGTTGCCCGTGAATGGTCCGGGAATGACAATGTCTGCATGCTTTGCAAGAATGGAGCTAAAATGCCTGTTAAACCGCAGGCTTGGTCGCATTTATGATAAATGGTACTAAAATGAATGTGGGTCAGCTGTTGCTGCGTCAAGGTGTGCTTGACGAAGATCAGTTGGCCCATGCCATGGCGGAACACAAACGCACTGGCCTTATGCTCAGTAAGATTCTTGTTCGACTGGGCATGGTTAGCGAAGATACGCTAACGAGCATTTTGGGTGTGCAGATGCAGTCTTCCACCAAGATGCGTATTGGTGAAATGCTGATCGCTCAAGGTTATATCACCGATGAACAGCTGAACAAGGCTCTAGAAACTCAGAAGACCACCGGTAAGCGTCTAGGTCGTACCTTGGTGGATCTGGGCTTTATGCCCGAAGAACGTCTTATTGAAATTCTTTCTAGGCAGTTCGAAGTTCCTTACGTAAAGCTGGATACGTTTAGCATTGACTCCGAGGCCTACACTTACCTGCCTGAAGATATGTGTAAGCAGTACAAGGTATGTCCTTTGTACATGCAGAAGGGTGAAGACGGAATGGGTCAGGCCCATAGCATCCTGACACTTGCTATGACGGACCCCACCAACATGCGTACCATCAGCATCATCAAGTTCAAGGTGAAGATGGACGTGGACGTGGTGATGGCTTCCGATGCCGATGTGCAGAAGGCCATCGAACGAGTCTATGCTGGCCATGGTGGCGGCACCGAAGAATCTTTGGCAGACCTTATCGGTGATTCCAAGGATGGTGAAGAACTTGAGACCGTGGAACGCGGTCAGGGCAACCAGGAAGAAGAACTGAGTGACGAAGAAGGTCGCCAGGTCGTTAAGATCGTGACCACCTTGATTCACGAAGCTATTGCCCGTAAGGCTTCCGATATTCACCTGGAACCTCAGGAAACCTTCCTGAAGCTCCGCTATCGTATTGACGGTGACCTGCAGGTCATGTCTCCTATTCCGGCTCGTCTGATGCCGCAGATTTTGTCCCGTATCAAGCTGCTTTCCAAGATGGATATTGCTGAAAAGCGTAGACCCTTGGATGGTCGTTTTACGGTGCGATACAAGGGTTCTGAAGTTGACCTTCGTGTGTCTTCATTCCCTATCTCTCTCCGTAAGCGCGGTGTCTGCGAAAAGATCGTTATGCGTATCTTGAACCCCAACTCCGGTCAGTTCCCGCTGAAGGATATGGGCTTCGATCCTCGCGTGCTCAAGCAGTTTATCGACGCTATTAACGCTCCTAACGGCATTGTGCTTGTTACTGGTCCTACGGGTTCCGGTAAGTCTACTACGCTTTACGCATCTATTGGTGAAATTCTTGATAGTACTATTAACATTTCTACCATGGAAGACCCTGTGGAATTGAATATCGACGGCGTCAACCAGGGGCAGATCAACAATGCGGCCGGGTTTACGTTTGCCGCGGGCATTCGTGCCTTGCTCCGTCAGGACCCTGACGTGATCATGATCGGTGAAATGCGTGACCAGGAAACTTCTTCAATGGCTATCGAAGCCGCATTGACGGGTCACTTGGTCTTTAGTACGTTGCATACAAACGATGCTGCTGGTGCATTCCCCCGTTTGCTGGAAATGGGACTGGAACCCTTCCTTGTGTCTACCGCTATCAAGGGCGTGTTGGCTCAGCGACTTGTGCGTCGTATCTGTAAGTTCTGTAAGGAACCATATGAAATTTCCGAATCCCTCCGCGAAGAATTGCACTTGTCTCCGGATATGCAGTTCTATCATGGTAAGGGTTGCGATAAGTGCGACGGTTCTGGTTACAAGGGTCGTGCGGGTATCTATGAATTCCTGGTGCCTAACGAATCTGTTCGTAACTTGATCATCAAACGTTCTTCCGGTGACGTGATTAAGCGCGCCGCTATGCAGGAATGCGGAATGATTACGCTTCGTATGGATGGTATTTCCAAGGCTCTGCAGGGTATTACAACTCTGGAACAGGCTCTGGGTGCATCTACTGCCGACGATTAATAGTTCCGTAGATGTATTGCAAAACTTAGATGTCGGGACCCATGGGTCTCGACATTTTTGCTATCTTGCGAGTCCTAAAAAGTCAGGAGAGGTAAATGGCAAATATTGTGGACAATGGTGTGTTGGACCGGGAACTGAATCCGGAACAGGCTGCTGCAGCCAAGAAAATCCAGGGACCCATGCTGATTCTCGCTGGTGCTGGTTCGGGAAAGACCCGTTGCATTACCTATAAGATAGCCCATCTCGTTTCTGCCCACAATGTGGAGTCCGATCGTATTTTGGCGGTGACCTTTACCAATAAGGCCGCTCGCGAAATGAAGGAACGTATTCACAAGCTTCTGGATTGCAGGATGAGCTTCAGCTGGATGGGAACTTTCCATTCTGTTTGTCTTCGTCTGCTGAAACTTTGCCTGTCCAAGGAATCCGTAGTGGCCGCTATGGCCGGCTCGGGGGGTAGGTGGTACGACGGTAACTTCTCCATTTATGACGATGATGATCAAAAGCGTATCCTTAAAGAAATTCTTAAGGCTGACGGTGATGAAAATGTGGAAGCCGCTGATGTAAAAAAGGCTCACGCCGCCATTTCCAAGTTCAAGAATTCTATGATGGTGGTAGGGAACAGTACCTTGTTGCAGACTCCGGAAGTGGCTCGCAACAATGCTCAGTACCCTGACGAAGAAAAGTACGCCCGCTATTATACGGAATACCAGAAGAAACTTCTGGAATCCAATGCCATGGACTTTGACGACTTGCTGTTCAATACGGTGCTCATGCTGCAGAAGTTGCCCAATTTGGCGAATCAGCTGGCTACCCGTTTTCAGTATGTGGTTGTGGATGAATATCAGGATACCAACGATGTGCAGTATGAACTGCTGAAGTTGCTGATGAATGAACAGCACAATGTGACTGTGGTGGGCGACGACGACCAGAGTATTTATGGCTGGCGTGGTGCCAACATCAAGATCATCCGTAATTTCCATCGCGACTTTGCTCCGGTGACAATCGTCAAACTGGAACAGAACTACCGATCCACATCGAATATTGTCAGAGGCGCAGGGTCTGTGATCGCTCACAATATCCGTCCGCAGGAAATGCAGAAGAACGTGTTTTCCAAGCAGGAGGCGGGTGAACTGATTCATGTTCGCCACTTTATGGACGATCGCTCCGAAGCTTCTGCCATTGCCGATACTATTGCCAAGGCCGGTCCTGAATCGTATGCCAAGACTGCGGTCTTCTATCGAACAAATTCCCAGTCCCGTTCTCTTGAAAAGGCTTTGAACGATCGACGCATTCCTTCTGTGATTTTTGGTGGAACGCGATTCTGGGACCGCAAGGAAATCAAGGACATTATTGCCTATCTGCGCGTATTGGCCAACGAACGTGATGACGCCGCCTACCTCCGTGTTATCAATACGCCTCCTCGTTCCATCGGTAAGACGACTGTGGAAACGGTCCTGGAAAAGGAACGTAATGGGGAAGGTTCCTTCTGGGAAAATCTGCTGGCCGAAGCCAATGGCCTTGGACGTACGGCTCCCAAACTTAAGGGATTTACAGACTTGGTTCTCGGTTGGAAGGCTTTGGTGGCCGCAGGCGAGACTCCGCTGCCCATCCTTGCCGAAAAGATTATCAATGACGTTGGCTATAAGGAATTCCTCCGTAAGGAAGATGAGATTACTGCTGACGAAAGAATCGCTAACTTGGATGAAATGGTTAACGCCATCCGTGAATTCGATGAAGAACATCCCGGTGCTACTTTGGATGCGTTCCTCCAGGATATTTCCCTTTTGACAGATGGCGACAAGAAGGTGGATTCTTCTAAGGGACAAGTTACCCTTATGACGATTCATATGGCCAAGGGCCTGGAATTCAATACGGTTCATATTGCGGGTTGCGATGAAGAAATTTTCCCGTTGATCCGAATGTCTTCCATGATGTCTGGATCCGAGATGAATGAACAGATGGAAGAGGAACGTCGACTGTTCTATGTGGGATGTACCCGAGCCGAAAAGAAGCTGTTCCTGTATCATGCGGAACGCAGGTTCTTCCAGGGGAATATCCGTCCCTTCGCCCCGTCCCGCTTCCTCAAGGAATTGGATCCGTCTGTTGTAGATTTTGTACCGTGTGAAGATTTCGGATTTGGTGGCGGTTTCAATAGCTTCAATCAGGATTACTCTCAGGGTGGTGGCTTCAGGGCTCCTCGCATGGGAAATCCTCCTCCGCCCATTCCTCGTCGTCCGGGAGCCTCTGGTAGCTTTGGCAGTCGTCCCAGTTCCGGTAGCTTTGGTGGCCGCAGTTCCGCACCTTCTAATTTCGGTTCACGCGGCTTTAGCGGTGGATTCAGTCGCCCTGGCGCTGTTCCCGATTCCATTCGCAAGAACGATAAGCGCATTGTCTACCGCAATCCGGTTTCTGTTCCCAAGCCTGCTCCTGCGGCACCCGCAGGCCCCCGTGTGGTGTACGACGAATTCAGCGAGAATCCGTTCCACCAGGGAGCAAAGGTTCGCCACATCAAATACGGTATCGGCGTGGTTCAGAAATCCTACGGAACTGGAGACAACGCCCGAGTGGACGTCCGCTTTGGAGACGGTGTCACGAGAACCATTATCCTGAAGTACGCATCGTTGGAAGTGGTCTAGAGGGTGAACGATTAACAGTTAATAGTGAAGAGTGAAGAGTGGATGGTGGGCTGTGAGGGTGTGTCATCCCGAGCGAAGTCGAGGGGTCCAGGGACCTAGATACGAATTATGAGTTAAAGTAAGGCGCCTTTGGCGCGATTATCTAGCTCACGGCTCACAGCTCACGGCTCATAGCTCACAGCTCATAGCTCACAGCTGAAAGGAGCCGCAGGCTCCGCCCTTCTCACTCTTTTTACCGTCTACTACCGCCTTCCAACCGTCTACTTCCTACTACCTACTATCTACTTTTTTCTACATTGTTCCTGTATTTGATAAAAAAGAGGCTTTTATGCTTGAACGTGAAGAAGTATTGAAATTGGCTAAGCTTTCTCGCCTGAGTGTTTCTGAAGAGGAAATTCCGGCTCTGAAGGGTCATCTTGACAAGATGCTGAACCAGATGGAAGCTTTGAAGGCATTGAACCTTGCCGATGTCGAACCTATGACTGGTGTCGAAAATGGTGCTACCATTCTTCGCGAAGATGTTCCCATGCAGGGTTTCACCCTGGAACAGGCTTTTGCAAACGCTCCGGCCGTAGAAAACGACCACTTTGCTATTCCCAAGGTCATTGGCGGTTAATCTCTTCGATTTTTAGTCTATGACCGTGCATTGCATAGTTCCTGCCCGCATGGGGTCGTCTCGTTATCCCGGGAAACCCCTGGTCAAGATAGCTGGCAAGGAAATGATTGTACGCACCTTGGAACGGGCCCGTGATGCGGGCTGTTTTGGGACGGTGGTCTGTGCTACTGATTCTGAAGTCATTGCCGATGTAGTGACTAGGGCTGGTTTTGAATGTGTCATGACCGGTCCTGCCCAGACGGGGTCTGATCGTGTGGCTGAGGCCGCTTGCAAGCTGGGACTTGACCTTGTGGTAAACTTGCAAGGGGATGAACCGCTTGTGGAGCCTGCTTTGCTGGCTCAGGTGGCTAGGGAACTGGAATGTCATCCTGATTGCTGGGTGACGGTTGCCTGCCCCCTTAATCCTGCCGAACATCACTTGAACACCGTGGTGAAAGTCCTGGTGAAAGATGGTGTGGCTCTTGATTTTACCCGTGATGTAGACGAGCGATGTCTCGCCACAGCAGATCAGTTATCTGCGGAGTGGTTCCAACATCAGGGTGTATATGCTTATTCTCGGGCTTCCCGCGATGAATTCGCAGCTCTTCCTCAATCCGGCGTTGAATTGGAACGCTCCTTGGAACAGATGCGTATTATTAATTGCAGGACCATACGCATGGTTAAAAGTCCTTATATCTCCATTTCTGTAGATGTACCATCGGACGTGGCTGCCGTAGAGGCTCGTCTAGTCCCTTGATTTTTTAGATTCAGACCCTCGCCTTACGAGAGTTCTTATGAACGGACCAGAAAAAAAGATGGTTTTTCTGTCTTTTGTCCTTTTTGTCATGGGAATCGTTTACCGATTCTTGCCTTGGGGACTTCCTTCGATCGATACGTTCCAGGTCGGAGATCCTGTAGTCATCGCGAATGTTGAAGATTCAACTCATGGGGAATTACGCGGAGAACCGGTTGAAAAAACGGTTTTTGTTGCAGACAAAATAAAAGACAATTCTCAAAAAATGTCCAAAAAGAAGCCGCCAAAAGTTCAATTTCCCATACCGATCAATTCGGCGGATTTAGATATGCTTTGTGCCTTGAAGGGGGTTGGTCCGAAGCTTGCCGAAAAGATTATTGCCCAAAGAGAGTCCTCTGGCCCCTTTAAAAGTGAAAAAGACCTGAAAAAAGTGCCTGGAATTGGCAAGAAAAAGTTGGAGACCATACTGCAAGGGGTAATTTTTGATTAATTTTTTTAATGGAAAACTTTTTGTAAGTCATTGATAGTATGAGTGATAAGAAATTATACATGGGTATCGAGGTGGCTGACGCCTCCCTGAAAGTTGCCGTTTTTGATGTGGATGAACGCCGCGTTCTGAAGACAGCTATTCTCGAGACTGAAACCAGCCCTCTGGATGACGTTTTTGCTTTTGAATCCGTCCTCGAAGGTTGGATGGAATTTGCGAAGATTGAATCCGTAGATGCAGTTTCGGTTACCGTTCCTGCATTCAGGTCTATTGTCCGTCAGGTGTTTGTTCCGGCTGAGGCTGCCAAGACTCTGGACGAATACCTGAAGTGGTACGTTTCCCTGATTACGAATGCTGATCCTGGTGCCTATATCATCGATTACCAGGTCTTGAGCGGAAGCGAATCGCTGGGCTTTACCGTCATGCTGATTGCGGTCCGCCACCAGTGGGTGGACAACATGCGCAAGGGCTTCCGTAACAAGTCCCTCGCACCGAAGTCCCTGGACGTGGATGTTCTTTCTGTAATGAACCTGATGGCCTTTGCAGAAAACATGACTGAACTGGAATGCGTTATTAAGGCTGACTACGCCGGTGTGACGCTGATTTGGCTCACCAAGGATAATCTGCAGGCCCTGCGTTGTGTCTCTACTCTTCCCCTGGTAAACAAGACTAAGGAAGAAGCTTACAAGATCCTTGTCGAGGGCATTGTCGAACAGATTAAGGTTGCCCAGGAAGAAAATTCTGCCATTGTCACCAAGAATGTCAATCTTTGCGGTGAAATGGCTCTGGACCCCGAATTCATGGTATGCCTCAGAAAGGCTCTTCCGGATTGTCTGCTCACATCCATGGATTCTTTCTCCAACATTAGACTTCCGGTGGAAGCTGAAGATTCCGCTGCCGTATTGAGTTGCGCCGGTGCCATTGGTGCTGCCCTTTACGCATTGGAGGGTGTATGATTCATTTGAACTTGATTGATGCCGCTGAACGACTGACTGTGGTCGAGTCCGTTTCTCCGGTTCACGTTACCAGTATCGACGAACTGAAGAAGAAGAGCCGCAAGAAGGCTCTTACGGTTGCCGTTGCCGCTCTGTTTGCCATTGTTGCTTTCAGTGCCTTCCTCAGCATTTGTGGCGTTCCCGCTCCTCTGCAGGGTATTTTCCCCGAGGCTTACTTGTCTCTGATTGGTGCCGAAGATGCAAGCCGCACCGCACTTGTCATGGGCAACGGACAGCGGACTTCCGCAGGTGGTTCGTTGGAAGCACAGGCTGCTGCACAGGCTGCCGCCCTGCGTTACCGCGACAATATGACCGCCAAGCAGGTCGTGGGTGAAATCAATCCTCAGGCTCTGTTTAACAACAAACGCACGGATTACAATTCCTACCTGCCTCTCGAAAAGGTTTCCTTCCAGAAGTCTTCTCTGGGTCAGTTCGTTGCTTTCATGAATTCGGCAACTCCCGAAGACGTGGGCTTCTCTGACTGTATCTACCAGGCTCCCAACTACTTCTATGTTCGTGGTGTGGCTGCTAAGCCTGCTTCTCAGCGCAGCTTCCTGGATCGCATCAAGACGGTCAGCTCCAACTTTAGGACTCCGCCTCTGCCGGAAAACGCTCCTGCAACCGACATTACCGCCTTCGGTCAGTACAACGTAGAGAATGTTAACCTGAATTCTGTCAACAAGTTTGTTTCCGCTGCTGAAGTTGCCAACGAAGTCAAGGCTATAAAGACCTTGGGCTCTACCAACAAGGTAACGTTCAATGGATTCGAAAAGCCTGTTGTTGAAGATTTCGGTGTCTACAAGCGTTTTACCTATCAGGTAACTACTTCTGCTGACTTTAGCGATCTGCAGGCATTTGTCGCTGCCTTTAGCGCATCTCCCATCCGCATGGGCGTTCCGTCTGTAGAAATGAAGTTTGCAAGAAAGGACTTGCTGACTGCCATTCGTTTCGAAATGTTCGTGATTCCGTAATTGGGTTGAACTCATGCCCATTCGCATCACAGGTGGAAATCTGAGGGGACGTAATGTTCCCTCTCCGGACACATCAAAAACTAGACCTACAGCCTCCCGCACGAGGGAGGCCCTCTTTAATATTCTTCAGGGCGTAGAAAATTTCCGTATGCTGGATCTGTTTGCGGGAACCGGTATCATGGGAATCGAAGCCTTGAGTCGTGGCGCCGCCAGCGTGATTGCTGTAGAAATGGCTCATGTGCAAGCCCGCCTGGTGCAACAGGCTTACAAGGCCTTGAATCTTGAATCGAAGTTGACTTTGCTGGAAAGCAATGCCCTGACTTTGTCCAAGGAAACCTTTTGCAAGGAAGAAGGCTTTGACCTGATTTACGCCGATCCTCCTTTCAAGAATATGGATTACCCGGATTTGCGCCCTTTCGTTGATTGGCTGAATCCTGGTGGCGTGGCGGTGTTCGAGGCTCCCACCAAGAATTTACCGGCCTGGGTCAAGGAATCCGAAGAAGCGGGTGAGGCCTCTGTCCGAAAGTATGGCGAATCCTCCCTGGTCATTTTCCGCAAGGCTCTTTAATTGGGGTAGAAATGTCCGAGAAGAATGTTGCTACATCTAGAGTGGCGGTCTTTGCGGGATCCTTTGATCCCTTTACTTTAGGTCATTTGGATATCGCAGAAAGGGCCTGCAAACTTTTTGATGAATTGTGGATACTGCTGGCGGTAAATACCTCCAAGAAGTATATGCTGGCTGGAGACTGCCGTGAATCTCTGGTACGGGAAGCTGTTGCCCATTTGCCCAACGTAAAGGTGGCTTCCTACGAAGGTCTTACTGTAGACTTCATGAAGTCTGTCGGGGCCCAGTTCCTGGTTCGCGGAATCCGTAACGGTATGGACCTGGATTTCGAGCAGAGCGTCTCCTGGAACAACAAGGTGCTTTACCCGGATTGCGAAACCGTGCTGCTTTCCAGCAAGCAGGAACATCTGGCTATTAGCAGTACCGTGGTCCGTGAAATCGTAAAATGTGGAATCGCTGATACCGCTGAAGGTGTCGAGACTTTAAAGAAGTTCCTGCCCGAAAATGTAATTCGGTTTATCACAAAGTCAGCTGTGTGAATTTGCTATTTTTCGTAGTGAAAATTCTTTCGACAATTTATTGAATAGGTAATGTGAAATGCGACCGTTTAGTTTTTTGCCTAAGGTTTTGCGAGTTCTGCTCCTGATCAACGCTGGTGTTTTTGCCGCAGCCTTTGTTCTGGGGGGTGTGCTAGGCTTGCAATTGAACATTCCCGGTGTTGGACCGGGTAATCTTCGCGACTATATCACTTATTTTGGCGCCTATTTCCCCACGGTTCCGTACGAAGCCTGGCGCTATGTGACTTACATGTTCGTCCATGTGGATTTCTGGCATTTCCTGTTTAACATGCTGATGCTCTGGATGTTCGGTTCCGACGTGGTGGACATGATGGGTTCGAAACATTTTACGGGCATGTACATGTTCTGCGGAATTTTTGCTGCAGTGTTCAGCCTGGTTATGTGTGTACTGGGCCTGACCAATAATCCCATTATCGGAGCCTCTGGCGCCTTGATGGGGCTGTTCGTGGCCTACTATAAGTTCTTCCCCAACCGTGTGATTCTCATGTTCATGTTCTTCCCCATGCGAATCAAGTACGCCATGTGGTTTATGGTGGGTATCGACGTGTTCATGGCTCCCTCCGGAGATGGCGTGGCTCACCTGGCTCATTTGGGCGGTGTCGTTGGTGGCTTTATCTATATGCATTTTTACGAACGTGGCTTTGGCAAGATTGGTGGTCTTGCCGACAAGTTTGAACGCGCCGCCCGCAAGGCCCGCGGCCCTAAGTTCAAGATGAATGACGGTGGCCGTGCGGAATCCAGTCGCAGTTCCCGCAAGTCGGACGAACCCTTGGAAGGTGAAGTTTTCTATGTAGACGAAAACAAGCGCATGGACGAAATCCTGAAGAAGGTGAACGAAAGCGGAATCAATTCGCTGACGGACTCTGAACGTAAATTCCTTCTGGATGCAAGCGAAAAGCTTCGCCGCCGTCGGTAGTTTTAAAAATGCGGGTCTCTGTACCCGCCTTGTTTTTTAAAGGTTGAACGAACTCATATGACTAAAAAAATTCTTGGTATTGGAGCTGCCCTGGTTGATGTCTTGGCCAATGTCAGCGAAGAATGGATGGCTGCACAGGGTGTTCAGAAGGGTGGCATGAATCATGTGGATTGGCCCCAGATGGAAAAGTTCCTGGGCGAGTTGAAGAATCCCATTCGCGTTCCTGGCGGTTCTACCTGCAATACCATGGTGGGTATTTCGAAGCTGGGTGGCGATTCCGCCTTTATTAGCCGCGTGGGTGATGACGAACTGGGTCGACTGTTCCAGAATCATCTGAAGTCTCACAATGTGGAAAATCGTATGGGTCTTTCTGACGTGGCTACGGGTTGCGTCTTTAGCGCGGTGACTCCCGATGCCCAGCGTTCTATGTGGACTTTTTTGGGTGCGTCTAACGATATGAAGTCTGAGGATTTCTGCCCGGAACTGTTTGATGGCGTCTCCCTGATTCTTGCGGAAGGTTATAGCGCCTTCGATACCGAAAATTTCAGGAAGTGCTTTACCTTGGCCCGTTCCCTTGGTGTTGAAACCGCTCTGGATTTCAGTTCCTTTGGGGTGGTGGATGCCTGCCGCGGCTTGTTCGATGAACTCTTCGAAAAGAAGATGATCGATATCGTGATTGCCAACGAAGACGAAGCCTTCGCCTATGCCGGTGTCAAGGAAGAGGCCGCTCTTGAAGTTCTTGCCAAGAAGGCCAAGGTGGCTGTGGTTAAGATCGGCAAGCGTGGCGCCTTGATTGCCAAGGACGGCGTGGTGACTCGTGTGGAGGCTGGTGCTGCCAAGGCCATTGATACCACCGGGGCAGGCGACCTGTGGGCTGCCGGTTTCCTTTATGGCTATATGAATGGCTGGGATATGGATCGTGCCGGTAAGTTGGGTAGTGTTGTTTCTAACGAAGTGGTGCAGGTCATGGGTGCCATGATTCCTGAAGAGGGGTGGAAACGCATTAAGTCAACGGAATTGTAGTCTTTTTTACGAAAATTCGGCTGATTTAATCACTCTTTGTAAAAGACAGTTTACGGACTGTCTTTTTTTGATATATCTTTAGTGGTAGTAAAATTGTGTTTTGGAGGCTAAAATGAATCTGGCCAAAAAAGTTTTGTTTGTTGGAATGCTGCTGGGTGTGTCTGCCTGGGCTGAAGAATCCATTTATGTTCGCAATGTGTGCGATACTTTGCTTCATAGTTCGTTTCCCAAGGTGACTTTGAAGATGGCCTATATGGATGAGACCTTGTGGAAAGGTAGCAAGGATTTGAAAACGGCTACTTCTGTTACGCAAACTCGTCATGAAGATATTTGGACTTTAAAGCCTTCTCGAAATACCAAGTACAATTTCCCGTATACGGTAACCGCTGCCTGTAGTGAAACTTATTCCAACGACTATAAGTATTACTCTTGGTTGAGTTCGAGTTCCTCTGGAAGGTGGGAGCAAGGTTCGAGTGACTATGCTACGGTTATTTTGGATATCCATGGCAATAAGATGAATGGTTATGATTCTACCAATACCAATAATCTTCTGGTGTTTGTGGAGGACGGCTTTCCTGAAGATGGATCTTATCGTTCTGGAGAAATTCTTGCGTCTAAAACCTATGAATTCCAGTTTGACTGGTGGTATGCTTCTGTAGCCTATTACCATGTCACTAGAAGGGATACTGTTGTTAAGGGTGGTGAGACCAAGGTGACTACCGCAGGTAAGTATTACTTTGGTGAAAGTGTTGGCATGGATTCTGTAACGGTTGTTGATCAGGCTAAAAAGGCTGTTGCAATTCCGGATTCAATTAAGGACGTGACATTGCAAGTAGTTCATGGCATATTCATGGACGAACGGAAGATCGGGTTGAGTAGTTCTACCGAAAATGAAGTTTCATCTTCTTCCCAGTCAGCGGAGCCTGCTTCCTCTGAAAATGCGGTGGCTGGGTCTTCCCAGTCTGCGGAGCCTGCTTCCTCTGAAAATGAAGTTTCATCTTCTTCCCAGTCAGCGGAGCCTGCTTCCTCTGAAAATGAAGTTTCATCTTCCTCTCAGTCAGCGGAGCCTGCTTCCTCTGAAAATGAAGTTTCATCTTCTTCCCAGTCAGCGGAGCCTGCTTCCTCTGAAAATGAAGTTTCATCTTCTTCCCAGTCAGCGGAGCCTGCATCTTCTGATGACGAATATGGTCTTACATCTATTGCAAACTTGAAGTCTGTTCCAAAATTCTCGGGAAGCCGTTTGCAGGTGCGCCGTCTAGATGGTTCCTTGGTTGCTCCTGGTGACGCCATGGTGCCTGGTGTTTACTATGTAAAGGGTGCCAATGGTATTTGGAAAAAGCAGATGGTTCTTCCGCGATAGTTCCAAAACTCAAATTCTTCAGTTTGCTATATTGTAAAACATGAAGAATTTGATTGCCTCTATTTTTGCAGTCGTCGTTCTTTCGGCGACTTTTCTTTTTGCCCAGGATTCCGCTGTGGTTGCACCTGTCGCCACTCCGGCTGAGCCTGCTGTTGTTGAACAGGCTGCTCCTGCAGAAGTTTCTGCCGAAGATGAACTGAAGCGTGAAATCGCTGTCCGTGATTCCGTGATGGCTGTTCGCGATAGTTCCTATTCTGTAGAAAGGGATTCCTTGAAGAAGGCTCTGGAAGTGGAACAGGCCAAGAGCGCCAACTGGGAAAAGAGCTACAATACTGCCAAGCAGAACAACGAAGTTTGCGCCCAGGCCTTGAGCGTTTCTATCGGCGTTAATGAAAAGAAGAAGGAAAAGGAAAATATGGACCGTCAGCAGGCCGCCATGATGACTTCTACTTCTTTTATGGGCGGTCTCGGTCTCGGTATGTTGCTGTTCTGGTTGATTTTCGACTAGAAATTTAAAGGGTGTCTGGAATGGTTCGTCTAAATTTTATCTTGATACCGCTGTTGCTTGCTGCGGGGATTAGCTGCGCCAAGAAGGGTGGCGATTCCCAGGAGACGTCTGTTCTTAGACCTCTTTCCCGAATTGAGCTGAAATCTGCCGAGATTTCTGCCTACATGCCTCAAAACAGGTTGCTGTTCTCTGTGGGCGATTCCAACAATATGGATGTCGTGGACTTGGCTGATCCGACGAAGCCTGTGGTTAAAAAAACATTCTCGCTTGATGGGGAAGCGACAAGTGTATCTATTCATGGAAACTTGATTGCCTCTAGTTTGCTTGCGGACCCGGCTTGGGAAGATGGTTTTGTTGAGCTGATGCAGTACGTGGGGGAGCAACCTGAGGATTCGTCTGTGGTGGGGGGCGTCAAGAAAATCGGGACGTACAAGGTATGTAGTCATCCGGATATGATTACGTTTACCCCTGATGGAAAGGCGTTGCTAGTGGCTTGCGAAGGCGAACCTAGCGAAGATGGTAAAATCAATCCTCCTGGCGGTGTTGCCATTGTAAGTCTTGATGATGCCACCTTTATGGATATTTCTCCTGTGGTGACCGTGGTTCCTTTTGACGATGTGGATGTGGAACCGGAATACATTACAGTTTCTAAGGATTCTAAATGGGCTTGGGTCAGCTTGCAGGAAAACAACGCCATTGCCCGCATCGACGTGGTCGGCAAGAAATTGGATGGCGTGTTTGATTTAGGCTATGTGGATCATTCCAAGGCCGGGTTTGGACTGGATGCCATTAAGGATGGCAAGATCCGTATTGAAAATGCGTTCATTAGGGGACTCCGTCAACCTGATGGAATTAAGGCATTCGAAACGGAAAGTTCAACTTTTGTCGTGACAGCAAATGAAGGTGCCGATGTCAAGAATTTTGACGAATCAAAAATTTGCGGCAATGAAGAAATGTGCAAGGTGAAATTTGGCTCCCGTTCCATTAGCGTGTTTGATGGTTTTTCGGGTAAGTTGATTTGGGATTCCGGAGATGCCCTGGAAAGGGAATTTGCCAGAAAGTATCCCAAATATTTTAACTGGAATTCCAAGAAGGGAAAACGTAAGGCTGATGCCCGCAGCGATGATAAGGGCTGCGAACCGGAAAATATTGTAATCGGTACTGTAAATGGCCGCCGTCTAGCCTTCGTTGGATTGGAACGGATGAGTGGTGTTGCTGTTTTTGACTTGACCAGCATTGGCACGGAGCATGTTGCTCCGAAGCTTGTTGAATATACCATGGATCCTGAAGATCGCGGTCCTGAAGGTATGCTGTTTATTGATGAGAAGAACAGCCCCCTTGTGGGAACTCCCATTCTGATTGTCAATTACGAATACAGCAAGTCGCTGGTGATTTATACTATCAAGTAGTTCGGGTTCCGTGGCCTAGAGAACGGATTCCGGCCAGGGATGCTTGGGGTATCTGCCGCGAAGTTCCTTGCGGACTTCGGCGTAGGTGTTCTGCCAGAATCCTGTTAAGTCCCAAGTTTTCTGAATGGTTCTGAAGTTTGGGGCAAGAATATCGTAGCGGACCTTCAACTTTCCGTCGGCAATTTTATGTTCGCCTCGCAACTGCATCAAGTCTTCGATGCGGGCGGAAACTTCTACGAGAACGCCTTCAGCACTTTGGGTAACGAGATTGCTGCCGGGGGTTCCCGGTTCCGGTGCTTCAACTTCCTGATAACTGTAGCGAGCTTTCTTGCCGTTGGGGAGAATGTAATGGTCGGGGAAGGTCTTGTGAAGCCATTGCAACATGGATCGTCCGAAGTAGTCTTCAAGAATGGCGCGGTAGCGGTCTTCGTTCAGGTCGCGTAGCAGGAAGATGCCGTTGGCGAATTCATCAAAGATCAGTTCCATATCTTCTTCATTGAATTCAGGAAGGCTGAATTCTGGATACAGTTGTGCGGCCAGTCGCATCTTGATTAGAAGAGTCTGCAGATTTTCTGTAAGGTAACGCCCGGTCCAGTTTTCCTTTTCCAGCTTTTCTTTCCAGGCGCTGACGGTCAGTTCCTTTAGCTGATCAAGAACGGCGGGGGAGGCTTCCTGAGGGAGAATTTCCCGTTCGACTGTGCCGCGGATTTCCTTTCCGATAAAACGTTCCTGGCCACTACGCCAAATGAGTTCGTAGCGGGCTTCTTCGTCCTCGTTTTCTAGAAGACTTCTAGGAACGGGAACGTAAAGGTTTAGACGGAGTTCCGTCTTGGTGCCTGCAGCGGCGCCAGAGCTGGTGCGGAGCATGGTCATGGCTAGCAATGCAAAGGGCGGTTCCGGATGTTGCAGGCGGATGACATTCTGGTTGGGAAGCTTATAGGATCCGTTACTGGACGTGGGGGAGGCAAGCCTATCGGAGTAGGCCTTCATTAGCATCTGGATGGTTTCGGTTTCGTTGTCTGCGCTTTTCTTGAAGTTCTCCTTTTTGCAATAGTCTTGCAACTGTCGCAGCGTTAGTGAAACTTCGCGGGGAGTGTTGTTGCCGTGTCCAGAAGAATCGCCTGCCAACATCAGTAGGTTGGTGGGCTGCTTGTTCTTTTGCAACGCTTCTGTGCCGCCGTGAATCCATGCCATTGCAGACAAAGTTAAATTACTGATTCCTGCAGGCTTGGACTTGATTAAAACGTAAGCCAGCTGAACATCGGAAAGGGGGGACTGAACGGCCTGCAGACCCAATTCCGTAATTCCATTTTCGTCGACCATGTCCAATTCTTGCAGAAGTTCCTTCGCGACGATTTCTCGTTTTTCGGGAATAGCCGTCGGCAGAACCAATCCATTCTCGCCTCTAGTTCCTTCTCTCTCGTCTAAGAAACGTTCCAGTGCGGACTTCTGTAACAAGAATTCGGAAGGTTCAATTTGGGTAACTTCGGGAATGATTCCGCGGGGCATTCTGTTTTCTGATTCTTCGCTCCACAGTCGGATGCAGGCTCCGTTCTGTGTACGGCCTGAACGTCCGGAACGCTGGATGGCATTCTGCATCGAGATGGAGGCTGTGCGTAGTACGTTTACTTTCTGGCTGTCGTCGTATTCGGAAATTCGTTCCACGCCGCTATCTACCACGCCGCTAACGTTGGGAACGGTGATGGAGGTTTCGGCAATATTGGTGGTAAAGATGACGCGGGGGCGTTCCGTTTCTTCGAAGATTCTGTCTTGAACATCACGTTCCTGACCGCCATACAGATCTAGAAATTCTGCTGCATTGCCCATGGATTCTTCGGCTGCAGTGTGGCATTTAGAAATTTCGGCTTTACCGGGGAGGAATACCAGTGTGGTTTTCCAGACATTGCTGCGGTACAGGGACTTGAGGGCCTTGACCACTTCACTTTCGAGGGAGGAACCTGCTAATGGGGTTTGATGTAAAATCTGGACCGGATAAAGAGGGTGTCCCAATTCCAGACATTTTACGCCTAGGGCATTTTCCATTTCTTCGCGATTCAGCTTTGCTGACATGACCGCAATTCGCGGAACTTTATCACTGTTCTTTTCGCGTCTTTCGTCTTTCGTCTGTAGTCTAAGCAGGTAGCTGAACAGCAAATCCATGTCCGACTTGCGCTCGTGGTATTCATCGAAAATAACCCATTCGGCGTCCATTTTCCCGTGGAGAAGTTCCTGCAGAAAGTTTCCGTAGGTCTGGAACAGAATGCGGGTTTCTGCGCTTTTGCAGGTGTCCTGTCTGAATTGATAGCCTACGGTCTTGCCACAAGGTTCGCCGTGTAATTTTGCGGAATACTGGGCCAGGGAAAGAGCAGCGATGCGTCGGGGCTGCAGTACTACCACACGACCTGTACAATGCTTCGAAAGGAACCAGGGAATATATAGGGACTTGCCGGAACCGGTGGGCGCTTCAACCAGTAGATTTCTGGTTTGGTCAATCGCTTCGATCAGTTTGGATTCTTCTTCGGCAATGGCAAGGTCTTTGTATGTTCGGAACATCTTGTTTCGTGCGGTTGAATTTTGAAGTCTGCTTTAAATGCTTATGAAAAAAGCGCGACCTTGATCGCGCTTAATCTTTATCCTTTAACCTTTAATCTACTAGGTCTTGGGGAAGCGGAGCTTTTCGCCGGTGGCGACATCGTTGTAAGGCTTCTTGCCGGCCTGGAACTTCTGGTTAATGACCAGGTTGTCGATACGGCGGCGGAGGCCCTGTTCAGTCTTGCAGAAGAAATAGGCAACCTGTGTGGTGCCCGGCACCAGGAACATGGCCAACTTGTACTTTTGCTTGACGGCGTTGCGGAACAGCTTCAGGTCTTCCTTCTTGGGGATGACGTAGGTGGCGCCTTCCTTGACTTCGCAGATCATGTCGGCATCTGCCAGCAGGGCATGAGACTTCTGCTTGAGGGCGGCGAAGTTGGGCTCGGTTGCCTTCTTGATGGTTTCGAGACTGAATGCTCCACCACCTTCCTTGAGGGCCTTGCGGAGTCCGCGAATTGCGAAGACTGCAAAGACGATAATGACTAGTGCGATAAGATAGGGCCAATTGTTGGCAAGAAAGTCTAACATAAAAACCTCGGGTTTTCTCCTTGACGAAGCCAAAGATAGAAAAAATGAAATGTGTTTTTTTATCTTTGTACTATAAATTTGAGGATTTGTGAAGATAGTTTTTGCCCCATTACATTTTTTGGAAGCCTTGCTGCTTTTGTTGGCGCTTTTTTTGATGGTCCCGTCTGTTGGTGCTGTCTGTGTTGATGGGTCGATTATCAAGAAAATAGAACTGGGTGGTCTAGAACATACAAATGAACGCGTGGTGCTGCGTGAATTGCAGAATCGTGAAGGCGAACCCTTTTCTACAGAGAAATTTGAGTCTGAAAAATTAAAACTTCAGGATCTGGATTTATTCACGGAGATTTCCGCAAACTGTGAAAGTGCCGATAATGGCGGCGGGATGGTCCTTCATTATTCCTTCAAGGAAATTTTCCGCTGGATTCCCGCTCCGGCGGGGAAGACGACTGACCGCGACGGGCTCATGATCGGCCTTGCCTTGGCAAATCTCAATGTGCTTGGTGAGGACATTCGTGCCGAGGTCCAGTACCGTACTGCAATAGACCCGATTTTTGAAAGCAACGAATATGCCTTCTATGCAAGTTCGCCGTACTTGTTTGGACTCCCGGTGGGCTGGAATTTCGAATTCTTGCGGACCGATAGCTGGGATGACTTGCGTTCCTTTCAGGACGATAGCTACCTGGCCGATCTGGATGTAGAATATCAGGTGCTTTCCCGACTTTCGCTGCTGGGAACGGTGGCGGTTCGTTATTTGGAGAAGGCGGCGTGGCTTCCCGAAGCGGGCCTTGGCTTTGCCTTTGATTTCCGCGATAGTAAACTGGACAGCCGCAAGGGTGTGTATTTTGAGTACATGATGACTCACGTAGGCTATGGAGACGATCATGATGCTGATTGTACTGTGGAAAGCTGTGACGACATGGGCGGCGAGAACTACTGGGAACTGCTGACGGATGCACGCGCCTATTATACGGCATGGCGCTTTATTACTGGGGCTACGGCTCTTGTTCGTATTCGTCCAGGCGATGTAGAACGTTACGATTATTTCTATCATGGCGGAACCAATACCTTCCGCGGACATGAAGCCGACAGCAATAGTTTAGGCGTCCACGAGGCTCTTCTGACTTTGGAAGAACGTTTTGTGTTGCGCGAACGTAAGGCGGCTTCTCTCTGGGGAATCAATTTCTTCTATGGTTTGCAGCTGGTGGCTGGCCTTGATGGAAGTCTGCTTTGGGACAAAGGTTCGCCAAGCTGGAAGAACTATGAAGGTGCCGTTTACGGTGGCCTGCACTTGGTGATTCCCGCCTTGGACCGTGTGCGTTTTGAAGTAGGCTATAGCCCTGACCGTAAGGAACCTAAGTTCTATTTCGGACTTTTCGACAAGACGACTTCTGCCCGCTGGCGCAGTCGATAATTTCTTGATTTACGATTTATAAAAATTTTTTTATTTTATTTCAAAAAATTAGGAGTAGAAAATATGAACTTAAAATTTATCCTGTCCATTGGCGCACTTGCTTTATTTGCTGCCTGCGGTGATGATTCCTCTTCCAACTCTTCTGCAGATCCCGTAAAGAACGATGATCCCATGTCCATCTTCGAAGTCCGTAAGCCGGATTCCGTGAAGGTTTCCTATACCGACGAAGATGGCAAGCCTGCTTCTGAAAAATTCATGCAGCAGGATTGGATTTGCACTTTTAACTACGAAGGTGAAGATGGTTACTTCTACATTCAGTCTTCTGTAGACGAAGTGGAAATGTTCATGTCTGTTGTTCCGGTTTCCTCTGAAACTGAAAAAGCTGAACTTTATGTGAATGGTAAAATGGTGCCTGTTTCTAAGGCCGAGTATAGCTGGGGTGGAAACCATCATAACGATAACATCTCCTTTACCTACAAGGACAAGGTGTTCAAGTTTTACCACTCTTCCTTTGGCTTTGGATGGCGTTCTTGCCAGGAAATGGACTGTCTGCAGGTTTTCAAGGCTGACGGTGAAACTGAAATCAAGGATGGTTGCACTTCAGAACGCTCCTTGCCTGTTGTCTGTAGAAATGTTGATGAAAAGGGCCGCGTAAGTAGCTTTGATGATACTTTTGAAAAGTGCCCTGGTGATTTTGATGATTAATCTGAAAAAATATCGTAATTGTTTTATGGCCACACTAAGCGCAGTGGCCTTTTTTTCGGCTTGTTCCGATGACAGTTCTTCTTCTTCGGTGAACGAGGAATTTTCTGGTCTGCATATTAACGCTTCTGGTGCGAAACTTGAGAGTTTTTTTGTCGGAGTCGATGAACAGCAAATTTTATGTCCGGGATCGGATAGTGACAATCTGAAGTGTACTTCTTCGGGTGTCTCTATTTCCTTTGACGTAGGCGATTCTGCCGATGTGGTGGTGAAGGCCTGGGGAAACGAATTCTTTGCCGGAAAGCTGGGCGCGGACAAGGATCGTAATATCGATGTTTCCTTGAGTCGCCTTGACGAATTCAAGAATACTGCAGATGAAGCTTCTGGATTTACTGCTGATGAAGGTTACGATGCTTTCTTGAAGAAGGCTTATAAGTCGTCGACTGAAATTGGCCGAAGCTACCTGGTCAAATTCATCATTACGGATTTTGATTCCAAGAAGCCTGTGCTGCATTTGCAGAATACCGGCAAGCATTCTCTGCATTATGAATTTGCAAAGAAGGTGCTGAAGGATTCCCGTAGCTTGTCGGAATTTGAAAGCGATGTTTATTACAGCACGAAAAAGAAGACTGTGGCAGGAACGTTAGTCTATTATGCGGCTCAAGATTCCATGATCGCCCTGACGTTCTTCCCGACAGACAAGATTAGTGCAGAACTGGTGGCGAAAACTCATCGCATTATTGAATCCCGTCTGCAGTTCCTGAATGTGGGAACAAAAAAGAATCGCCTGTATTATATGCCGTCGGGTAGCGTGGCCGAATCTGCGGCCGAAGATTACGCTGATGAATTTAAACGGTTAGACGTTCCCGTGTACACTCATGCCCAAATCTTTGGAGACGTCAGTCTTCAGATTATGAATACGGGTGTCGCTTACGGTACTCTCAGAAAGTTTACCGCCGATGAACTGGATACGGCTATTGTTTCTTCCCATGATATTTTAATTCTTGAAACCCTGCCTGCCGAAATTCCGCTGGTGGCTGGCGCTATCAGCAAGGATGCCCAGACTCCGCTTTCTCATGTGAACCTTGCGGCCAAGGCTCGTAAGACTCCCAACATAGCCTTTAACGGGCATGAACTGCCGGACTCCCTTCTGGCTCTTTGCGATAGCCTGGTGAAGCTGACGGTCAGCACCACGTCCTATACCGTAGAAAAGACGACCTTGAAAGAAGCTAAGGAATATTGGGAAAGTCTCAAGAAAGAAAAGACGATCCTCTCTTATGACTTGAGCGAAAAGGGATTCCCCGATTTCAAGGATCTTGGTTTTAATTCTGCGGGATTCGTAGGCGTCAAGGCAGCAAACCTGGCTGAACTTCAAAAGTTTATTCCCGAAAATTCTCCTGATGGTTTTGCGGTACCGTTCTATCATTACGATAATTTCATGAGCTATGCCCAGGTGACGGAATCTCTTTGCCTTCGCTCTCAAAAGGATTGCAAGAAGGAAGGTCGCTCTTCTGAAATTTGCGATTACATCGAGACCCTGTGCGAGTCTGCTGTCAAGGACGATTCCTTGCCGCTGAAAAAGTACATCGCCGCTGTAACTGCTGACGAAAAGTTTGAATCAGATACCCGTACAAGGGAAGCTGTTCTTGATAATATCCGTTACATGATCCGCCATATTCCCGTAGACGAAAAATTCGGTACGGAACTGGATGAAAAGGTCTACAAGATTTTTGGGGAGACTCCGGTGCGCTTGCGTTCCAGCACGAACTCCGAAGACCTTGATGAATTTAATGGCGCAGGACTTTATAAGTCAGTAAAGGCGACCCGCGAGCCTAAGGATTTGCCCTCCGATGAAATTCGTAAGGTCTGGGCCTCGGTTTGGAGCTTTAAGGCCTACGAGGAACGAACCCTGTGGAACATCGACCATTTCTCTGTGCAGATGGCTGTTGCCGTACATGGAGCCTTCATCGATGAAGCTGCCAATGGTGTCATTGTTACCCAGAACATCGCAGACTTCTCTGTTGCCGGCATTTATGTGAATGTGCAGAAGGGTGAAGTTTCCATTACGAATCCCGAAAACAATTCCAGACCCGAAATTTTCTCTATCGTTCCTGCGGCCAAGGGCGTTCAGAAGGTTCTTCTGCAGAGCTCCACGTTGTCTCCGGATGAACCCGTCTTGACTGATTCCGAGGTGACGGAACTCTATGGCTTCGTCGAGAAAATCCAGACTCATTTCGCCAAACTCTACAAGAAGAGCGCCGATGAGCTGATTTTGGATATTGAATTTAAGGTGATGGGCGACGAACGCGAACTGATGTTCAAGCAGGCACGCCCCTATATCCTCTAGATGTTGAGAAAACGGTGAGCGAGAACAACATTATCTCAATGTTAGACCCCTTACCGCTTGACGTTTAGGATTATAATACTAAATTCTTATTACAAAATTTGATGGATTATCAAAAGATGAAGAACTCAAGGTGAGTTCTCGTAGGAGAAAAATGGCTATTAACTATTTGGATTTGCCCATCGGCAAGAAATATCCGTACGAAGTGGATTGTGTTGTGGAAATTGGTAAGGACACCAATTTGAAGTACGAATATGATGAACGTCTTCATGTTTTCCGCTTGGATCGTTGCCTTCTGAGCTCCATGAGCTACCCCTGTACTTATGGCTTTATCCCCAGCACCAAGGCCGATGATGGCGATGCTCTGGATATGCTGATTTACAGCCCCGCCTCCATGATGACCGGTACCGTCTGCAGTTGCCGCGTGGTTGGCGCTCTGGACATGACCGACGGCGGCAAGAAGGACTACAAGGTTCTTGGCGTTCCCGTATTTAACCCGCGCCCCATTCACGACATCAAGGATGTGGACCAGATGTTCCTCCGCATTACCAAGAACTTCTTCCAGAACTACAAGGAACTGGAAGGCAAGGATGTTCAGATTGGTGAATGGAAGGATGCCGCCTTTGCCCGCGAAAAGGTAATCGCCGCCCATCGTGCCTATTTCCAGAACCAGGTTCAGATTCCCGAAACCTGCTACCAGGAACCTGAAGCCGACACAAACCTCCCGCCTGAAGAGTTGATCTAAGGCGAGTGCCGCGACGGCAATTTTGCTGATTTTGAAATTTGGCGAAATTAAGAAAAGCCCGCTTCGACGCGGGCTTCTTTTATATGGTTTAATTTTACTTTAGAAAATTCGAACCTGTACCGGCAATTTTTCGTTAATCTTTTTGGCGACCGCTTCCAGGAATTCCTTGGGGAGAGGGAGGACGTCGGGAGTGGCCGTCTGACGGATAACGGTGTACAGCTGAACTTCTACGAAGTTCTTGGGTGCCGCTGCGTAAATTCGCTGGAGGTGTCCGATGTACTGTTCGATTTCTGCGTCGGTGGGAACGTCTCCCTGAAGGCTGCATAACATGGTCTGGATGCAGATGGGGTACAGCTTGATGACCTTTTCCAGGTTGTTCAGGATAGTTTCGAACTTGACTGCGGAGCGGTTCATGCGCTTGTACCATTCTTCGGTACCGGCGTCCAGCTTGGCCCAGATTTCACCGTCACTTTCCAGCAGGTAGGCCAGGGCATCTTCGACTTTCTCGTTCCCGAGGCGGCTGGCGTTTGTAATCAGGCGGAGCTTGAACTGCCCTTCGTTTTCCTTCTGGAGTTTGCGCATGCGCTTGCACACTTCGGGGAATTCCTTGACGATGGTGGATTCTCCATCGCCAGAAAGGCAGATGTCCTTTAGAATCTTTTTGTCTTCGGGAACGTGTCCAAAGAAATCGCACTTGCTGAATTCGCCGGACTTGTAGAATTCCAGGAATTGACGAAGCTCCCGCTCCACGCCGTCGATATCGATGGCGACACTTTCGTGACCTTCTTGCGGGCCGCTCTGGCAGTAGGCACAGGCGAAGGAACATTTGTGGTCGGGATTTAGGTTTATACCTACCGATAAACCACCTGCGCGACGGCTAATGACGGGGTAGACCCAGGTGTTGTCTTTCCACATGCGGGAATGATCGCTCCATGCGGCGATCAGGGCCTTGTTCTGTTCCTGTGCTTTTTCTTGCTCGTTCATGGGCGCAAATATAAATTTTTCCCCGGCATTTTCTAGATTTGGGTTATGCGAATCGGAAATCTTTTTAAAGGTCTGGCTGTGTTGCTTGCTGCAACCACTTTTTCCTTTGCAGATAGCGTGACTCCAGAAGCACTTTCTGCCGGTGGTGCCGTAACTCGTGACCGTCAGTTGACCGAAATCTCCCAGATTTTGCGTGGGGGGCGTGGTGGTTATATCGATGCCGGTTTTTACTATTTGCCTTCTGCCGAGCAGATGCCTCTAGAAAGCAAATATGGCGAACATGATGGATTTGCTTTCAGGCAACATATGGCTGGTTTCTTCTCGGGCGATGTGGGCCCCGAAAGGTATTTCGGTTTTGTCCTTTGGTTCGACCGTTCCGGTTGGGATGGCGAAGATTTCGTTCTCTTCCCCCATTATACCGATTATTCCCTGGTCCGTTCTACAACGACTTGGGGTATGGTTTATACCGATGTAAAGTCTAACGCTACAATTGCTGCCGGTATGCAGCATTCCAATGTTGAACATGTAGGAAATATTTATGCCGACGAAAGCGATTCTTTGGCATACAGCTGGGGTTATTTCCGCTGGGGCAATTTTAGCGCAAGTGGAAGTTTCTACCGTACTTCCTGGCGGAACGCCCATGTGAATCTCGACCTGGAAAGCCGTTCCGTTTATGGGGGCCGCCTTTCTGGACCTTTGACTTACTTGCCCAATTTTGACATCGGATTTTATAATGGTCATGGGGAAGATTCCATCCGCGTCACATGGGAGCAGAACCTTTTTGCCCAACGTCTGTATGGAAAGGTCTCCTTTGATTTCCCTGATGGCGAATTCCATTCCGCTTCGTTGGCCTATTATCCGGATCCTTCCCGCATGATCGGCTTTGAAGCCACTTGCGTGCGTCGCGGTGTGCGCAGCGGATTTAAGGACCTGCTGTGGGGTGGTGCCGTAGACTTATTATTTGTACGTCTGGCTTACAATTCTTCTTATGACTATGACAATTTCTTTGGTGCCAAGGGAACCTTCATTGCCGAAGTCAAGTTTGGCTTGGCCGCTCTTGATGGTTTCCTGTTTGGTCGCGGTGCCGCAAGAACGGCTCCCCTGGAAACGGAAATCCTGAAGGAGAAGAATAAGTCCAAGTCTTCTGAAGAAAGCGGTTTCTCGTTGAATCCTGGATCATCCAAGACTATCGAGGCTAAGGGTATCCGCTACGAAAAGGGAGGTAAATAATGCGATTGCAGATAAAGTCTTTCCTTGTTTCAAGGTTTGCTGTACTTATTGCGATTCTCATTCTCCCATTGGTCTTGACCGGGTGCATTTCCCATTGGTTCCTTGAATCTTCTAGCCGACTCCAGATTGAAAATGGTACCGAGGATTATTCCATTGTGCGAGTTGATATCCTGGCCAATGATGGAACGTCCAAGAAGTGGATCGACGAAGTTATCCTTCCTGGCGAAAGGAGCCGGGTGGTCGAAGAGGATCTGGTGGGGGAATTTACCCTCCGTTTCAAGTACACCAAATCCAAGGACGGTTCGGGCAAGGTTTATGCCGATGATCGCTCCTTTGACTTGGATGGGGGGAGCCTCTATATGGTTGTTGAAGCGGATGGAGACTCGCTAACCTATCGATTCCGTTAGAAATTCCCGTAAAGCTTGACTTATGAACGTTTCGTAACCTGTTGGTGCGAAACGTTTTCTGCTTATTTTCTAAATTTGCCGCCGTGCAGATTACAAAGCTAAAGATTTTTGGTTTTAAGTCCTTTGCCCAAAGGACCGAAGTGAACTTCCCCACGAAGGGTCTTACCGCCGTGGTGGGCCCTAACGGTTGCGGTAAATCCAATATTACCGACGCTATCCGCTGGGTGCTTGGCGAACAGAAGGCCGCCGCACTTCGTATGGGCAAGATGCAGGACGTGATTTTCAGCGGTACCGAAGAACGTGCCGCCATGAGCCTTGCCGAAGTATCCATCGTGATTGATAACAGCGACGGAACTTTGAATTCTGAATATTCCGAAGTGATCGTGACCCGTCGCGTCCATCGTGATGGTTCCGGTGAATACCTGATTAACAACCAGGAATGTCGTCTTCGCGATGTGCATGCCTTGCTTTTTGACTCGGGTCTGGGTTCCAGTACGTATTCCCAGATGAACGCCGACATGATCAAGGCTGTGCTGTCTGACAAGGCCGACGACCGCCGCGTGCTTTTCGAAGAAGCAGCCGGCGTTAGCAAGTATAAGCAGCAGCGTAAGGAAACCCGCCGCCAGCTGGAACGTGTGCAGATGGATATGGATCGTGTGGAAGACAATCTGCGCAGTGTCCGCCGTTCTGTCCGTCAGTACGAAACCCAGGCTGAAAAGGTTAACGAATTTAAGCGTTTGAGCAAGCGCCTCCGCGAATTGGATCTTTCTGTCAGCGTCGACAAGTACGAAGATATGAAGGAAGGTCTTTCTACTCTGGATACCACCACCAAGCGAATGAACCACGAGGTGGAAAGCGCCAAGACCAACGCAACGGTGCTCCAGGCCAAGATTGACGAAAAGAAATTGTTGATCGCCGAAGATGAAACCGCATACCGTGATTTGGAACGCGATGTTCAGAAGGCCACCATCGAACTGAACGACTTGAATAACAACATCGGTCGTATCCGTGATGTGGTGTCTAGCCTGGAATCCGCCAACGATCGCGCCCAGGAAGAAATTAGCCGCAACCAGTCCAAGGTCGAGGAATTGACCGTGGAACGTGGTCGCCTTGAAGAAGAAAATGCGGCTCTGGGTTCCGACAACGAAATGGACGAACTGAATGCCCTGCTGGAACGCGAACGGGAAACCTTGCAGGTTATGCGTGATAAGCTGGATGACTTGCGCCAGCAGTCTAGGGAACTTTCTAACCAGCGTCTGCAGGCAACCAACAAGGCCAACTCTCTCAAGAGCCGCTTTGAACGTATGGATGCCGAAGCCGCCCTGCTCCAGGGAAACTTGACCCGCTGGCAGGGGGAACTGGAAAACCTGAATAACCAGAAGAATTCTGCCCAGGACATTATCCGCGATATCCAGGAAAATATGGATAGGGCAGATGAAGATATTGAACGTCTGACCGAACAGAAATCTACCCGTGAAGAACGTCTGGAAGCCGGCAAGGCTGACCTTCAGGAAGCCCAGAAGAAGTTACAGAATCTGCGCAACGAAGAGGCTCGCCTCCAGTCTAGAATTGACGTACTTCAGAGCGTGGCCAACGAAGGAACTGATGCCAGCCGTTGGCTCATGGAGAACAAGGCCGACGTGGTTGGTGGCCTTTTGAGCGAACGTATCGAGGCCGCTCCCGAATATGCTTCCCAGGTGGAAGCCGCCCTGGGCGACTTGATGGATGCCGTGGTGGTGGCCAACGATTCCGCCGTGGTGGACGTGGTCAATTCCATGAAGGGCTACAATGTGGGCAAGGCCCTGCTGGCCCTGGCAAGCGATAGCGCTCCTGCATACACGGGAACCGTTTCCGGTGAAGGAGTTGTGGGCTGCCTGAATGACTTTGTAAAGGCTGATCCCGAAATCGGTCCCTGGCTTTCTGGAATCCTTTCCCGCTACTTTGTGGTGGATTCACTGCAGACGGCCTTGAACTTCGCCCGTTCCATGCGTGACGAGGATCTTTGCTTTGTGGCACCCGATGCCATTGTCCGTACTAGCGGCCTGGTTTCCAGCGGTGCGGCGACTTCTGGAGCCTTGTCTCGCAAGAATGAAATTGCCGAAGCTCTGGAACTGCTGGAAAATGCCCAGTCCGAAGCTTCCCAGATGGAAGATGAAGTGGCCCGCATCCAGGAACTTGTGGATGAAGATAGCCAGATGCTTGCTTCCCTGGCCGATGAAATTCGCGAAAAGCAGGATATGAAGCGTGGCGGTACCGCAGGCCTTTCTATCCAGAACAATACGGTTCAGAACTGCGACCGTCGCATTGCCCAGCTTGAAAATGACATCCGCAATGCGGAAAGCAAGATTCAGGCTGCCGAAGAATCCAAGAACAGCGATGCCGAACTTCAGGAAGCTTCCGCTACGATGGAACGTGTGGAAGCCGAATACTCCAGAGTCAACGACGAACTGACGGAACAGGATACCATGTATCGCGAGAAGGAAGAAGATGTCCGCGAACTGGAACGTTCCGCCAACGACAAGAACGCCCGCCTGGCTCAGAACGAAAACCGCCTGAAGAGTATTGCCGATCAGATCGGTTACCTGGAAAATTCCATCAGGAACCGTTCCGAAGAAATGGAAAAGAATACCATCGCCATCGAAAAGAATAACGAAGATGGCCGCGAACTTGAAATCCAGATCCAGTCCAAGGATTCTGCCCTCCGCGATCTCGAAGGTCAGCGCGACTTGGCCAAGGAAAAGTTCGACCTGGTTTCTGGCGACCTTGAAGAATGGCGCTCCGAGGTAAACCGCCTCCGTGACGACATGATCGAGAAGATGAAGGAATTGAACGACGTGGGCCGCCGTCAGGAAGCCTTGCAGGCCAACCTGGACCGCCTCGTGGAACGCGTGACCAACGAATACAATTTCGACCTTTCTAATCCTGAAGACTTTGAACGTGTGGAATACAGCCAGCCCGAAGCTGACCGCGAAATTCGCGAACTCCGTGGCAAGATCAAGGAACTGGGCCCCATCAACGTGAACGTGATGGAAGACTACGAAGACGAAAAGAAACGTCTTGAAGAAGTGGAAAAGCAGTTCGACGATTTGGACCGCGCCCGTGCCTCTCTGGATCGTACTATCACCAAGCTGGACGACATCGCCCGCAAGCGCTATCTGGATACTTTCGCACGCATTCAGAAGAACTTCCAGTTCGTGTTCAGTAAGCTGTTCCTGAATGGCGAAACCAAGATGAGTCTTATCGAAAAGGTAGACGAAATGGGCAAGCCCATGGATATCCTGGACGCCGATATCGAAATTAACGTCCGTCCTACCGGTAAGAAGATGCGTGGCATCAAGGCCCTGTCTGGTGGTGAACATGCTTTGACCGCAACGGCACTGCTCTTCGCCATCTACATGGAAAAGCCGTCTCCGTACTGCGTGCTGGACGAAGTGGATGGTCCTCTGGACGACGCTAACGTGGGTCGTTTCATGGCCCTCCTCCGTGAATTCAGCAAGCAGACCTTGTTCATCGTGGTGACCCATAACAAGCGTACCATGGCTGAAGCCGATATGCTGTACGGCGTGACCCAGGAAATCAAGGGTATTTCCCGTATTGCTAGCGTTCAGCTTGCCGATGCAACTAAGTTCGCGATTTAAGACCGCTCGCGCTAAGGCTGGAGAAGGACATCCTGTAGGCGCTCGCTCTCGCAACGGCAGCTCGTTAATACGAGCTGTCTTATGCTCACGTAAGACCGCTCGCGCTAAGGCTGGAGAAGGACATCCTGTAGGCGCTCGCTCTCGCAACGGCAGCTCGTTAATACGAGCTGTCTTATGCTCACGTAAGACCGCTCGCGCTAAGGCTGGAGAAGAACGTCCTGTAGGCGCTCGCTCTCGCAACGGCAGCTCGTTAATACGAGCAGCCTTATGCTCACGTAGTACTAAGGTTCGGGGGTGCGCCTTTGCTTAGTAATTCGGTAAAGGGCATTTTTTACGGGTGTGGTGCCGCCATCTGTTACGGCACTAATCCGTTGGGAGCCTTGTTCCTGTATCGCGAAGGGTTGTCCCCTGAATCGGTGCTGTGCTATCGCTTTGCTACGGCCATTGTGCTGCTGGCTCTGCTGATGTTGTTCAACCGCAATCGGTTCGCCATCAAGAAGGCTGAGATTCTTCCTCTTGCGGTTCTTGGATTCCTGTTTGCCTTTTGTGCCCTGACTCTTTTTGCGGCTTTCAATTACATGGATGCAGGACTTGCCTCCACGCTACTTTTTCTTTATCCGTTAGAAGTAGCCCTTATGATGGCCCTCATCTATAAGGAACGCCTAACCGCCAAAACCGGTGCCGCCATCGCTTTGTCTCTTTTGGGGATCGGTCTCCTGTATCGAGGTGGGGAAGGGGGTATGCCCCTGAGTTCCATCGGGCTTCTGCTGGTATTCCTTTCTTCTTTCACTTACGCCATTTATATCGTGTTCGTGAACAAGGCCAATTTGCAGATGGGACCCCTGAAGCTTACCTTCTACGTGATGATTTTCTGCCTGTTGTTCCTTACGCTGTATTCCGTGAGCCTTGGGTCGGGGCTTCCTCCCTTGCTGCAGTCCCCGTCTTCGTACGGGTGGGCCCTGATGCTTGGTTTTGTACCTACCGTGTTGTCTCTGGTACTGATGACCAAGGCGGTTAAGATTGTGGGTTCCACTTCCACGGCGATTATGGGTGGCCTTGAACCTCTTACGGCTGTGGTTATTGGGGTTTGCGTTTTTGGAGAAACGCTGACTATAAGACTTGCGTTGGGTATTTTGCTGGTTCTTGCCTCGGTTGTCGTGTTGGCCGTAAAGAAAAAGTGATAAAACTATCGGCATAATTACGAGTTGTAGTAATAGGACGTTTGCATACGGCCTATTTTTTTTATAAGATTAGAGTATATGGTTTTGTTGAATAAAATAAAGGATTTTGCTCTTTTTGCCGGCTTTACTCGTGAGCAGTATTCTCAGGCTAGCGAACTTTTTCCGGAATCCAACCGAAAACTTTTGATGGCTTTGTCTTTTTTGCTGGGTACGGTCGTGCTTGCCCTGGCTCTGGCAGCCATATTCTGGGAAAGCCGCGGTGTCATGGTGAGCTCTCTTGCCTACATCGCCTTTTCTGTGCTGAATTACGGCATGTTCTTTATTTCCTATAAGTTTGGCGTCTCGTTCCCGAAGGTCATTCTCCCTTTTTGCTATGTGGTCTTGATTTCGTGCTACATTCTTGCGATTTATGCCGGATGTGCCCATGGGCCTAGGGGATTGGCTGTGGCCATGGCGGCTATGGTGGTTGTCCTTCCGATTTTCTTTTACGATTTGCCCCTTCGAATGATCGGGTTGAATATTGTAGGTACCGGGGCTTTCCTGGTTTGCAGTCACCACGTGAAGGATTACGAAATCTTTTTGGCGGATGTTGTTGACGTTGTTCCCTTTGCTGTGGCCGGTTGCATGCTTTGCTACGTGATAAATCGAACCAAGGTGAATGACTTACATCAACGTAAGGAACTGGCGAAGCAATCTGCAAAGATTGACGAGTTGAACTTCAGTCTCATTGCCCGAAACAGCGAACTGGAAACGAGCCTTGAACATGAACGTCTGAACTCCTCGGTGATTCGTTGTCTGGGTAACCCTTTTTATGCCCTCTACCTTTTTGATCTAGAAAAAAAGAACTTCAAGGAAATCAAGTCTACAGAGGCAATTCGTAACCTGGTTGGTGTAGAAGGGGATGCAAGACAGGGATTCTACCTGTTGACAGAAAAGACGGTGTCGGCCGAAGATAAGGCTGCCATCAGTCGTTTTACAGATATTGATACCATGCAAGAACGATTGAGGGGCAAGAACACCATTACAGAGGAATTCCTTGGGGTTTTCTCGGGCTGGAGTCGTGCCCTGATTATTCCTCTGACCTTGAACGAATTTGGTGATACGGTTGAGGCTCTATTTTGCGCACGTTCCATTAACGACGAAAAGCAGGCTTTGCTTCGTCAGGAACATTTGCAGAAGTTGAATGAGTCCATCAAGTCGGGCATGTGGAATGTTGATTTTGATGAGGCTGGCGAGATTGTCTCGTGCTACCGTAGTGAAGCCTACCGCAAGATGATGGGGTACTCTTCTATTGATGAGTTCCCGAATACGTTGGACGCCTGGTCGGAGCGGCTTCACCCCGAAGACCGCGATATTATCCTTAATTCTTTCTGGACTGCGGTATACGACAGGTCTGATCGAATTGTATACGATGTAGAATATCGAGCCAAGATGAAGAATGGGGTCTACCATTGGTTCCATGCGGCTGGGCGTGTGACTAGACGTAAAAATGGATCGCCCATTTCGATGATCGGTGTGTTTATCGATATCAATAACCAGAAAGAAATGGAACTTCAGCTGGAACAGCAGCAGGCAACCTTGCGGGACGCCTTTGTGACTGCACAGCAGGCCAGCGCCGCCAAGTCTGCTTTCCTGAATAACATGAGCCATGATATTCGAACTCCGCTGAACGCAATCCTTGGTTTCTCTAGCCTGGCCAGTACTCACCTAGATGAACGTGAGCAGTTAAAGGGCTACATCTCAAAGATTTCTACAGCCGGTCGCCACTTGCTGGAACTGGTGAACGATGTCCTGGATATGAGCCGCATCGAAAGCGGTAAGGTCAAGATCGATGAAGCTCCTGCCAGCATTTCTGCGATGATCCGTGAAATCGAGACCATCGTCAATGAAAGCTCCAAGGAAAAGTCTCTAACCTTGATTTTTGATACCAGTGAAGTTATTAACGATTCTGTCTCTTGCGACAAGTTGCGACTGAACCAGGTTCTTTTGAACTTGATGGGAAATGCAATCAAGTTTTCTCATGATGGCGGTCATGTTTCCTTGCGAGTTAAGCAGAAGGGGGCCGCTGTTGACCAGTCTGCCGCCTACGAGTTGGTCGTAGAAGATGATGGCATCGGAATGAGTGAGGAATTCCTGAAGCACGTATTCGAACCTTTTGAACGTGAGAAGACTTCGACGGTCAGCGGCATTCAGGGAACGGGCCTGGGCCTTGCCATTTGCAAGAACATCGTGAATATGATGGGCGGAACCATTTCTGTGCAGAGTGAATCTGGGAAGGGGACCAAGTTTACGGTTTCACTCAGCTTCAAGATCGAGGAAACGGTTGTTGTCGAAGAGCCTGATGTCAAGATCGAGAATATTGCGCCCAAGAGTTTCAAGGGTCTGAAGGTCTTGCTGGTAGAAGACAATGAACTGAACGCGGAAATCGCCCAGAGTATTTTGCAGGAAGCAGGCTTTGTGGTGGATACCGTGGGAGACGGTTCTGTTGCCGTTGAACGAATCCGTACCGCGGAATTGGGGCAGTATGACGTAATCCTTATGGATGTGCAGATGCCTGTTATGGATGGCTACGAGGCGACCCGCCAGATTCGTGCCATGCACCGTTCCGGAATTTCTAGCCTGCCTATTATTGCCGTAACTGCAAATGCCTTTGAAGAAGACCGCTTGCAGGCTTTGCAGGCGGGTATGGATGGTCATGTAGGCAAGCCTATCGAGATTCCAAAGCTGTTGAAAACTCTGGAATCTGTGCTTCGCTAAGTCCCAGGCGAAAACACCTGAAAGAACTACGAAAAAAAATCCGCGAGTTTGACTCGCGGATTTTTTTGTGTTCATAAGGTTTGAAGTTTATTCTTCGAACTTCTTAATAATCACGATACCGTTGTGACCGCCGAAGCCCAGGGAGGCAGAGGCTGCACAGTCGATGTTGCCCTTGACGCCAACATTGGGAACGTAGTCCAGGTCGCATTCCGGATCCGGAGTTTCGTAGTTGATGGTGGCGGGGTAGAAGGAGTTGCAAACAGCCAGGGTGGTAATGATGGCTTCGCAGACACCGGCGGCACCTACGCAGTGACCGGTCATGCTCTTGGTGCTGGATACCTTGATTTCGCGGGCGCGCTTTTCGCCCAGGGCAATCTTCAGCATGGCGGTTTCAGTCAGGTCGTTCAGGTGGGTAGAAGTACCGTGGGCGTTGTAGTAGTCGATATCTTCGGGAGTAACGCCAGCGTCCTTCATGGCGCGTTCGAAAGCCTTGGCGCAGATGGAACCATCGGGGCGGGGGCTGGTAATGTGGTAGTTGTCGGCAGAAGCGCCGTAGCCAGCCAGTTCGGCGTAGATCTTGGCGCCGCGGGCCTTTGCGTGTTCCAGTTCTTCGAGAACGAGAACGGCGCCGCCTTCACCCATGATAAAGCCGGAACGGTCCTTGTCGAAGGGGCGGCTAGCCTTTTCGGGGCAGTCGTTGAACTTGTCGGTGAGGGCGTGCATGCCGGCGAAGGCCTTGATGGAGTAGTCGGTAATACCGCTTTCGGAACCACCGGCAAGGCAGACGTCCAGACGACCGGAGCGGACTGCATCCAGGGCAACGCCGATAGCGTCGGTACCGGAAGCGCAAGCAGTTGCAATAGTCCAGGCGCAACCGTTAATGCCCAGGGCGATGGTCACGTTGGCAGCGGCTTCGTTGGGAATCAGTTCGGCCATAGCCAGCGGAGAAACGCGGCGCTTGTTGCCATCTACATACTGGTTGAAGGTGCTGTCGAGAATGTCCATGCCGCCGAGACCGCTACCTGCGATGACGCCGGTGGTATCTGCGTGGAGGATTTCTTCGGTGAGCTTGGAGTCGGCGACGGCTTCGTTGGCGGCAGCCAGCAGGAACTGAGTGAAGCGTGCCATGCGGCGGGCTTCCTTAGGGTCGATCCCGTGTTCTTCGGGCTTGAATTCCTTGACTTCTGCGGCAATCTTGACGGGGCAGTTGGTGGCGTCGAACAAGGTGATGGGGCCTACGCCGCACTTGCCTTCTTCGATGGCCTTCCACAGGTCATTAACGTTCTTGCCAACGGGTGTAACAGCACCCATACCGGTAATCACAACTCTTCTTCTGTTCATAGAATTCTCGTTAAAAGTTTTGGTCAAATATAGAAATCCCAGCGCATTTTACGCCGGGATTCCTTAGACTTTGTCCTGTTTACTTTTCGGCTCCGGTAGCTTCGGACTTTGCTTCTGTCGTTGCCTTTTCCTTGTCGTTGTCGCGGATAGTGGCGCGACGGATCTTGCCACTGATGGTCTTGGGCAGTTCAGAAACGAAGTCGATGTAGCGGGGGCTCTTGTAAGCTGCAGCCACCTTCTTTGTGAACAGCTGGATTTCCTTGGCCAGTTCCTTGGAAGCCTCGTAACCCTTGTGGAGCACGATGGTTGCCTTAACGGCCTGGCCGCGGGCTGCGTCTTCTACGCCAGTCACAGCCACTTCCATAACGGCAGGATGCTGATGGAGAACTTCTTCCACTTCAAAGGGACTTACGCGGTAGCCAGAGGTCTTGATCAGGTCGTCGGTACGTCCCACGAACCAGAAGTAACCATCCTTGTCCTTCCAGGCGGTATCGCCGGTGTGGTAAACACCACCTTCGAAAACCTTCTCGGTACGTTCCGGATCGCGGTAGTAGCCGCCGAACAGGCCGAAGGGCTTGCCGCCATCGATGCGGATGATGATTTCGCCCACTTCTTCAACGCCGCAGGAAGTTCCGTCGGGGTTGATGATGTCCAGGTTATAGCCGGGGGAGGGGCGGCCCATGGAACCGGGCTTGGCTTCCATCCATTCGTAGTTGCCGGTAATGAGGGTGGATTCGGTCTGACCGTAACCTTCGCGAAGTTTATGGCCGGTCTTTTCGAGCCACCTATTGAAAATGTCGGAACTGAGAGCTTCGCCTGCGGTAACGCAGTAGGTGAGGCTAGACAGGTCGTACTTGCTCAAATCCTGCTGCAGCAAGTAGCGGTAGGCGGTAGGAGGTGCGCAGAATGTGGTAATCTTGTATTCTGCCATCTTTTCCAGCATCTTGCCGGGGATGAACACCTTCATGTCGTATACAAAGACTGCGGAACCTGCAATCCACTGACCGTAGATCTTGCCCCACATGGCCTTTGCCCAGCCGGTTTCTGCAATACTCAGGTGACGTCCGCCATCTACGACGTGCTGCCAGAAACGTGCGGTATTGATGTGTCCCAACGGGTAGGTAAAGGTGTGGGCCACCATCTTGGGGTTGCTGGAAGTTCCGCTGGTAAAATAGACCAGCATGATGTCGTCATTCTTGGTAGCTTCTTCGCCGACCGGACGGGGAAATTCCGGAGACATGATTTCGTAGTCGTCGTAGAAGCTGATCCAGCCTTGACGGGCCTGGCCGATAGTCACAAGCTTTTCTACGGAGGAGCACTTAGACTTGGCGGTCTCCACTTCCTTCTGGAGGGAGGGCTCGTCGTAGGATACCACCATCTTGATTTCTGCAGCATCGAAACGGTATTCTAGATCGTGGGCGGAAAGCATGTTGGTGGCGGGGATGACGATGGCGCCAATGCGGTGAAGGGCTATGATGAAGAACCAGAATTCATAGCGACGGCGGAGGATAAGCATCACGCGGTCGCCCTTCTTGATTCCCTGTTCCTTCAGGAAGTTTGCTGTACGCTGGGAGGCACGGGAAAGGTCCTTGAAGGTGAAGATATGACTTTCGTCGTTATCGTCGCACCATACCAGGGCTTCGCGTTTAGGTTCGTTCTTTGCGTACTCGTCTACGACGTCGTAAGCGAAGTTGAAATTGTCGGGGATAGAAATCTTGAAGTTCTCGTGGAGATCTTCATAGGAATTGTAGTCAACTCGACTTAAAAATTTGTTTAAAATCATCATTCGTTCCGTTATGATTATGGACGATTACAGGTCCTTGTACATCACTTTTTCACGCATGGTGGATACGTAACGGATTAAGTTCAAAATTCTCTTTTCGCCAATGGTAAAGAAATCCTTCTGGTGGAATACCAGACGGGGAATGCCGCCGGGGAGCATCATGGTCAGGCAGGCTCTGGTCTGGGCGATTCCCAGAAGAACATCTGGGACGATGGAGAAGCTGAGAGCCTTGGATGGAATCTTCTTGATGGAGCCGTCTCTCTTGCTGTAAATAAAATGCAGGTCTTCGTAATTGTCGAACTGTTCCAGAGCCTGTTCACGCAGGTGGCGGTTGCCGAACCAGATGGGCGGGACAAAGCCAGAGGGAATGGCGTGGCTGCAGTTGGCCTTCCAAAGGGCAAGGCTGCGTTTCAGGAGGGCGATGGTGAATTTTTCATCGAGACCGGCGAATTCGGCTTCGTTGCCGGAAATCCATTGGGCAATTTTACCAACCCAAGTTCTGTTGACTGCCAGGTCTGCACGGTGATGTGCCCCGTGAATCATGATTTCGTAGCCTTCGTCAACGAACTGCTGGATGGTTGCCTGGAATTCTTCGGCTTCGGATTCCGGAACACCGCCGATGGAGGGGACCACGGCGATACTGATGGGGGAACCTGCAGCTTCAGCCAGCTTGCGGATTTGTGCGGAAGCCTTCTTGAAATTCTTCGCATTGAAGTTATGATAGCACAGAATGAACTTCTTTCGCTTGTTGCGATATTCTTCAGCAGCTTGAAGGTCGGCAATATCCTTATTGATTTCCATAATAAACCTTTGGTGTTCTCGTTAAAGATTGTCTTTGTCGAGCTTGTTGTTGACGAAAATGTGGAATGCAGCAAACAGGGCGGCTGCGACAACGGCCAGTCTGCAGATCATCTTGCTAAAGGAATTTTCCATATTGGACTCCGTTTAATTTTTTTATAAAATAGAATAAAATGAAGGCGGAAATTCGCTTGAGATGTTTTTTTAACTTATGAAAAAGTACCTTGCAAATTCAAGGATTGTAAGTTTTTTATAAGTTTGTTTTTTTTTGGTAAAATTTCGCTTTTTTTACGGTTCACGGTTCTCGGCGACCCAAATTTTGACCGTGCTATTGCTTTCAACTATAGCGTGCAGGTAATGTAGGCCGCTAATTAGGTGTCCATGGGAGTCCAGTTCCAGGCAAACTCCATAAGTGTCGAACCGCCCCTTCTTCATCTGGATGGCGGTGGCATGAACCCAGGATTCATCGACGGATTCGTCGCTTAAGCTATTGGCGATGAGACCTCGGGCTGTTTCTGGGTCAATGTCTCTGAGTGAGCGTGTTCTGGCAGGAATCATATATGCAAAAATAAAAAATACCGCCAGTTTCTTTCTGGCGGCATCCTTTTAAATGGGCTAGTTTTTAAGTAAACTTTCGCTGAACCATTCCGAATAGATTATGTTGTAATCGCCCCCGTTGGACCATCGAGCGCTTAAGACGCTTTGGGAGGATAAGACTGTTCTGTCATTAATGATGTTTTCGCAGTCCTCGATAAGGAATTTTGCAGACGTAAAAGTGTCAAAAGAAAGATCGAGATATTTTATCTGGAGAACCATTATGGTGTCTGAAGAAACCTTGGTAAGGACGCTTCCTGTAGGTTCGTTGAGTGGTAATGCGACCACGTAGTATTTACAGGATTTATCCCTTTTTGAAAAATGTCCGATTGAATCCGTTTTAGGGAAACAGGAGGAAATATGCTTTCTATCGACGGGATAGATATTGTTGTCTATGTCTGGGTAGGGGTAGGAGCTCGTGGAATCCTGATTCGTTTGACACTCCGAATCCGAGATATATGCCATTACATGTTTGTCGAAGGACAAATCTTCTGGGTCGGCATACTGCAGTGCGAGACGATTCAGTGTATTGACCGTTGTATCAACAACGACAGGATCCGCCTTGGGGTCATGTTTGTTTGGAAGAGTTATTTCGGGCTGCTCTTGGGGCTCGGCTTCGTTAACGATCTTGCAGCTGAGGTCCATTGATTTGCTAAATGCTTTTTCTACATCATCAATGGATGTGGCCTCAGTTTCTGTTACGCAGGCGTAATTGAAGCTGTTTCCCTTAATATAAAGTGAATCTGCTATGATGTTTACATCGTCCTTTCCGCCTGTGCAGGCTTTTGACAAGTTGATAACCAGACTGTCAATGTTGGCTGCTAGATGGCGGCCAAAGAAAGCCATGTTGAGTTGTCCTTGGCTGATTTTTGCGATACCGATAATACCGGAATAATCGGGCTCGTATGGAATTACGGGACATGATGCTTTTACGGCGTTTTCTTTTTTATAGATTTCAATGTTTGTTAAACCTACCGAACGGCTGTCTGTTTTGGACGTGCTGAGGGTGAGTATTTCTTTCAAGTCGATGGCGATGCTGCTTGACGATTTTGTGTCGGCTTTTGGGGCAGAACTACTGCTTGTAGTTTCGTTGTCGTCGATAGAACTTCCTGAAACCTGATCGTCCGAACATGCCATGAACATCAGCAGGCTTAAAATCCCTGCGGTGGTAAAGAATATTTTTTTCATGTAAACCTCCTAACCTTAAAAAAACGTGCTTTTGGGGTTCCCCAATTGCATTTTCATCCCCGAATATACCTTCTTTTCTTAATAAAAGCTATACTTTTTTTTATTCAAAAAATGAATGGCGCTAGTTAAAAAACACACCCCATTAGAAACTGAGATTTACCTACCTAAAAACTGTATCTTAGATACTTGGTCTAACCTAATTTTTGTTAGGTTAGACCATTTTTTTGGCTCTTCATCAACATGTGTGGGTGGCTTCGCCACCCTTTTTTGTTGACTTTCGCCTAAATTAAACAAAAAATGGGCTATTTTCTAAAATTCAATCGCCAAAAAAAAACAGAAGAAAAAGCCCATGTCAAAATTATACGAATCCAT
>NZ_FRBB01000007.1:0-151022 GCF_900142505.1 Fibrobacter sp. UWH5 | reverse complement strand
TTCCAGAGCACGGAATCGTACTTCGACGATATCCCCATCGCCTCGCTCCAAGTGTAGCGGCCGCCCCAGCCGTTCTCGCAGAACCACTCGTCGTTTAGCTCGCAGTACTTCTCCACCTTGCCGTCGTCCAGCCGGTGGACGCTCGAGTCAACCATCTCGCCGTAGTTCAGGTTCTGCGCGAAAACCTCGATGGAATCGTCTTCCACAAGTTTTCCATTCAAATCATACTTGTGGAGTATCAGCGTCGTGTACTTCTGGCCGTCACGCGGGTCCGTGAACTCGCTGAGTGTGCTGTACGGGTTTTCGAATTGGCGGTCCATGTTCGGGTAAACCTTGGGCTTGGGTGGGTAAATTATCGTATCCGTTCGCCAATAGTTATCCCTACACGTCATATACGCAGTTGAATTTTCTTTTACAACTGTGTCCTTGGCGCCCTCCTCGCAACGGCGGGGCAAAAAGACGCTGCTCGACGATGCCGCCCCGCTACTGCTAGATCCCCGGTCGGTGCCAGCTGCAACGCTCGAACTTGACAGCCGGCCCTGAGACGAGCTCAGGGTGACATCCGCGGAGCTTGCGCCGTCGCTCGATTTTGCGGTGCTTCCCTTGCTCGAGGAGCTATTCTTGGAAGTCTTCCCGCTGCTGGAGGCGGCGTCGAGGCCTTCGTCGTCGCTCGAGTTCACGGAAATTTCGTCGCCGCTGCTCAGGATTTCGCTAGACGAGGATTCCTTTTCCGGTTCAACGAAGCTGCTGCTGTCGTCGTCACCGCAGGCGGTAAAGAACATGGTGGCGGCAACAAGGGCAAGGGCAAAAGGTAACAGTCGATTCATTTTTTTACTCCAAAGAAAGAAGATAGAAATTGTTGATGAGGCACGGTTCGAGCGACTCGATTTTGAAGCTGTTCTTGCGAGACTTGTTCTTTTTCTTGTTGTTTTTAGGCTATGTTCTATTAGAGTGTAGGACTGCCATTTTATGTTGAATTTACTGAAAAAATGGTCTAACCCAACAAAGATTAGGTTAGACCAAGTATCTAAGATACAGTTTTTAGGTAGGTAAATCTCAGATTATAATAGGGTGTGTTTTTTAGATAGTTATATTACATCTACACTTTGAAAGAACATAGCCAATATTTATGTAGGGGAGTCAGGTTGATTACTGCAGGGTATCGCGGACGAAGGTGTCTTCGGGGGTGGCGTCAAAGACCTCGAACGCACCTGCGCCAATCACGGCGCCGTTCTTGTAGGCGATTTCTACGCGGTATTTGCCGGGGGGCGCGTTCTTCTTGCGAGAGAAACTGCGGAATCCGGTTTCGCGGCCACCGTTAATGACCATGCGGCCCGAAGAGATCTTGTCGGTCAGCTTGAACTTTTCGGTGGTGGGGTCTTCGTAGTACCAGCGGTATTCTATTTCGGCCTTGAGCTTGGCGGGGGCATAAACCGAGGCCAGGAAGTAGACTTCGTTGCCTTCTTGCTTATGGACGGTGGGGGTGCCCAGGCCGATCTTTTGCAGGAAGGTGGGTTCGTCTATGTCGCAGGTGTAGGTGGCCTTGTCAAAATTCTGGCAGGCCATGTGTTGCTTTAATACCAGGGGAACAGGCGGAACCCAGTTCATGAGGTAAGCAACCACCAGCAGGATGCTGATGAGGGCGGGTGCTATCAGGACGCCCCTGGAACGGCGGGAAATCTTCCAGATGGCGGTACAGATGCCGAAGGAAAGAAGTGTAGAGAGGAAGAACCATCCGAAACCGATGCGGTGAACCACATGGGGGATGGTGAAGTTCATGAACATGGTTCCCAGCAGGCAGAACAGCGCCAGGTTCAAGCCGAAACTTTCGTAATGCTTCTTGAGGAATTCGTTTCCGACCAGGAGAATTGCAAGTAAAATAACGAGGATGAAGGAGGCGATGGAACCGCTGCTCTTGAAATAGCAGACCACCAGGGCGCTGAACATGCCGCCGAAGAAGAACTGCAGGGCCCAAGTGAAACGGTCCTTCCAGACGGGACTCCATTCGCGGTCCAGGAAGTGGTGCTCTACGACGATGGCGTTCTGGGGGATGGCGGTACTTTCGTAGCCCACCTTGTCGGCCAGCTTTCCGGCGGCGTTTGCTGCGGCTCGGGCGGTAGCTCCTGCGGCGTTGGCGGCGGCATTTGCAGTTGCCTTGGCGGCAACTCCCGCGGCGTTTGCGGCTACACCTGCTGCATTTGCGGCCACTCCTGCTGCCATTTCGGCGGCCTTGCCCAGTTTGCCGGTGGGGGCGGCCTTGGCGGCAGTTGCGGGCTTGGGGGCTTCTGCCTTGATTTCGGCAGGGGGTTCAACCTTTGCTTCGGCCTTGCTGTCGGTTTTTGCCGTGCTTTTGGCGGCGGGCCTTACAGGCTGTGCGGCGGCAGCGGCTGCCAGGCGCTCCTTGGTCCATCCTTCAGGGTGTTCCAGGCGGGCAGACAGCAAAATGACCAGGATCAGGGCGCCGGTGTAGTAGGCCAGCAGAAACCACAGGTCCGAATCATCGATAGACATTCCCAGGGTAATGGAATCCCAGCCGAAACCGCCTAAAAAGGCGATTGCCGGGAAAAACTTCATGATTTTTTGAACGGAAGGCTTGTTGCGAACTTTATCTATAAATTCCATGGCCGAAAAAATACAAAATTGGCGGTGCCAAACCCTGACATTTAAAAAAATAGCTGTTGTAATATTGCTAAATTTTCGCCCGAAAAATTTGTCTTATAGTCCATACGGATTTAAAGGATCGTTATGAAACTCTCTAAGTACTTCTACGTCACGCTCCGCGAAACGCCCAGCGACGCTACCATGCCCAGCCACATCTTCCTGATGCGCGGCGGCTACATCAAGCCCGTTTCCACCGGTATCTATTCCATGATGCCCATGGGTTTCCGCGTGATCCAGAAGATCACCAACATTGTTCGCGAAGAAATGAACAAGATTGGCGGTATCGAAGTGGATCTGCCTGTGGTTCAGACCGCAGACCTGTGGAGCGAATCTGGCCGTTACCAGGCCATTGGCGAAGAACTTCTCCGCTTTAAGGATCGTAACAACCACAACATGGTGCTGGCCATGACCCACGAAGAAGCCATGACCGATATGGCCCGTTACGTTCTGAACAGCTACAAGCAGCTGCCCTTCATGCTGTACCAGTTCAAGACCAAGTACCGCGACGAAGCCCGTGCCCGCGGCGGTCTGATCCGCGTTCGCGAATTCCTCATGAAGGATGCCTACAGCTTCCACTCTTCTCAGGAAGACCTGGACAAGCACTACCAGGAAGAATATGACGCCTACCTCCGCATCTATCGCCGCGTAGGCATTGAACCGGTGGTGGTGCAGAGCGATACCGGCATCATGGGCGGTAAGGTTGCCCACGAATTCATGCTGGACACTCCCAACGGCGAAGACTACCTGATCCTCTGTAAGAAGTGCGGCTACCAGGCCAACCGTGAAATTGCAAAGTTTACCCGCGAAACCTACAAGGGCGACGCTAACGCCATGCCCGAAAAGGTTGAAACTCCCCACTGCCCGTCTATCGAGGATCTGAGCGCATTCCTGAAGATCGATCCCAAGTCCACCGCCAAGTGTGTGTTCTTCGACTTCGAAGGCAAGCTCATTACCGTCATGGTTCCGGGTAACCTGGACGTTTCCGAAATCAAGCTCCACAACCTGCTGAAGGCCAAGGAACTTTACCCCGCAGACGACGCTCTCATCAAGTCTTGCGGCATGGTGCCGGGCTTTGCTAGCCCCATCGGCGCACACGACACCCGCATCATCGTTGACGAAGCTCTGGCTGACGCTTGCGATCTCGTTATGGGCGCAAACGAAGAAAACTACCACTTGCTGCACTGCACCCCCAAGCGCGACTTCCCGGCTTTCGAAGTAGCCGACATTGCCGAAGCTCAGGGCGGCTGCAAGTGCCCCTGCTGCGGCGAAGAACTGACCGAAACCCGCGGTATCGAATTGGGTAACATCTTCAAGCTGGGTACCAAGTTCTCTGAATCCATGGGTGCCAAGTATCTTACTGCCGAAAAGACCACCGCTCCCGCAATCATGGGATGCTACGGTATCGGCATTGGCCGCTTGATGGCTTCTGTTGTTGAAAATAGCCACGATGACTTCGGCCCCATCTGGCCCAAGTCCATCGCTCCCTTCCAGGTGGAAATCGTTCCCATCGGCAAGGAACCGGAACTGGTCGAACTGGCTGAAAAGTTCGAAGCAGAACTGGAAGCTAATGGCATCGACGTTCTTGTGGATGACCGTGACGAACGTCCGGGCGTTAAGTTCAAGGATGCTGACCTGTGGGGTTCCCCGGTCCGTATCGCTATCGGCAAGAAGGGTCTTGCCAACGGCGAAGTGGAATGGAAGTTCCGCAACGAAAAGGAATTCACCATGGTCAAGGTGGAAGACGTTGTCGCCAAGGCCAAGGAATATTTTGCTGAATAATTAGGAGATTACAAAATGAACATGAAAAAGTTTGCTCTGGGTGCCGCAGCCCTCGCTCTGGTTGCCTGTAATGAACAGGCTGCCAAGAAGGTTGTTGCCATCGATGCCAATTCTACCGACGACCAGAAGTTCGCCTATATGCTTGGTGCTCAGTTTGGTGGTCAGAACGCTACCTTCATTCCTCGCCAGATGGGCGAAGAACTGTACATGGACGCTGTGGTCCAGGGCGTACGCGACATGGTGAAGGCTTCTAAGGATACCAGCTTCAAGCCGCAGATGACCGATGATTCCCTGCAGGCAGTGGGTGGCCGTTACACAGCTATCGCCCGTAACCGTGCCCAGGCAACCCGCCCGGATAGCGCAACCTTCGCTTCTTTCGAAGGCGACCAGCAGAAGATGCGTGCCTGGATGGATTCTGCAACCAACGCCCTGCCTGTTGTTGCAGCCCAGGCTTCTACCGGTGCTAACGTTACCATTAACGCACAGTCCAGCGACAATGCCAAGTTCTCTTACCTGATCGGTATGCAGTTCGGTAACCAGCTGAACGCTATTGGTGGCCAGTTCGATACTTCTCTTGACGAAGACTACTTCATTCTCGGTATCAAGGAAGCTGCCGCCAAGGTGAAGGACTCGACCCTTACCCTCCAGCTGCCCCAGGATTCTCTGGCTGCAGTGGGCCAGCGCTACCAGCAGAAGGCTCAGGAACTCCGTCAGGCAGCCATGAAGAAGCAGCAGGAAGAACAGGAAAAGGTGAAGGCTGCCGTGGCTGAACTCCGTGGCGATACTCTCGCTAACGGCATGCCCAAGCTCATGAACTACAAGGTTCCTGTAACTGGTGTTACCGGTAAGTCTACCGACCTTTCTGACATCGCCGGCAAGTCTGCCCTGGTGTTCTACTTCTCTGCAACTTGCGGCCACTGCCAGCACGCTGCTCCCCAGATTCTCGACATCGCCAAGGAATTTGCTTCTACCGGCCTGACCACCCTGGCTGTTGCTAGCGGCGGAAACAACAAGGTTGGCATCCGTAAGTTCATGGACAACGCCAAGTGGGACGAAACCATTAACGTTGTGTGGGATGAAACCCGCGAATTCGGCGAACTCTATAGCGATGGCTACGTTCCCAAGGTCTACCTGGTGAACCCGGATGGTACCTACAAGCTGTACGGTTCCTTCGAAAGCGAAAAGGAAACTTTGAAGACCGAAATCGCTGCCTTGCTGAAGGGCACTCCGGTTGTCTGGACTGTCGAAGCTCCCAAGGCTGCCGAAGCTCCGGCTGAAGCACCTGCCGCTCCTGCAGCACCTGCTCCCGCAGCTAAGTAGTTTAGAGTTTAAAGGTTAAAGATTAAAGGTTAAAGGATTTGGCTGGTTCTAATGAGCTCGATTCTTTAACCTTTATCCTTTCCGCTTTATCCTTTCCGCTTTAATCTCGCTTTAACCCTTATCCTTTCTGCTATCCGCTTTATCCTAACCTATGATTATTGCTGAATACGACGTTGTTGTGATTGGTGGCGGTCATGCCGGTATCGAGGCCACGCATGCTGCCTGGAAACTTGGCGTAAAGACGGCCATGCTGACTATGGAAATTGATGCCATCGGTCGCATGAGTTGCAACCCGGCTGTGGGCGGTGTGGCCAAGGGCCAGATCGTTCGCGATATCGATGCCTTGGGTGGCCTGATGGGCTTGCTGACCGATAAGGCCGGTATTCAGTTCCGCATGTTGAACATGAGCAAGGGGCCTGCCGTTTGGGGACCCCGCGCCCAGTGCGACATGAAGTATTATAGCGAAGTGGCGAAGGAAGTGATTACGAACCTCCCGGGGCTGGATGTAATCGAAGGGGAACTGGCTGCCTTTGAACGTATGGCTGATGGCCGCCTGGAATTGACCTTGCTGGACGGCAAGCGTTACATTACCAAGTCTATCGTGGTGACGAGCGGAACCTTCCTGGCTTCTAAGATGTTTACCGGTCTGGATACCAGCATCGGTGGGCGAGTCGGGGAGCCTAGTTCCGACAAGCTTTCGGAATGCCTGGCCCGCGAAGGGGTGCAGCTCCGTCGCCTTAAGACGGGTACGCCTAGCCGCCTGGATCCGGATTCCATCGACTTTAACGAATGCGAAGTGCAGCGTGGTGACGATTCCCCGTGGCCCATGAGCGACCGCCACTTGGACAATGCCGTTCCCGGCCGCGATGCGAACTACTTCTGGGGCGACCCCAAGAACAGCTTTGTCCGCAACGATTGCGTCTGCTGGATTACCCGCACCAACATAAAGACTCACGATATTCTGCGTAGCGGCTTTAAGGATAGCCCCATGTTCAGTGGACGTATCCACGGCAAGGGCCCCCGCTATTGCCCCAGTATCGAAGACAAGATCAACCGCTTTGGCGACCGTGATGGCCACCAGCTGTTCCTGGAACCGGAACAGGCCGATATTGGTCGAGTGTATATCAACGGTTTCAGCTCCAGTCTGCCGGCGGATATTCAGCTCCAGGCCATTCATACCATTCCCGGTTTGACCCGCGCCAAGGTGCTGCAGATCGGTTATGCGGTTGAGTATGATTCCGTAGATGCGACCCAGCTTTACCCCACCTTTGAATGCAAGAAGGTGCCCGGCCTCTATTTTGCCGGCCAGGTTTGTGGCACCAGCGGTTACGAAGAGGCTGCTGGCCAGGGTTTGATGGCTGGTATTAATGCTGCCCTTAAAGTTAAAGGCGAAGAACCTCTGATTCTGGGCCGCTCCGAAAGCTACCTGGGCGTCATGGTGGATGACCTGGTGAACGTTCTGCTGGACGAACCCTACCGTATGTTTACCAGCCGTGCCGAATACCGTCTGTTCCTCCGCAGCGATAACGCCGAAGCCCGCCTCAAGGAAAAGGCCCGCAAGATCGGCATGCTGTCGGAATCCGACTTTGCCGACTGGGTCCGCCGTCAGGAACTGATGGCTACTGTAAAGGAACGTCTTGCAACTACCAGCGCCCTCCCCGAAGAGGCAAACAGCATTCTGGCCGAAGGTGGTCAGGCCCTGGCAACGGAACGTACCCGCTGGATTAACGTTTTGCGCCGCCCCGGCATCGACCCTGAAGTGTTCTTCAAGGTGGCTACTCCCGATTTGAACATTTCCCGCCGCGACCAGTGGTATATGTATGCCGAAGAGATTTATGCCGGTTTCTTCGACCGTCAGGCCCGAGAAATCGACGACCAGAAGAAGATGGAATCTGTAAAGCTGTCTCCGGACCTGGATTTCATGCAGATTTCGGCCATCAGTATCGAAAGTCGTCAGCGCCTGAACGCCCAGAAGCCCCTCACATTGGGCCAGGCAAGCCGAATTCCGGGGGTCCGACCGGCCGATATTACGGTTTTGGCCCACTGGTTGGAGAATCGCTACGCCTAAAGAGGGATTTTTTGCTTTACAATCTTTGCTAAAAATCAAAAAATTACTACATTTGGCCCGACAATTAACAATATTTTCAAGAGGTATATCATGGCAGAAGAAAAAGTCGAAGAAGTTAAGGTTGAAGCTGCAGAAGCTGCAGAAGTTAAGGTAGAAGCTAAGGAAGAAGTTAAGGCTGCCGATAAGAAGAAGGCTCCCCGTAAGGGTGGCAAGCGCCCGTTCAACAAGAAGGGTGGTAAGTTCGGTGGCAAGCCGGCCGCTCCTAAGGCTCCCAAGGTATTCAGCGACTCTCTTGAAGATCGTTTCCCGGCTCTCGCTGCAAAGCTGAAGAAGCAGATCGAAGATGGTATCAAGCAGAAGATCAAGGACGCTCAGAAGGACCCGAAGGTTGCTGAAGCTTCCAAGAAGTTCGCTGATAAGTAATTCTTCTGAATCTCAAAAAATCTTGAAAGTGCCCCTGTCCTCGGATGGGGGTATTTTTTCTATATATGGGTCATAAAATCTAAAAGGAGATAATTATGCGTAAACTGTTCGCTCTTCTCGCCGTTGGTTGCAGCCTTTGCTTTGTTGCTTGCAGCAGCGGTGGTGGCAAGTCCGTTACCCGTATCGACGAAAATTCCACTACTGACCTGTCTGGCAAGTGGAACGACACCGATTCCCGCCTGGTGGCTGACGAAATGATCTCTAGCTGCCTTTCTAGCGCAAAGATCGACCGTCTCATCAAGTCTATGGATCGTACTCCCACTGTCGTAATCGGCAAGGTCAAGAACAAGAGCCACGAACATATCAGTGTCGAAACCTTTACCAAGGACATGGAACGTGCCCTGCTGAACTCCGGTGCTGTTGACTTCGTTGCCAACTCCGACGAACGCGCAGAACTCCGCCAGGAAGTTATGGACCAGCGCGGCAACGCTACCGAAGAAACCGCCAAGGAACTGGGCATGGAACAGGGCGCCGACTGGATGCTCACCGGCACCATCAACACCATCGTCGACCAGGAAGGTGGCAAGTCCGTTATCTTCTACCAGGTTGATATGGAACTCACCGACCTCCAGTCTCACAAGAAGCTCTGGATTGGCGACAAGAAGATCAAGAAGTTCGTCTCCCAGGATTCTGTGAAGATGTAATTTGACCTTAGGAACCGAGAATTCACGATGATCAGTATTACCAAGCTTTTGATGGATTCCCCCAATTATGGGGACCAGTTGCGCTATACTCCCAAGGCTCACGAAGCCAAGAACGGAGTTTCTGAAGGCCGCGGCCCGGTGGTGGTTTGGAACTGCACCAAGACCTGCAACCTGAAGTGCGTACACTGCTATGCCCGTTCTGAAGCCATCAAGTATCAGAACGAACTGACCCACGAAGAAGGTCTGGCACTTATCGATCAGCTGGCTGAATTCAAGGTTCCTGTGATCTTGTTCAGCGGTGGCGAACCTCTGCTTCGCCCCGACTTTTTTGAACTGGCCAACTATGCGGCCAGCAAGGGCATTCGCCCTACAATTTCTACCAACGGTACATGCATCACTCCCGAAGTGGCCGAAAAGCTGAAGGCCATGGGGGTGGGCTATGTTGGTATTAGCCTTGATGGTAACGAGTCTACCCATGACAAGTTCCGCGGTAAAGAGGGCGCCTATAAGCTTGCCATCCGCGGCATTCGTAACTGTGTGGCTACCGGTCAGAAGGTGGGCCTCCGCTTTACCATTACCAAGGACAATTTCCGCGACCTGAATTCCATCTTCGATTTGATCGAAGCCGAAAACATCGATCGTGCCTGCTTCTACCACCTGGTCTATAGCGGCCGTGGCAGCGGCATTGTTGACCATGACCTGAGCCACGAAGAAAGCCGTGAAGTCATGGACTTGATTATCGACCGCGTTCTTGATTTTAAGAAGCGTGGTCTCAATAAGGAAATTCTGACTGTCGACAATCACGCCGACGCCGTGTATCTGTACCAGCGCATGAAGCGCGAAGATCCGGAACGCGCCAAGAAGATTCTGGAACTGATCCAGAGCAATGGCGGTAACCGTAGCGGTATGGCTTTCGGTAACATCGACAGTATCGGTAACGTTCATCCCGACCAGTTCACCCAGTACATTACCCTGGGCAATGTTCGCGAACGCAAGTTCGGCGATATCTGGACCGACGAATCCAATCCCATTATGGCGGGCCTCAAGAACCGTAAGCCGCTGCTTAAGGGTCGCTGCCCCAAGTGCGCCTTCCTGAACCTTTGCAACGGTAACTTCCGTACCCGCGCCGAAGCTGTTACAGGTGACTTCTGGGAAATGGACCCGGCCTGCTACCTGAACGACGACGAAGTGGTTATCTAGTCAACAGTGATTAGTGGTTAGTGATTAGGATTATAAACCTGTTTACTAACCACTGCTTACTAACCACTATATTATGACTGAATTAGAACAGCAAATCCTTGACATCATCCAGGACGGATTCCCCATTGTGGAACGTCCTTATGCTGCCTTGGCCGATATGCTGAATCGCGAAGCCGTGTTGCAGCATGCGGATGATGCTCAACATTTGCATACTACGGAACAGCTTGTATTTGATGTGGTTGAATCCCTTCGTTCATCTGGCGTTATCCGTCGACTTGGCGGTGTGTACGATACAAAACGACTTGGTCTGGTAAGCCGCCTGTGTGCCGGCAAGGTTCCTAGCGTGGCGACTGGTGCCACTGACGATTCTGCCCTGGAACAGTTTGCTGCTGCGGTTATGGAAATTCCTGCCATTACCCACAATTACGTCAGGTCTCACCAGTATAATGTGTGGTTTACGGTCATTGCCGAAAGTGAATTGGCTTTGCAGGCTGTAATCGATAAACTTTGCGGGGTGACCGCTCTGCACGATGTTCATTCCATGCCGGCCCGCAAGATGTTCAAGATCAACACGGTCATGTCTCGGCGTTCCAGGACTTCGGCAAAGCAGGGCGAACCTTCGGCTAGCGCGATGAACTCGGTAAGTTCGGCGAATGCCTTGAACGTTTCGGCGTTGTCTGTTTCTGACCGAACCCGCATCCGGTTGCTGAGTGGAGATTTGCCTCATTCCCTGACTCCGTTTAACGAACTTTTCGCGGATGTCATTAGCGGGACGAAGTCTCTGGCGGATCTTTTACAGGATGCTTGTTCTGACCTGACGTCCAGGCGTATGCGCCGATTCGGGGCCGTACTTCGCCATCAGGATGCCGGCTTCCCGTGCAATGCCATGGTTTGTTTTGATGTGGCTGATGGGTCTGCTGCCGGTGCGGTTCTCGCGGCGAATCCTCATGTGTCCCATTGCTATGAACGCCCTCCGTTTGAGGGGTTCCCCTATAATGTTTATGCCATGTTCCATGCTTCTACAAGCGAAGAACTTCTGCGTTTTGTGAACGAGGCTGTGGCGGCTCTTGGCAATCCTCAGTTTGCGGTACTGCATTCTGTACGCGAACTTAAGAAGACCAGCTATAAGTACTTCTAGATTCCTGCTTTCAGGAAGATGCCGATGCGATGACCCGTCTCGAAACCGAAGAGGGTGCCTTCGTGAATTTCGTAATTGAGACCTAGGCTAATGGGGAGGGCGCTGAACCTTCTGGAAAGGTCGAATCGCATCTTGTAACCATGGAAGTCGTCCTTCATTTTGCGGTAGGGCTTGTCCATGTGCAGGTTTTCGGATTCGTGGATTCGGTTCTGGTATAGGAACACCTGGTCAAAAATCCAGCCACTCTGTGTGCTTTCGTTCCACCAGAATTTCCATGCCAGAGATGCCTTGAAGCCGACTTCGTCACCTGGGGCGAAGTCGTTCTTTTCAAAAAATCTGTTGTACCTGAATGCGGTCCCCAAAATCAATCTTTGCGTAAACTTGAACGCGTAGAAGGGCTCTATGTTCAGACGGTGGAATCGGTTCCGCTGGGAACCTTCTCCTGGAGGGAATCGCCAGCCGACGTTCAGGCCGGCACCTTTCAGAATGTCGGCTTCTTCGTTGACGAAGGGCATGAACTTGGCGCCTACGTAGGTTTCGTTAAAACCGTTTACGTGAAGGTTGCAGTAATTGTGGACGTACCCCTTGGTCGAATATTCGTAGCTGAAGCTCAAGAAGCGGAAGGCTCCGTCAACATAAAGGCTGGCCTTGCCACCGGTCATAGGAAGGGCGAACTCGGCAGAGACATTCATGTCGGCACTGTAGATGTCTTCGTCTAGATCGACGGCTCCTTCTACAGAGGCCCAGGTGCTTGGGGGTAAAATAGGGTGCAGGACTTCGGTTGCGTAGGCCATGGCGGCCGCGCCCAACAACATTAAAATGGAAGTCCCTCGCATCATGCTCCAAATATATCAAAGATTTAAACAAATGATGATTTATGTTGTAATTTTGAAATGTCGTATGCGGTTGTCTTTCGTAAAAAGTTTGATGTTCCTTTTGATCGCCTTGTTGTTTGGCGGTTGTGTTTATGATGGAACGGATGACGAAATGGGTTACTTGCCCATTGATGATTCGCAGTACCCTTATGCGGGTATTCCCCGTGTGGTTATCGAGACCGAAAATTTTTCTCAGATCCGGGATGTTGAAACGGAATTCCCGTCGCGGCTCCAGATTTATGGCGACTCGGCTCCGGTTAGCGGTGTCTATAAGCTGACTGTTCGTGGCCGCGGAAATTCAAGCGCCAAGATGCCCAAGTACGGGTTGAAACTGGAATTTGAAGACAAGGTAAAAATGTTCGGCATGCCCAAGAATAGGGACTGGGCCCTGATCGCCAATTATGGGGACAAGACTCATTTGCGGAATTTTATGATGTCCAGAATTTCGGAATGGCTTGGGGCGAGATATACTCCCAAGATGCAATTTGTAGAGCTTTATCTAAATCGCAAATATATGGGCCTCTACCTTTTTTCTGAAACCGTAAAGGTGGGCAAGAACCGGGTGAACATCGAAGAGAACGATTCTACCTTTTTGTTTGAAAAGGAAGACAGTAAAAAATTGGATCCGCCTTATGTGACCACGAATTTGGGATACACATTCCATGTGAAGTCGCCCAAGAATATGACGGAAAAGTCAGAAGCGCTGCTGACGGAACACCTGAATGAATTTGAGATTTTTATTCATGGCGGTCACAATGGTTATTCTGATACCATGAGCAAATGGATTGATATGGAAGATTATCTGCGCTACTATTGGGTGCAGGAATATTCAAAGAATGAAGATGGCTCTTTTGCCCGCAGCGTTTATATGACTTGGTCGAAGGGAGGCTTGATTCATTTTGGCCCCCTGTGGGATTTTGACCTGGCTTTCGGCAATGCTTCCTATGATCAGAATAAATCTGCCGATGGTTGGTACATTCGTTCTCAACGCTGGAACCGTCTAATTTTCAATGACTATTACGTTCGGTTGGAAGCGCAAAAATTCTGGGAAGATCACAAGGAACTTTTTTATGACTTGATCGATAGCGTGCCCCTGTACCGTAAGGGAATCGAGAAGGCTATTGCCAATGAATACAAGCGTTGGCCCATTATCCGCAATACCGAAAACTGGGCTTTGAAGGAACCGTATGATTCTTACGATGAAGCGGTTGAAGCCATGGTGAAGTGGATGAAAGAACGGTACGAATGGATTGAAGAACATTAAAGATCAGAACGTTTTTTCTACATTTGGGCCATGCGAAAAATCTACATGGCAGGAATGAGTCATAAGGTCGCGGATATTGCTGTCCGCGAGAAGTTCTATATCCCCATGGATATAAAGACCGAAACTCTCCAGCGCAAACCTTTTGATGAACTTTTGATTCTTGCCACCTGTAACCGCACTGAATTTTACGTGGCCAGCGACAGGGAACTTGAGGAAGGCGAACTGGTCCGCTACATTTGCGGATTGGTTGGACAGAAGTTTGAAGACTTCGGACAGTTCTTCTATGTGAAGTGTGGTGACGATGTGGCCCATCATGTGATGAACGTGTGTGCGGGCCTGGATTCCGTGGCCGTGGGGGAGGACCAGATCCTTAACCAGATTAATCGTGCTTACGAAACGGCTCACCAGCTTGGGGCTACAGGCAACAGCCTGAATAAGCTTTTTCAGAGTGCCATTCACACCACCAAGCGCATCAAGACCGAAACCAATTTGAGCAAGCTTAGCTGCAACATTCCCTTTTTGGCCATGAAGCAGGTCCTTAAGACTTTTGACGATCTTGAAAACCGTTCGGTCTACATTATCGGCCTTGGCGAAATGGGTTCCCTGATGTTGAAGTATGTTCAGGAATATACGACTCACATTTTTGCCAGCAGCCGCACTTTTTCTAATGCCGAAAAGTTTGCCGACGTGTTGACTCCTGTTCCGTTTGAAAACCGCTACGATGTGGTTGGAACGTGCGATGTGGTCATTCTATGTAGCGCTTGCCATGACCCGATTATTACCAGGGATGAGTACGCTGCCGCCTTAAAGGAAAAGTCCCACTTGGTCATCGACTTGGGAAGCCCCCGTAATGGTGAAGCCTCTATTGGCGAACTTCCGGACGTTACCTATGTCTGCGTCGATGAACTGCAGAAAGTTGTGGATGAAAACCGCCGCCTCCGCGTTATCGAACTGGAGGCCGCCCAGAAAATCCTTCAGGAAGGTATCGAGGAATTTTTGCAGTGGTACCGCATGGATGATGTGGCCAAGCTTATTAATGTCCAGGCCGAAAAGATGATGCGGATGGCTTCCGAGGAATCTGAGAAATTGCTCCGCTCCTTGCCGAATTTGGAAACTGCGGAATCTGAAAAAATTCAGATGATGTTTGAACGGTTCGCCAAGAAAATCGCCAGCGAGTACCTCTATAAGGTAAAGGACAAAAATTCTCCTGAAAACGTTCAGAAGTATTTGGAATGCCTTTGCAACGTGTCATCCTGAGCGTAGCGAAGGATCTAGCAGAAGGTTTTGTAATGAAGCTAAGAATCGCGACCCGTAAGAGCGCCTTGGCGCTTGCCCAGACCACCCAGGCTGCCGATGAAATCGTTGCGGCCAACCGCAGTTTTTTCGCTGACGAAAAGGTCGGTGGGAATTGCGCCGATGGTGGGGACTGCGCGGGCCTCTCATACGAACTGGTTTCTATGACTACTGAAGGGGACCGTCGTCTGGACAAGTCCCTGGCAAGTTTTGGAGGCAAGGGCGTTTTTATCAAGGAACTTGAAGTGGCTCTTCTGGAAGGGCGCGCTGACATTGCGATTCATAGCCTGAAGGATATGCCTGCCGAAGTGCTTCCCCAGTTTAAGTTGGCTGCCGTGTTAAAACGCGAAGATCCCCGTGACGCTTTTTTGGCCCGCGGGGGTGTCGCTGGCATCCGCTTTATGGACCTGCCTGCGGGAGCCAAGGTTGGAACGGGTAGCATTCGACGTGTCGTTCAGCTGAAGGCCTTGCGCCCGGATTTGGAATACGTTCCCATTCGCGGAAACATCCAGACCCGCATTTCTAAGCTGGCCGAATTGGACGGTGTTGTCCTTGCTGCCGCCGGCTTGAACCGAATGGGGTTGACGGATCAGGTGACTGAATATTTTAGCACCGAACAGATGCTCCCTGCCAGCGGCCAGGGCATCCTCGCCATTGAAACCCTGCGCCAACCCGAAGAGCTGTGTGTCGAAACGATCCTCTCCCGCGTAAACCACGTTCCCACCTTCTGTATTGCCGTTGCCGAAATGGCTTTCTTGAAGGCTCTGGATGCAGGATGCCAATTCCCTGTGGCAAGTTTTGCAGAATTTGAAAAAGACGCAATTGGTGATGTACGTACTTTGAAAATTCGCGGTATCTATTGGGACGAATCTTCCTCTCGTTTGCTTCGTGCTGAAACGTCCCGTGAAATCCACATGAATGAATCCAATACGCTCGAAGAATCCAAGGCTTTGGGCGTTGCCCTTGCGGAACTCATTAAAAAGCAGCTGGCTGAATAATAAAAGATTTTACGTCCTACCATAAATTCTAAATTATAATACGGAATGAAGAATTTTGGTAAAGTTTATTTGATTGGCGCAGGCCCCGGTGATCCGGGTCTGTTTACCTTGAAGGGCAAGTCCATTTTGGAACGTGCCGATGTTGTTGTGTACGACCGTTTGGTTTCTCCGGCAATTTTGTCTTTTTGTAATGCAAGTGCCGAAATGGTGGATGTAGGCAAGATGCCTACACATCACAAGGTTAAGCAATCCGAAATCAATAAACTGTTGGTGAAGTTTGCCCAGGAAAAGCCTGGTGCCGTAATCGCCCGCCTGAAAGGTGGTGATCCCTTTGTGTTCGGTCGTGGTGGCGAAGAGGCTTTGGAACTGATTGATGCCGGTGTGGAATTCGAAGTGGTTCCCGGTATCACAAGTGCCATTTCTGTGCCCGCCTACGCAGGCATTCCTGTAAGCCATCGTGGAATTGCTACCAGCTTCCACATTGTTACCGGCCATGAAAAGCAGGAAATGCAGACGTGTCATTCTGAGCTATACGAAACTAAGAACTTTAGTTCTCAAGTTGGGTTATGCCCTTTGGGTAGAAGCACGAAGGGCGGAGTTGAAGAATCTAGCATTTCTGGTCTCGATTTTCCCGCTCTTGCCAAGTGCCCTGGCACTCTGATTTTCTTGATGGGCATTTCCAATATGGAAATGATTTCTCGCCGTCTGATCGAATGCGGTAAGGATCCCAAGACTCCTCTGGCTTTTATCGAAAAGGGAACAACCCCCTACCAGCGTACCGTTATGTGTACCTTGGAAACCGCAGGGGAGACTATCCTTCGTGAAAACGTAACCGCTCCTGCCATTACCATTATGGGTGGCGTAGTGGAATTGGGCAAGTCTCTCGCTTGGCGAAAGAACTTGCCACTTTCGGGTAAGCGTCTGGTGATTACTCGAGCCGCAAAGCAGGCTGGGGGAATCGCTTCCCGCCTGACGGCTCTCGGAGCCGAAGTTATTGAGACGCCCATGATCGAGACTCGTGGTGTTGAACCTCGCGTAGGTTCTTTGGATGGGACTGCTGCTGATTTCGCAGACCTTTCAAACTTTGACGTCCTCGCATTCACCAGTACCAACGGCGTAGATTCCTTCTTTGAAGCCCTCTTCAAGGCGGGCCTGGACATTCGCATCCTTGCCGGCAAGAAGATTGCATCTGTTGGGAAGATTACCGAAAAGAAATTGTTGGAACGGGGTATTCGCTGTGATTACGTTCCCGAAGATCATACCGGCGAAGGATTGGGCAAGCTGCTTGCCGCCATATGTCATTCTGAGCAAGCGCCGCGCGTCGACGGATCCCGTCTTGACGAATCTCGCATCCTCCTTCTCCAGGGAAATCTTGCCGACGATACCATCCTGAAGCTTTTGCCGAAGGCAACCCGTTGGGTGGTTTACGAAACCCTTCCTGTGGCCACCTTGCCCGACTGGAAGCGTGAAGCCGTTGCCGGTGCTGATGCCGTCGTATTCGCCAGCTCCAGTGCCGTGGAAAATTTCATGAACGCTTTGAAATTACCTCAAAGCACCGAAGGTGCGGCCTCAAACCTCAGCGCGCAGCGCCCTCATTTGGCCTTCTCCATTGGTCGCCTGACCTCTGCCACCGCCAAGAAGTACGACTTTGAAGTTGTGGAAAGCGAAGAGACTTCCATGGATTCCCTGGTCAAGAAAATCACGGAATACTACGCCGTATGAAAGTCGTTCTGATTATCGCCCATAACTGCATCCGTCCGGGAGCTTACCGCGGTTTTGAAACTGTTCTTGACCGCCTTCGTAAGGATATGCCTGACGCTCGTATAGCAAGTACTAGCCTTGTGGATTTGGATAATGATTTGCGTGCTATCTTACGCGAGGATGTGGAATCCGTAACCTTGTTGCCTTACTTGCTTTTGAACGGTCAGCATTCCAAGGGTGATATTCCCGCCATTGTTGCCGCAGCCCAGAAGGACTTCCCACAGATTCCCATGACGCTTTTGCCACCCCTGGGAGAATGGGATGGCTTTGCGGATATGGTGGTCAATGGTGTTCGTCGTGCGAATCGCGCCGAAGCACAAAAGGAAAATCAAGCTCATTCCAATTCCAGCCTTTTCGCTATTGAAATGAATCTGGAAGGTAAAAATGTGCTGGTGGTGGGCGGTGGCCGCATAGCCCTTCGTAAGGTAAAGACCTTGCTTCCTACAGGAGCTCGCATTACGGTGGTGGCACCCATGATTGATCCTGAGTTCAAGACTCTAGAAGTGCCGCAGAATTCTCTTACGACTGTAACTCTGGAAGAGCGTCCTTACGATGTTCTGGATCTTCGTTCTGTTTCTATGGTATTCATCTGTACGGATCAGCCGGCAGTAAATGCACAAGTCAGTAACGATGCGCGAGCCCGCCGCATTCTGGTGAACAACGCTTGCGATTACCTGGACGGTGATTTCATTGTTCCCGCCCGAATGGACTTTGGTAAAAACATCACCGTAACCGTTTCCACCCAGGGCCGCGCCCCCAGCCTTGCCAAAAAGTTGAAACAGAAAATTCAGGCAGACTGGAAAAAAGACCTAGAACAAATTGAAAAAGAAAGCTGTGAGCTATGAGTAATGAGTTTTGTGCTAAAACAAGGCGCCCTCGGCGCGATTATTAAACCTCATACCTTTAATCTTTAACCTTAAAACTTTAACCTATGATTATCCGTCCTCGTCGTCTTCGTCAGAATACTACCATCCGCAACATGATTGCGGAAACTTCCGTTAGCCCCGATTGCCTCGTTTACCCCATGTTCGTGGTAGAAGGGGAGGGCGTCAAAGAAGAAATTCCCAGCATGCCCAACCAGTTCCGCTTCAGCATCGATGAACTGCTGAAGGAAATTGAAACCTTTGGACCTTTGGGCTTGAAGTCCGTGTTGCTGTTTGGTATTCCCGACCATAAGGACGAAATGGGCTCCCAGGCTTATGATGATGATGGTATCGTTCAGCGCGCCACCCGTGCAATCAAGGCCAGATTCCCGGAAATCTACGTGATTTGCGACGTCTGCCTTTGCGAATACATGAGCCACGGCCACTGCGGAATCATCAAGGATTGCGATGTGGATAACGATCCCACCTTGGAACTTCTGGCAAAGACAGCTGTTTCTCAGATTGCTGCTGGCGCAGATATGGTGGCCCCCAGTGATATGATGGACGGTCACATTACCGCCATCCGTGAAGCTTTGGACGAAGCTGGTTTTACCAACGCTCCCATTATGGGTTACAGCGCTAAGTTCGCCAGCGCCTATTACGGCCCCTTCCGCGATGCCGCCGATTCCGCACCCCATTTCGGCAACCGCAAAACTTACCAGATGGATGTCCGCAACATCCGTGAAGCTATGCACGAAGTGGAACTGGATTTGGAAGAAGGTGCCGATATCGTTATGGTAAAGCCGGGCCTTGCTTTTTTGGATGTGCTTCGCGGTGCTGCCGAAATCAGCAACGTCCCCGTAGCCGTCTACAACGTCAGTGGAGAATACTCCATGGTGAAGGCCGCTGCAAAGATGGGCTGGATCGACGAAGATTCCATCATCCGCGAAAATATGATTGCCTTCAAGCGTGCCGGCGCCGACATCATCATTACCTACCACGCCAAGGAAATCCTGGAAAAGGGACTGCTAGGGTAGAGTGCTTGTTGTCTAAAAATGACTCTCCTGTTTTTGCAGGGGAGTTTTTTTTGTATAAAATGAAAAAAAACAGCCGTTGGGTTCTTTTTTTATGCAGGAAATAATAAATAAAAAATTTTTTTGTCTGAAAAAAAATAAACTTACTTTTTGTAGACAAAATCATTTTTTTTTCTTACATTTACCGCGTCTTTTTTTAAAAGGAGTGAGTATGAGTGCTCAGTTTGGTAAATATGCAGTAGTTGCATCTGCTGTTATTTTGGGATTGTCTGCTTGCGGTGATGAATCTACCGTATCTGACGGAGGATCTAACGTCTCGATTCTTGACGAGAAGCTTGGTGAATGCAGCGAAAGCAACCAGGGCGCAATGGCCTATGTGACTGATTCCGCTGCCCTGTATTTCTGTGCTGATGGGGAATGGGTTCCCCTGAAGGGCCAGGATGGCGAAGACGGCAAGGATGGTAAGGACGGCAAGGATGGCAAGAATGGCGCAAGCTGTACTGCCAAGGTCGTTGATGACGGCGTCGAAGTTAGCTGCGATGGCAAAGTCGTAGGCACCATCAAGAATGGTGAAGACGGCAAGAATGGCGAAAACGGCAAGAACGGCGAAGACGGCAAGAACGGCGAAGACGGCAAGAACGGTGATAAGGGCGACAAGGGTGACAAGGGTGATAAGGGCGACAATGGCGACAACGGCACCAGCTGTACAGCCGAAATCATTAATGAAGGCATCGAAGTTAGCTGCGATGGCGAAGTCCTAGACACCCTCAGGAACGGCAAGAGCGCCTTCGAACTGGCTGAATCCGAATTGTCCTTGGAAGACTGGCTTGCCAGCCTGAAGGGTGACAAGGGCGATAAGGGTGACAAGGGCGACAAGGGCGATAAGGGCGAAGATGGCCTTTCCTGCTCTGCATCGCAGATCGAAAATAATGATGGCACGAAGACGACGACCATCACTTGCGAAACCGCCGAAGGCGAATCTGCCGAATATGTGGTGAATGACGGTAAGGATGGTGCCAGCTGCAGCATCAGTGACAAAGGCAATGGTGTCGTGAAACTTATCTGCGGTGACAATTCCGTCAATCTCAAAGAGCCCTTGTGCGGAAGCACTCCCTATGATCCGGAAGAATGGATTTGCCTTGACGACGATGAACTTCTTCAAAATACTGCCTCCAGCACAGCAACCTCCAGCGCTGCACCAGCCTACTCCAGCGCGGCCGCTCCGATAATCTCCAGCGCATCCTATTCTAGCGAAGCTGCTCCGAGCTCTAGCGCATCTGTTCCGAGCTCCAGCGCTGCACCTGCCTACTCCAGCGCGGTCGCTCCGATAATCTCCAGCGCATCCTATTCTAGCGAAGCTGCTCCTAGCTCTAGCGCATCTGTTCCGAGCTCCAGCGCTGTACCGGAAGTATTTGAATACAGCTCCAGCGCGGCCGCTCCGATAACCTCCAGCGGTGCAGCCCCCTCCTGTGAAGAGACTGTTAAGGGTACCTATACCGATACTCGCGATGATCATGAGTACAAGACTGTGACCATCGGTGATCGGACATGGTTTGCTGAAAACATTCAATATAGTGCTTCTTCCGTCACGACAAAAGTACATACTAACGGTGTACAACTGCTTTATTACGGTGCAAATGGTGTTTGCCCTGAGGATTGGCGTTTGCCGTCGAGGGCTGATTTTGAGGATCTAATCGCTCGTGCCACATGTGGGGGAACCGGCGATCCGTCCAAAGTTTTGAGATCCACGACATGGGACGGAACTGATGAACTGGGATTCAGTGTCGTTCCCACAGGTAATTGTGGATCGAGCGATTGTTGGAATCCTGACAAGTATACGGCATTCTGGACGACTGATGCTAATCCGGTGGCAACAAGTACGTATTCCACCTTGGCTTTTGACTATGCTGATGATGACCCTAATAAAGGAAAAATGTCTTTTACTGAAACTAAGACAGCTTATGCAATATCCATCCGTTGCGTAAAGGATAAAGAATAACTGTTTAATTCTCAAAAGCCCGCTGGTTTTAGTGCCGGCGGGCTTTTTTTACTACTGGTTTCAAAAAAAACTCACCCGCAGTATATAACCGCGGGTGAGATTTTTTTCTGAAAGAAATCTGAATCTTAGGGCTTTGGGATTGCAAGCTTCCTGATCTCTTCTTCTTCCCTGAGAACGTCGCCGACAGTCTTGTAATTGGGACGAACGAAATCCATCTTGAATGCCTCCATAAAGTTGGCTCTTAACCATCCTTTCAAATATACATCCATCTGGTACAGTAAGTCAAGGGCTTCCGATTTGGGCAGTTCCCTGTGGATTCGGTCCAGTACTTTAGAGAATGTCTCCCGAGAATTGTCTGGATTCCAGATGTACTTCATGGCGCAGATGAAGGCTGCAAGGCGCGCCCCGAATCCGTTCAGAGATTCGTCAGAAACCTCCTTCACGTTCAGCAGGATGCACTTGAATGGGAGCAGGTACCTCTGGAGTTCCTTGGGGTACGCCTGCAGCTTTTTAAGCGGGTCCCAGTTGTCCTTGCCATTGTAGAGGATGATTGCCACGGAGGGAATCCCCTTTTCCGCATTGGCCTTCAGCTGGTTTTCCATCAGATAGTAGTGGTACTTGCGGAGCTGATCCATGACGCCATCGTCGCTGGAGGATTTTGTAATCGCCGGGAACCTGCCCTCGGGTCACCTCCTGAATTCAAGGGTGACCTCGGTTTAGATTGTTGTAAAGAAGGTGCCAATCCAAACTGCGGAAAATGCAGGTTAAAGGTTGAAGCTATGTAAAAAAAATCTGCATTCGCAGATGAATACGATATATGAAAAAATCTGCACTCGCAGATAGACGGAATATATGAAACTTAGAACAAACTGTCAAGCGAGATGCTGCAGAAAAATCATGAAGTTTTTTGATGCACAACTGTAAAATCTTGGGGAAGCTTAAAGTTCATAATTCCTATATTGTATCCTATGAATCATTCCGTTAGTGAAAAGCTGTTTGCTGAAGCAAAGTCCCTGATGCCAGGTGGCGTCAACAGTCCTGTTCGTGCGTTTGGTAACGTGGGGGCGACACCTCCGTTCATTGCCCGCGCCAAGGGCAGCCACATCTACGATGTAGATGGCAACGACTATGTGGACTATGTAGGTTCCTGGGGCCCCATGATGTTGGGCCACGCCCACGATTCCGTTATCAAGGCGGTGGCGGAAACTGCACAGAACGGCTTGAGCTTTGGTGCACCCTGCGGTCTGGAATCTGAACTTGCGAAATTGGTGATGCAGTTGGTTCCCAGCATCGAGATGATTCGTATGGTGAACTCCGGTACCGAAGCTACCATGAGTGCCATCCGTGCTGCCCGTGGCTTTACCGGGCGCGATAAGATTATCAAGTTTGAAGGTTGCTATCATGGTCACAGCGATAGCCTGCTGATTAAGGCTGGCTCCGGCATGCTGACTACCGGCAAGCCCAGCAGCAAGGGCGTTCCCGCAGACCTTGCCAAGTACACCTTGACCCTGCAGTATAATGACGTGGCTCAGGTTCGTGAAACTTTCGACAAGATCGGTGACGAAATCGCCGGTGTCATCGTGGAACCTGTGGCTGGCAACATGGGCGTTGTGCCTGCGACTAAGGAATTTCTCCAGACCCTTTCTGCAGAAACCAAGAAGCATGGCGCTCTCCTGATTGTGGATGAAGTCATGACCGGTTTCCGCGTGGGCGTTCACTGCGCACAGGGCTTGTACGGCATTACTCCGGACCTTACCACCTTCGGTAAGATCATCGGTGGCGGCATGCCTGTGGGTGCTTACGGCGGTCGCCTGGATGTGATGCAGCAGATTGCTCCCTTGGGCGGAATCTATCAGGCTGGTACTTTGTCAGGTAACCCGGTGGCCATGGCTGCTGGTCTTGCTACCATGGGCGAACTGAGCCGCAATCCGGAACATTACACTCGTGCGGAACGATCCACGACGAACTTGTTAAAAGGCCTCAAGGCTGCTGCCCAGGAAGCGGGTCTCCCTATGACCACAAACCAGGTGGGTTCCATGGGTTGCGTCTTCTTCACTGATGGTCCTGTAAATTGCTTCGCAGATGTTCAGAAGTCTGACTTGGAGCTTTTCCGCAAGTATTTCCTGGGAATGTTGGATGAAGGCATTTACTTGGCCCCCAGCCAGTTCGAAGCCATTTTCGTCAGCTCTGCCCACACTGATGCTGACATCGAAAAGACTATCGAAGCTGCCCGCAAGGTCCTAAAAGCACTTTAGCTTAGGTTTAAATCACTTTTTTTGAAAAAAGACTGCTTTTTGAACTATTAAGAACTAAATGTGTTATATTTATAACATAATTTTATGATTAATAGGAGATTAAAAATGAAAAAGATTGCTCTCGCACTTGCTGCTATGGGTTTGGCAGCCATGTTTACTGCTTGCGGTGATGACTCTTCCTCTAGCGGTGGTAAGATTATATCTTGCGACATGAAGACTGAACGCGTTTTTATGGGTGAAACCCTTACTTCGCATTCCTGTGCTGAAATTTCTTCCAATGCTGTTGCTGCTGATGAGTTGGAAAAAAGCTGTGTAGGTGCACCGGATTTCGGAATTACAGCTACTAAGGGTTCTGGCTGCGCCGGTGGCGAAAAGAAGAAGTGCGATTCTCCTGACGGAAGTGGTGCTGTGTACTTCTACGACGCTGATGCCGCCGACTCCAGTTGTGATAAACTCTTGGACGGTGAAGACTAATAATTAGTCTTTCTAAATCAAGTTTCACATATAAAGGTTTCCTGATGTCAGGAAGCCTTTTTTGCTTTTAGAGTAATAAAACTAGACTTTTATTTCTATCTTGTTCCCCAAAAATTGAAAAACTCCTAGGAACTTATATGGAAAAGAAGACGAGTATTTTTACCAACGGAATCATTTGGTTTGGTGTAGCCATCTCCGTTTCTGAAATTGAATGTGGTATCGAGATTGGGGCTTCCAATACCCCCGATGGTTTGTGGCTCCCGCTGATTCTTGGTCATGTCTTGGGCGGTATCATGCTGTACTTTGTGGGACTTATCGGTGCCAGGGTCCGCTTGAACGCCATGGAGACTACGGCTTCCACTTTTGGTAAGTACGGTTCCAAGTTTTTTGCCTCGTTGAACTTGCTGCAGCTTATTGGCTGGATTGCAGTTCTGAATGCCCAGGGTGCCATGGCTTTGGCGGGTTTGAACTTGCCGGTTTCATTCCCGTTGACTTGCATTATCTTGGCTGTGCTTATTGCGGCCTGGGTTTTTGTGGGGCTTCGCCGTACCCAGAAGATCACCACGGTGGTCATGGGCTTGCTGGCCGTTCTTTTGGTGGTGCTTACCGCGAAGTTCTTTGGCCTGGGTGGTGCCGCGGCTACGGTAGCTTCCAGTGGAGCAGCCTCTAGTCTTCCTACCTTCAATTTCTGGACGGTCTTTGAAATTTCCATTGCCATGCCCCTTTCCTGGCTGCCGGTAATTTCTGACTATACCAAGGACGTGGCTCGCCCCAGGGCGGCAACTGCGGTTTCTGCCATTGCCTATTCTGCCGCCAGCTTCTGGATGTACTTTATTGGCCTGCAGATTGCTGGTCTTGGTGTAGGGACCAACATCGCCCAGGCAATTCTTTTGGCTGGCATCGGTATCCCAGGCATTCTGATTGTCGCCCTTTCTACGGTGACGACCAACTTTTTGGCCGCCAACTCTGCAGGTGAATCGGCCAAGGCCATTGTGGGTAGGCTGAATCCCAAGGTTACGGGAGTTGTGGTTTGCGCCCTCAGTACGGTTCTTGCTATTTGGGGAATCGTGGACCACTACATTCATTTCTTGTATCTGATCGCTTCTGTATTTGCGCCCATGGCGGCTGTTCTTCTGGTTTCGTTCTTCTTTGTGAAGGAACATCTCGAAAGAAAGTGTTTCTGGATCTGGAATTTGTTTGCCTGGCTGGTGGGTTTTGCATCTTACCAGGTGGCTGTAAATACTGGCTTTGATGCTGTTGGTCCCACTTTGCTTGCGGTTGCAATTTCTGCAGCACTGACATTTGCTGCAAAAATCAAGAAGTAGTTTTTTCTATATTTTTATCGATGATGAAAAAATATTTCATTGTTATATTTTAGGAAAGAAAATTTCAAAATCTTTAGGAGAATAAATGAAAAAGTTCTTTATGATTCTTGCTTCTCTGGGTCTTGCCGCTGCAATCTCTGCTTGCGGTGATGATTCTTCTTCGTCTCCGTCTGCATCTAACGGTGGGGACAATGGTGGAAACAATGGCGGAAGCAAGTCCGGCAAGGCTTGCCTTAACACATTCAATGATGGAGAAATCCGTTGTTTTACTCACGAGTCTGTAGAGTTCCTTTGCGGTGGCTCCAGTTCGGACTTGAAGTCTTCGGTTTTGGTGGACGCTTGTCCCGAAGGTTATACCATGGAGTGCCCGAATGATGTGGGTGAAGGCGCTACCTACTTTTATCGGGAAGGCATGACGGACTGCCATAAGTTCTAATCAGACATTGTTTGTAATTGATAACCAAGTTATTAACTGATATGAAAATGGAAATCCAAACTGAGGATTTCCATTTTTTATATTTAGCCAAGTAAAAAGAGGATAATCATGATCGTTTCTTGGATGACCACCAATAAGTGTAACTTGACCTGTAAGCATTGCTACCAGAACGCTGGTGGTACCAGGGATCGAGAACTGACAACGGCCGAAGGCCACAAGCTCATTGATGAAATCACCAAGGCCGGTTTCAAGATCATGATTTTCAGCGGTGGCGAACCCATGACCCGCCCGGACATTTTGGAATTGGTGGAACATGCTTCCAGGAATGGTCTCCGTCCGGTGTTCGGTACTAACGGTACCATGATTACCGCCGAATTGGCCCAGGGACTTAAGAAGGCCGGAGCCATGGCCATGGGCATTAGCATTGACAGTATCGATCCCAAGCGTCATAATGATTTCCGTGGCTTGGACAACGCTTTTGAACTGACCATGGCTGGTATCGAAAACTGCAAGGCCGCAGGTCTCCCGTTCCAGATTCATACCACCATTATGGATTGGAACCAGGGCGAAATCCTGGAAATTATGGATTGGGTCAAGAGCATCGGTGCAGTAAACCATCAGATTTTCTTTTTAGTGCCGGTGGGACGTGGCAAGGAAATTGCGGATCATGCACTTCATGTAGCGGAGTACGAAAAGTTGCTCCGCAGCATTATGGAAAAGAGCCGCACTCTGGGTATTCCTGTAAAGCCTACTTGCGCTCCGCAGTTCCTGCGTATTGCTGACCAGTTGGGCGTCAAGACTCGCTACACCCGCGGTTGCCTTGCCGGGCTGGATTATTGCATTGTAAATCCGGTGGGCCTCGTTCGCCCTTGTGCTTACATGCTTGAAGACGCAGGCGATGTTCACGATACGCCCTTTGACGAAATCTGGGCCAATGCGGAAGTTTTCAAGAAACTGCGTACCAAGGCTTACGAAGGGGCTTGCGGCAAGTGCAAGTTCAATGACCGTTGCGGAGGCTGTCGCGCCCGTGCCGCCTACTATCACGATGGCGACTATATGCAGGAAGATAACAACTGCGCCTATGGAAGAGGCTTGAAGTAGACTGAAATATTCGGGATCACGTTTGGGTATAAGATGAGGTGTTTATGTCAGACGTAAAAGAAAGTGAAATTTCGGAACTTCGTGAAAAGGATCGTGAGCACGATGCTCGCCTTGATTCCCTGAGTTCACAGAATCAGAGTCAGGAATTCAAGTTGAAGTCTCAGGTGGCCAAGGATCGCGAACATGATTTTCGCCTTGATTCCATTACCAACAAGAATGATGCACAGGATCAGGAACTCCATCGTCAGGCCATCAAGGACGAAGAACACGATAATCGTTTCGAGGGTCTTGAATCCCGTTGTGCCGCCCTGGAAAAGCAGGTGAGGTTCTTGATCAAGTTGCTTCCCGAAAATATTCGACCCGATGCAGAGCTGCCTAAGGAGCCGAAGTCTCCGATTTCAATTGTCTCTTTATCGTTAGCTGTTCTTGCCCTGATTATCTCCATTATTTCTTTGTTTGTATAATCCCTTTTTAGTTTGTTTATGGCCGATTCCCTAGAAAACCAGAATGCTGAAGACGAACGCTTTATGCGTATGGCCTTGCGTGAGGCCGAAAAGGCTTTTGATGAACGTGAAATTCCCATTGGCTGCGTTATCGTAAAGGACGGTGTGGTCATAGGGAAGGGGCATAATCAGATCGAGATGCTGAAGGATGCCACGGCCCATGCCGAAATTCTGACTATCGGTACGGCGGCCAATGCGCTGGATAACTGGCGTTTGGATGGTTGCACTCTCTATGTGACTTTGGAACCGTGTCCCATGTGTGCCGGCGCCATTTTGAACAGCCGTGTCGGTCGCGTTGTGTATGGTTCCCCGGATACCCGTTTCGGTGGCTGCGGCACGACCATTGACGTGATTGCCAATAATGCCCTGAAAAGGGTGGTTCCCGTGACAGGCGGGGTTCTGGCAGGGGAATGTTTGGGGCTGTTAAAGCTGTTCTTTCAGCGGATGCGCCTTGAAAAGGGTGACTCTGGCGCCAAACCGCCTGTGTCGTAATTTGAAAAAATTAAATTTTACTTATGAATTTCTTTAAGCTTTTCGCCAGCTCTGCTGCGCTCATGTTTTTGTGTTCCTGTGACGGTAACGAATTTACTTTGGCTTTTAATACCCAGAACGTTCCGCCCCAGACTTATTACCTGGAATCTTCCCTGAATGCCATTTTGCCGATGGATACGGTGACTGGCACTCCCGAGGCCATGAATACACATCTGGTGGTCAAGGCTACCAATACTTTGGTGACCGCCTATGATGATGGGGCTGCCAAGTTCCAGATGAAGATTGATTCTGTGGACTACAAGTCCGACAAGCGTTCTGTGGATGAATTCCGCAGCATGGAACGTTATATGTCCACGGAACATTTCCAGTTCAAGATGGCCAAGGATGGCATTGTCAGCAATGCGGTCATCGAAGATTCCGTGATGCTCGGAACCGAAGCCCTGGATTTGATCCGCCTGTTCCTGAAGGTGCAGCCGTTGCTGCCGGGTAAGCCCGTTGCCGTTGGCGAAACCTGGGAACGTCCCATGGATATTCCGGGCAACAACAAGGCCAATACGGTGGTGTACAAGGCATTTACCCTGCAGGACCAGTATGTTCACGACGGCGTGCAGATGGCAAAGATCGGCATGAACCTGAAGTACAAGGAAGTGGCCGACTCTACTGCCGACGTTCGTATGTCCAGCAAGGGCTTTATTGTGGGTTCCGGAACGATTCTGTTTGATATGACCCACGGGGCCATTTCTTCTGTGAACCTGGAACTGACTGGCGACCTGGCAGTAAGCGACCTGGTGGCCGAAAGTGTTATTCCCGAAATGCACGTGATCCAGAAGATCAAGTTGAGGAGTGAATTTTGATTTTGATTCCTAAGCGAGTTGCGGGGGTTATTGCAGCTGCGCTGACTGCTCTTTCTGTGTGCGGTCTTGCCGTGGCTGGTGAGATGCCTTTCCCGCAGATCGAGAACGGCAAGGTTACTCTTGTGGAGGCTGACAGCCCTTACCTTCTGGAACAGGGGGTGGTGTTCTCTGCTAATGATACCTTGATGGTGGAACCGGGTGTTACCGTTTTGATGGGTGAATACGCCAAGCTGATGCTTCGCGGTTCCGTAAAGATTTCCGGTACCGACGAGAAGCCTGTGGTGTTCCGCAGTGCCGACTCTAGCGAAAGCTGGAACGGTCTACATTTTGTTTCTTCTAGCCGTCCTTTCGAAGTGAAGAACCTGGTGGTGGAGAATGCCTTCCGCAATACGGTGTTCCGCTCCAAGGGTATTTTCGAAAGTGTGCAGTTCATTAACAACTACTATGGCCTGTGGATCGACGACGTGCCCGAGGTTTTCCTGGCCCGTTGCGAATTCACCCGCAACCGTTTTGCCCTTTCTGTGCGTGCTGGTCAGGTGATGTCTGCCGAAACCAAGATTTCCAACAATGTTTACGGCCTCTATCTTGAAGCCGGTGGAAAGTTTGACGGTGATAAGAGCTTGATCAATAACAATCTTGAAGCCGATGTCCGCAGCGAAGTGGAAGAAATGGCTGGCAAGGGCAAGCGCGTGAACCGCAGTATTTGGCATCGTATCGAAACGGCTTTCTAGGGAGCATCTGGCGTAGTGCAGGAAAATTTCCGCAGATCAATTCGAAAGATGACGGGCAACAGTGTCCGTCTGACGGTGCGCCCTAACCGTTCCTCCATGGTGGCAACGCTGTCGCAGTCCATGATGGTCACTTGGTCCATCGTGCTGTACGAACATCTTGATGCCATGCTGAACGACCCGTCTGTGAACGTAGGAACGTCGGAATTGATTTCGTATAGCGAAACCGCTTATAAGTTGGCCGATGCCAGCTTCCCTCAGATTATCGCTGATGCAAATAAGCTTTACGATGAATTCCGCACCAAGTGGATGCAGCGTTTTTCTACTGATGAAGTGATGCGACTCCTTTTGGAAGGAGGTGACTTTTTGCATCATGACGAAGAAAAGGGTTGGTATCTGACGGTCAAGAACAGCAAACAGGATATTAATGCCTTCTATTCGGCAACCATCCATTTGCTGGTGAGCGATGCGGAACCTCTGTTTGTGCGTATGCATGGCCGCGTGATGCAACTGCAGGAAAAGTTGTGCAAGTACTGGCATAGCGAATCCGCCGTAGACGCCATGTCCAAGTTGCTGCCCAGTCTAGAAGCTTCCTTGCGCGATAAGGAAAACTCCATGGTGGTTTCGTTGCGCAGTTCCTTGAACGCCCTGGCCAAGAAGCGTTTTGCTGCGGCCTTTGCTACCAAGGGTAATACTCATTACTACAGTTCTGCCGCTTCCTGTGCCCGTAATGTAGGTCGTTACTGGAATCCCCATTACGCATACGAAAATGGCTTCCTGGCCTTTACCGATGATTTTTGTGATTATGCCCGCGGACTTACCATTCAGGTAATCGAGTGGTACCAGAGCAAGTGGGCTATGTTCCTTCGCGGATTCAACCGCGGTCAGATGAATTTGTTTGAAACCCAGGCCTCTTTTAAGGCTTAATGAAATGCAGGTAAAAAATGAAGAGTGCATTTAGTTCCATCTTATTACTCACCATTGTGGGCCTTGTCGTTTTGGTGGCAGGCGCATTGTACTTTGGCGCTCCGCTGTTTGGCTGGGTGATCATGGGCGCAATCTTTGTCGTGTTCGTGATGGAACAGCTTCTGGCTCTTAAGAAGTTGAACTTGATCGAAGCTGAAAACCTGGTGCTAGACGAATGCGAAAGCCGCGGTTCTTACAGTGTGTCTGGTGAAGGTGTTGTGGCTAACCGCATTCAGCTGGCCAACCGCCTGATGGCAAAAAGGATTCGTCTGGATTCTCCCATCGCTTTCGAAGTGCTCAACAGCAATGTGGGCATTAACGTTCCCCGTAGCGCTGGCGGTACCGTTATTCTGCTGGGCCTTATGGGAACCTTCTTCGGTTTGATGTATTCCGTGGCCACAGCCGGTGGTGCCATCGACAATTCTACCACCCAGGGAACTTTGGATACTATCCAGCTTTTGTTCCAGGGTATGAAGGGTATTTTCGGTACTAGCCTTTGTGGTTTGTTTGCCGCCTTGATTTTGAATACTAGCCGCTCCCTGTTGCTCAATGCCCGCGATTCCTTTATGGCCCGCCTGGATACCATGACTTTGAATCTTCAGGGCGAAACCGGTGACGAACTGGAACAGAACAAGAATGAACTGGAACGTCTGTTTGACGCTGTGGAAAAGAATCTGGCCAAGGTGACTTCTGCTGTGCAGGATGGCCTGGGTGGTATTGTGGCTAAGGTGGGCGAGGAACTGACCGCCGCCACCACCATGATGAACCAGAATGTTTCTGATTCCGTGGCCAAGGTTTCTGCTAACGTGAACGCCTCTGTAGAAAAGGTTTCTGCAGAAATGTCTGCTTCCGTGAAGACATTGAATGAATCTCTGGCTTCTGCCATGAGCGGCATGAACGAATCCGTCAAGGATCTGGGTAGCTCTGTTAGCGCTTCTATTTCTACTGCATTTGCTCCCATGGAAAACAGCGTGAAGGCTCTGTCTGCTTCTGTGGAATCTATTCCGTCTAAGCTTGAAGATCAGCTGAACGGCCTTTCTTCTGCACTGGATTCTGGTCTTGGCGATATTGCCAGCGGCGTGAAGGCTGGCCTTAACAGTGTGGCTGACGATGTGAAGTCTGCCCTGAGCGATGTTTCTGGCAGCGTTTATGATGGCCTTTATAAGGTTAGCGAATCTGCCCAGAGTTCTCTGGCCGATACTTCCAACAGCATTGCAGATTCCATTTCTGAACAGGTCAAGCAGTCCAACGAACAGTGGAATGAATTCATGCAGCGCCTGGAAGAACGTACCAATGCCAATGTGGATGCCCAGCGCGATGGTCTTGAAACTCTCAAGAACGTTGCCCTTCAGGTGGCCGAAAAGGCTCAGGCCGGTTCTGCAGAACTTTCCGCTTCTGTTTCCGAAAAGCTGGCTGGCCTCTCCAGCGATATCCTGGGCGCCTTCCAGAAACTTTCCGAAACTTCTGCAACTCTGCTCGAAGCCCAGAAGGCTCTTACCGTCAGCATCGACGAACGCGTTGTCAAGGAAAAGGAAGCAACCGACGCTCTTGGCGGCAACATCGTAGAAACGGCAGAACTCATGCGAGTCAACCAGTCTGAACTGAGCGCCAACCTTGAAATGCTCCGCGCTGGTCTTGAAACCATTCTTGAAAAGCTCAGCGGCGATACTGCAGAACGCGACGAAGAAGAAAACTTCATCGAACATCTGAATCAGTCTCTGGAAGCCTTCCACGAACGTGCCAGCGAAGTGCTTATGGAAAATGCGGTCAAAACTCAGGAAATCCTGTTGGAAGTTCTGGAACAGACTCAGCGTCCGGGCTCTTACTCTGTTGCATCCGCCTCTTCCGAAGAGAACAAGGTCGAGGAATAATCTATGCGTTTCAAGCGAGACGAAAACAGCAATCCCTGGATGGCCTACACGGACTTGGGCGTTGCCCTGGTGTCGTTGTTCATCTTGGCTTTTGTGGCCATGGCGACCCTCAAGGAACAGAAGGCCGAAGACCTTACCCGTACCGAAGAGGAAGTGCTGAGCTGTCAGGAAGAAATGCGCAAGATTGCCGCTGAACGTAACGCCCTTCTTTCCAAGAGTTTGCAGACCTCTATCGAGGCTGGCCTTATCGCCCTGGAAGGGGGTAAGATCCAGATTCAGGCATCCTTCCTTTTTCCGGTGAACGGTGCCGACCTGACCAACGAAGGTGTGGGCGTGATTAAGGGAATCAGCAAGGGCCTTCTTGACGCACTGGATTCTACGGATGTAATCATGGTTAGCGGTTTTACTGATGACATTCCCATCAAATCCAATACTTATACCAACTGGAATCTTTCTACGGAACGTGCAGTGAATGTGGTGAAGACCTTGATTGCCCAGGGATTCCCCCCGGATCGTCTTTTTGCCGCAGGCTTTGGCGAACACCAGCCCAAGTATCCTAACGATACCGAAGAACATCGCCGACTGAACCGCCGCGTAGAAATTGGCGTGACCCCGCTCCAGATGATGGATAAGAAGCAGTAAGGCTTGATACTGAAGGATTTTTATGCAGGACCGTTTGGAATCTTTACGACAGAGTGTAGATGCTATCCGCAAGACCGGAAAGCTGCCGCATTGGCGTATGGTTTATGCCGACAACCTGCTGAATCGTGCCGGTGAGTATATCGCCGTTGACCGTCTGCCCGAAGCAGGCATGGTGGCCGAAAAGCTGGACCGCTGGATTGCGACCCATACGCCCAAGGTGGAGACCGACAACCGATTTGCCGAAAGCCCCTTGCTCATCTGGAATGAATCTCTGCTGTCCCAGATTTCCGAAAGAATCAAGCAGACTCTTTCTACTAAGCGCCAGTTGATTCCCGCAACGGAACGTGACGCCACCTTGCGCCGCCTGACTCAGGTTGAAGCCTGGATCAAGGCTGGTGGATTCCTGCTGGCTCACGATGAACTGCTGGCCCTCCGTGCCGCCCTGATTTCCCGTTTGCGCCGAAGCTATCGTGCCCGCATCGTGGCCAAGTCCGCCTATCAGGGGAATGTTTCCATTCCTACGGGCAGCCTGGTTGGTCCTTACAATGCCCGTCATACTTTGGAAGAAACCTTCCATGTGGTGGGCGAACGCGACCCCATCTGGGTAGAAGACTTCCTGGAAATCTATAACGACCTCTTCCGCATCGTGGAACGCCTGGTTCCGCAGGATAAGAAGTAGTCTTCTAAAAAACAAGCTTTATAAAAATGAACCGTGGCTTTTGGGTCACGGTTTCTTTGTATGAATTTATAAAACAGGCGATGTATACAAACTTATTCTATTTTTGTTTCGCGGTATGTAGGTTTGTTTAAATAAACTATCTTTGGGCTCCACTAAAGGAGAACATAGAAATGAAACATTCTAATTTTTTAGCCGCAATGCTTGCGGTACTTTTTTTTGTTGCGGAAACTTTAGCTGCGACTTCTGAAAGCAATTCATTTTTCAATAAACTTCCCAAAATCGAAAGAAAGGGACCGGCTGCGTGGGCGAACATAAAGGCAAACCAAGGCAATGGTCCCCAATTTATGCGAAAGCCTTCGCCCCTGGGCTATACTGCCGGAACCAATAAATTTCCGGTGGTTCTGGTGTATGACAATTCCGAGCACCGATCAGACCTCTCGGACTTTGATGACATGCTGAATGAGGTCGGTTATTCCAGGAATAATTATCTTGGTTCTATCCGTGACTATTTTATCGATCAGTCTGTGGGAAAGTTTGTGCCTGAGTTTGATGTGTATACAGCGAAGCTGGACGAGGAATTCAGCTTCTATGTTGGTTTTGGCTTAGATAGCTTGGTTAAAGAAGTCGCCGCCAAGTTGAAGGAAAATGCAGCCTTTAATGCAGCAAAATATGATGCTGATGGTGATGGCGAGGTTGATAACCTTTCTGTTGTTTTTGCAGGAACCTTGGGGAAAGAGGATGAAAAACGCGCACAGTCCTACATGAGCTACCTTGGGAGCGTAGATGCAGGAAATGGAAAGACGTTCAATACCCACATCATAATTTGGGGCAATGGTGCTGTATTTTCTCCTTTTGTTCATGAGTTTGGCCATGCTTTAGGATTGTATGACCTTTATAGCACAAATGGCGTGGATTTAAATTGGGTAAAAACATGGGGTGTTCAAGCTCCTGGCGTACACGGCTGGGGCGTGATGACTTTGGGAGTCCACAGCGGCAACGGATATGTAGCTCCTGGTTATAATGCCTTTGAAAAGAATTTTTTGGGATGGCTGGACTTTGATACCTTGGATTTGAAGGCCGATGTCATTACCATTGAACCTCTGGAAATTTCTAATAAGGCCTATATGATTCCCGTCCCGAATAATCCCGATGAATGGTTTATTCTTGAAAATCGACAGAAAAATAAGTGGGATTTTGTATTGCCCAGTCATGGTTTGCTGATCTGGCATGTTGATTATGATGAATATGTCTGGAATAGCTCTTTAAATGACGATGCGTTCCATCAATACGTAGATTTGGTGGAGGCCGGATCGAAGATGGTTCCCAATTATAATGACGGCGGGAATCAAGAATATCTTGTCGATGATCCGTTCCCTGGTTCAGAAAACGTGACTGAATTTTATGGCTTTAAATCCTGGTCTGGACTTGATCTTGGAATCAACCTTTATGGCATTATGGAAGAAAACAAGAATATTTGCTTTACTACCAAGAAGGGTGTAAAGGTGACGACTTGTGATGTGAAAAAAGACGCTTTCAAAATTTATGGTTCCTTGCAGCAGACCGTTGAAGAGGACGCCTCTATTGAACCTATAACCATTAGCGGCGTAAAAAGCTACGTTCGTAATTCCTGGATGATTTATTTCTTGAACATAGACTATAATGAATCAGAAGAAACCTTGACCATTACATCTACCGTCCCGAAATACACAAATCCTGTTGTTTATAAAGAAAGCTTCACGATTAACGGGGAAGTGTATGAAGTTTCCTTGGATGTGAAAAAATCAAATCGTGTGTTGACAAGACCCAGTATTGTTGTAGATGAATTTTCAACCAATGAGGATGTTACAGCCTTGTCGGCAATTACGACGTTTAATGTTGAACTCCGTTTGCAAAACGATAACCTTCAGGTATTCGCTTCGGGGGATTCTCGCAAGAATGTCGCTATCTTTGACATGCAGGGAAATAAGGTTTATGGGGCAGATTTCAACGGAACGTCCTATGGCGTAAACCTGGCTTCTTTCAAGAATAAGGTTCTCTTGGTCCGTGTTACGGAAAATGGAATCCTGTTGAAGCAGAACCGCATTACTGTGAAATAATTTAAGATAAATTTCTATCAAAAAAAGGCCGCAATCAAATTGCGGTCTTTTTAATGCTCTGTAGATTTCAGGATCGAATCTTACTTCTTAAACTTTTTAAGAAGAGCTTCGGCCTTTGCGAACTGCTGCTTCACGGACTTGGGACCGGTACCGCCTTCAATGTTACGGCGGCTAACGCTGTATTCGAAGGTGAGGGTCTTCTTCATCTTCTGCACGTCGGGAACGCCGGCGGCTGCCCAGGATTCGTCGGACAGTTCGGTGAATTCCTTACCGCTACGAGCGGCTTCACCAACCAGGCTACCGACCACGTGATGTGCATCGCGGAAGGGAACGCCTGCTTCCACCAGAAGGTCAGCCAGGTCGGTTGCCAAGAGAGCCGGCAGCATCTTGGCCTGCATCTTGTCGAAGTTGAAGCGTGCGGTTTCCAGAGCTTCCTTCATGACGCGGAGGATCACCTTCACGTTGTGGACGCTGTCGAATACCGGTTCCTTGTCTTCCTGCAGGTCGCGGCTGTAGGAGAGGGGGGCGCCCTTCACCAGAGTGTACATGGCGCTGAAGTTACCCAGCATACGGCCGGACTTACCGCGGATCAGTTCCATGGAGTCCGGGTTCTTCTTCTGGGGCATCATGGAAGAGCCACTGCTGAATGCATCGTGCAAAGTGAGGAAGCCGAATTCGCTGGTGCTCCAGTTTACGAAATCTTCGGCGTAACGGCTCATGGTGTTTGCGATGATGGCGAGGTCGGCGTTGAATTCCAGCATCATGTCGCGATGGCTTACGGCGTCGATGGAGTTGGGGCTCACATCCTTGAAGCCAAGTTCCTTTGCAACCAATGCGCGCTGGTAGGGGAATGCGGAACCAGCCATGGCGCCGCTACCCAGGGGCAGCTGGGAGTGCAGTTCCAGGAAGTTATCCAAGCGCTTCACGTCGCGGGAAACGGCAAAGAACATGCTCATCAGATAATGGCTGAAGTAGATGGGCTGAGCTTGCTGCAGGTGGGTGTAGCCCGGCATCAGCTTGCCGAAGTACTTCTTGGAAAGATCCAGCACAACGTCCATCAATTCAATTTCAAGAGCGCGGATTTCAGCAGCGCGGTGACGCATGTAAAGCTTGAAGTCGGTGCAGACCTGGTCATTACGGCTACGGCCGGTGTGGATCTTCTTGCCCAGAGCGCCGATACGTTCGGTGAGAACGCGTTCCACTGCCATGTGAATGTCTTCGTCGGAAGGCTGCCACAGGTTCTTGCCTGCATGATAGTCATCGAGAATGGTCTTGAGGCCGTCGCAAATCTTCTTGTATTCAGCCTTGGTCAAAACGCCGGATTCTACCAGACCCTTGCCGTGACCGATGCTGCCTTCGATATCTTCTTCAATCAGTTCGGAGTCGAAGTGGAGGCTGAAGGAGAGGTCAACCATGGACTGAGCCATGCCACTGGCGAAACGGCCGGTCCACATGTTGGTCTGGGTGCCGGACTTGCCAGAGGTTTTCTTTTCTGCCTTGGGGGCCTTAACGGTCTTTGTATTCTTTGACATATAACGTCTCTCTTTGAATTATTCTTCGTCTAAAAAGTCGCTGTCGTCTTCTGCGTCAACAGGCTCTATGTTTGCGATGTTATTTTTTGCGGTTTGTTCCATGCAGGAAGCTAAGCTAACGGAATTTTTGGGATCCAGCATACATACGGACTTGATTTCAATGTCCTTGTTGTACTTAGTCTTGGCTACAACCGTGCCGTTGATGGAAAACTTGAAATTTCCGTGTTTCATTCCCTTCTTGCAGGTTCCGATGGCATCTACGGTTTGACCAAAATCATCCACAAAATGCCACTGGGCATTTCGCATGTGGAGGCCCGAGCAGTTAAAAGGAGTGTTCATCTGTTCTGAAGTTTGGAACTTTTGGAATTTACCGCCACCACATGAGGTGAGCATGAGAACTGACGTTCCCAAAACAAGAAATGCGACTGTTTTTTTCATAATACCAAAGTTAGACATTTGAAAGTTCCTGTTCAAGCGCCATCTTCATTTTTTCGGTGAGTTTAATGGCACTCTTCGTCATAGGTACACCTTTGTATGGTGCCACAGATATCTGGGGTAGAACTTTAAGGTTGTACTGGTAGCGTTCCGTGGGGTGGTACTGCAAAAGTTTATCACACTTCCGGAGTCCAATCTTTTCGTTTCCGCCGAAAAATATGGGTACGACATCGTTTTCGGAGAATAGGGCGAAACGTGCGGCTCCCTTCTTGAATTCCCAGGGTTGACCTGGCCTAGAACGGGTTCCTTCGGGGAAGATGATCAGGTTATTGCCTTCCTCCATGGATTGCCTTGCCCGTTCCATCTGTTCGTCAAAAGGAATTGTGTTTGGAATGTAAAGGTTGCGTACGATCAAGGAGATGAACTTGTTTTCGATGAGTGAACCCTTGACAATACAGTCTGCGTTGGGTATCAGCGAAAATAATATGACCACATCCAGTAGGGATGGGTGGTTGGCGATAACCACCTTGGACTTGATATTCGAAAGTTGTTCCTTGTTTTCGACGTTTACGCTGATGCACCGAATGGTCTTCATGACGTTTACGAAAACTTTGAAATACCAATGGTTGAAACGTCGGGCAATGGCCTTAAACTTTTTTTCGGAGAATCCGGCCAAGACATGCATAATGGGGAAAAGCCCAAGGGCCAATCCTAGACTGCATAAACCAAAAAATGCAAAACTGAAAAGTTTTACTGCAATTCGGTAGATGTAGATAATCTTCTGCATGGAGTCTAGAATACGGGTTGCTTCTGCATTTCTAGGGCGCTCAGGAAAGCGATGGCCTGTTCTGCCGCGGTGTCAAAATTCCCCTGAAGCATCTTGAGGTACTCCAACTGAGAATTCAGGTTGATTCCCTTGTAGGCCTTGTCGGCCTTAGCCTCGTCGGTGGTGAGTCGGAGGGCGAGACCGCAAACGGCATTGGGGTAGGGGACTCCTGCCACGGGTGCGTAAGTTTCGGGAATTAGTTCGTCTGCAAAGATGAAGGTTCGTTCCGTAGCGTCGTCGCAATTTTGCAAGGCGGCGATACAGTCGGTGAGGCCAGTCGTAAAGGCGCTCTTTCCCGAGAAGACGGCTGAGTAGCCTGCGGTGTTGTTTTCGAGAATGGTTGCGTTTGCGACAGAGGCGTTAAATACCGAAAGGCTAAAATGGGCCGGAGATACCGCGCCCGTATCAATTAGCGCCTGGGATATTTTGAGCTGCTGGGTGATTTCGCCAAACTGAGAGGCGAACGTCACCTTGCAAGGAGGCAACTTGTTGCCTTCGCTATCCTTGGATACCATATCGCTTACGAGAACGACCATGCGGGAAACATAGGTCAGGCGACGGCGGGTAAGCATCGGGACGAAAGATACGTCAGGCTTGGGTTGGGCGTCGTTGGGAATGAAACTTGCCAGTCGCTGGATATAAACGTTCTTTGTCATAAGATTCCTTACAAAAAGAGCGTCTTACTTGATACGGAAACGAAGAAGGGAATAAGCATTGGGGCCCACATTGTGGTGAGCTTCCTTCAGCTCGAAACCTGCTACTTCGATTGCCTTTTTCAGTTCTTCGTAACGGTACATTTTGCTGTTGCCGTTGGCGATGCAGGTGAAGTACAGTGATGTCGCCTGAAGGGAATATGCTGCTGCTTCGAATCGCTGCTTGTCCCAAAGGGGTTCCAGAACGTAGACGTCTGTATCGGGGGCTGCAGCCTTACGGATCTTTGTCAAAATCTTGGTGATTTCTTCCAGAGAGAAACAGTCCAGGAATTGGCTCATCCATACCGCATTGGCTCCGGTGGGGAAAGCGGTGGTTTCGTCCAGCACATTGCAGGGGAGCGTATTGATGCGTTCGGCAAAACCCGCTGCGGCAGCATTCTTTTCGGCAACGGCGGTCTGGCCCGGAAGATCGATAATGGAAACTTTTACGTCTGCGTTGTATTTGCAGCAGGAAATGGCCCACTTGGCAGTATTGCCTCCGATGTCAAAGAGACGTCCAACGGGTTTCTCGAAAACGATGGGCAGGGCTTCGGGGAAGGCCAAATCAGAGTAGAAATGGTCAAAGCCGAACCAGCTCTTCTTTTCTTGTTCGGTCAGCTGGGAAAGACCTTCGTAAACAGTTTTCCACGGTCCCAGGTGGGGGAGTCCTGCGGGCTTGCCTTTCAGGATGGATTCTTCCAGATTTTCGGCACCGCGGTAGCAGATGTCCTGGGAAAAGTCCATGTTTACCTGGGTCATTTCATCTTTCATGAGGAAAAAGCCGATCTTGCCTAGGGTAAGGCGCAGGTCATCGTCATCAGAATCCTTGTGGACCTTGATAGCTCCCATGCCAAGTCCCATTTCTACCAGTACGCCGATTCCATAGAGAGAAATGTTCAACTTCTGGGATAGTTCGGAAATCTTGATTCCCTTTTTGCGGGCGTTGCTAATTTCATCCAGGATTCCCAGGTTGCGCAGGGCGCGGGCGGCCTGGAAACTAAGGGGGGCAAATGCAATCTTCTGAGCTTCGAACTTGGCGTTTACAGCGTCAATATTGTCGTTAATATAAAAGTCAAACATGTTCCACTCTCCGAAACCTTTTTAGAGGGGTGTAAAGCAGTTTCAAATATAATTTTTTCTATATTGCCTGATCGTATTTTTGTAACTCTTGACTCGGTTGTCATGTATATAAACATTTGGAGGTCTCATGTCTGATCTGAACACCCGCATTAAGGAAGTGCTGATCGAATCACTGGAACTGGAAGATATCACTCCGGCCGACATTGTTGATGCGGCTCCCATTTTTGGTAAAAACGAAAAGGGTGAAGGTCTCGGTCTTGATTCCATCGACGCTCTGGAATTGGGTATTGCCATCAAGGAAAATTTTGGCGTGACCTTCACTGTGGCTAACGAAGAAACCAAGAAGCATTTCGCCTCTGTGGATGCTCTTGCCGCATACATTTCCAAGCACACTGACGCATAAGGGCTTAAAGGTACACAAATGGAAAAACAGGAAATTTTTGATAAGATCAAGACCGCCCTCATCGAAGAATTCGAAATGGATGAGGCCAAGCTTACGCCCGAGGCTCGTCTTTACGAAGACCTGGAACTGGACAGCATCGATGCTGTGGACCTGATTGTGAAGTTGAAGTCCTTCCTTCCTCGCAATATCGATCCCGAAGTGTTCAAGACCGTGCGTACCCTTCAGGATGTGGTGGATGCCATCTACAACCTGATCCAGACTGCGGAATCCAAATAATGAAATCTATAGCGGGAAAGGTCTTCTTTACCGCAATCTCTGTTCTGTACCCAGTACTCGTCTTTTGCGGGATGGAGTTCTGGGGACTTTCTCCTAGGCGCTTGAGCATTTTGCTCTTGGCGCTTGCCTTTTATCAGTTCCTCAATTTTACCCGCAACCGTGGGGCAGGGGAACTCGGCCGCGCGAATTCCATAAAGGCAGCGGTTCTCGTTGTGCTGATCCTAGTCTGTGGGGTAGTCTCCTTTTTTGCAGACAACATTTTGTTCCTGAAGTTCTACCCCGTGTTGGTGAACTTGAGCTTGCTCGCCTTTTTTGGCTTTACCCTATGGAAAAAGCCTAGTTTCGTATTCCGCATGGCCAACCTGGGCGATAAGACTATCAAGACTTCGCCAAGCAGGAATTATGTGGAACGGTACTGCGACAGGGTGACTTTTGCCTGGTGCATCTTCTTTGTGGCGAACGCCTGTGTGTCTGCAACCACCGTGTTCGTTGGTTCTGACCGTTTGTGGTCCTTGTACAACGGGCTTTTTTCCTACATTTTAATCGGTGTATTTTTTGCCGTTGAATTTTTGATCCGAAAGATTATGCAGAGTAAATTGCAATCCTATGTTCCTGTTTGCGACTTGGAATTGAATTCCCGCCCCGAAGGGGCTGTTGTCAGTTTTGATGGTGAAAGCGTAAAGACATGGTCTGACTTTACAAGTGACGTTTCCAAGGTTCGTTCCTTCTTGGAATCCCGGGATAATTGCCCCTGGATTTTGCATTGCGAAGACTCCTATTTCTTTGTGGTGGCCCTGCTTGCCATGTTGCAGAGTGGCCGTAAGGCTCTCGTGACTGCCAATCGCCAGGATGCCTTCATCAAGGAAATCAAGAAGCCTGAATATGGGTTTATTACCGACGAACCGTTTGGTACGGCGGCCGATGGGGCTTCCCTGATTCAGGATATCCTGAAGGGCGAAACTTCCGATACCGCAAACCTGAAATTTGGGAAGTTTGATAAGTCCAAGGCCGAAATGGTCATGTACACTTCAGGCACCACTGGCGAACCTAAGGCCGTATTCAAGCTGTTCCTGCAATTTGAGAACGAACTGTTTGAACTGGTGAAGGTCTTTGGTAATGACTGGGTAGACCACAAGGTCTATAGTACGGTCAACCATCATCATATTTATGGTTTGCTGTTCTCGGTACTTTTGCCTATCGCCACAGGACTGCCTTTCCGTAGACGCCGAATCGACTTCCCTCAGGAACTTGCCGGCCTCGTAAATGAAAAGGCTGTCATTGCATCAAGCCCTGCATACTTGAAACGCCTGGCCGCCGATAGCGACAAGCCTTTCGATTTTAAGTGCGCTCCCATCATTTATTCTTCCGGTGGTCCCTTGCCTAAGGAAGTTGCCGAAAGGGCTTGCGAACTGACTGGCTACTGGACCATGGAAATCTATGGCAGTACAGAAACAGGTGGCATTGCCTATCGACAGTCTAAGAATGGCCCTGTGTGGACACCCTTTGAAGTCTGCAAGATGAGTCTGGGCGAAAATGATTGTCTGAACATCAAGTCCAGCTACATCCTGGAACCGGATGGTTTTACCACAGGCGATCTGGTAGATATTTACGATGACGGTCGATTCCTCTTGAAGGGACGTTCCGATTCTATCGTAAAGATTGAAGAAAAGCGAATCTCCCTGCCCGAAGTCGAAAACCGCTTGAAGCAGACGGGGCTGGTGCAGGATGTGCGTGTGGTTCCCATGGTGGGCAAGCGTCAGTACTTGGCTGCAGCCATTGTGCTGAATGCCGAAGGCCGTGAAAAGTTTGCGGGCTCCACCAAACTTCAGATGAATAATTTCTTCCACGATTACCTGGTCAAGTTCATCGAAAATACGGTGTCTCCCAAGAAGTGGCGCTATCTAGAAGAATTGCCTCAGAATACCGAAGGCAAGATCCGCATGCGTGATGTGCAAGCGCTCTTTGGTTTAGCTGAAAGTCCCAATTTCAGAATTTTGAAATTCCGTCGGGAGACTGGCGTGCTGACCGCCAAGCTGATTTTCCCTGCGACAAGTGATTATTACGACGGACATTTCCCGGAGTTCAAGTTGCTTCCCGCCGTGGTGCAGGTTGACATGGTTCTTAAGTTGGCCCGTAATTTCCTGGATGTTCCCAAGGAACTTTCAAAGATTCATCGAACGAAATTTGCAAATCCCATTTTCCCGGATACGCCGGTGAATGTGAAAATTTCCTATGATGAGGAAGCAGGAAAGGTTTCCTTTAACTATACCGATGAATTGGGCGAAAAGACCTTGTCAAATGGCTCCTTCACTATGAATGTAGGTGGCTTGAATGGCTAGTTTGACTGATATTAAGATTTGTGCGGTCGTTCCTGTATACCGTCATGAGGCGGCGTCCCGTCATGTGGTGGATGTGCTGGCTTCTTATGGCATACCGGTTGTTCTTGTGGACGATGGTAATGCGCCCGAAGGGCATCAGATTCTGGAACAGATTGCTAGTGAAGTTCCCAATACCATTCTTGTGACCCACGCCGTAAATGGTGGCAAGGGCAAGGCTGTCTGTTCTGGCCTTGAAGCGGCTGTAAAGGCTGGCTTTACCCACGCGTTGCAGGTGGATGCGGATGGTCAGCATGACATGGGCAAGATTCCCTTCTTTGTGAAGGCCGCGCAAAAGCATCCTGACGATCTGATTGGCGGCTTCCCCCAGTATGACGAAACCGTTCCCAAGGCTCGTGAGCAGGGGCGCAAGATTACCAACTTCTGGGTGTCCATTGAAACCATGTCCAGGGAAATTCCTGATTCCATGTGCGGTTTCAGAGTTTATCCGCTGGCTAGTGTCTGGCCCGTAGCAAAGAAAATTCGCAATTACCGAATGGGCTTCGATATTGAGATTCTAGTGAAACTTTCCTGGAAGGGCCTTAAGATGCGCTTCTATCCCATCAAGGTTAGCTATCCCGAAGACGGTGTTTCCAACTTCCGTGTTTTTCACGACAATGTCGCCATATCTGCAACGCACACTAAGCTGTGCTGCGGCATGTTCCTTCGCAGTCCCATGATTCTTGCTCGCAGACTTTTTAAGAAGAAGTAGATTTTTTCAAAGGCATTTTATGGAAAACGAAAAGGTAAGATCGGAGCATTGGTCCGAAGTGAAAGAAGTTGGAGGTAGCCTCTGGCACTTCCGCTTTATGCTTTGGATTGTGTGCCATTTGCCTTTGTTCCTCGTAGAAGTCTGCACGGCGATTATTTGTTTTTTCTTTTGGATTGGGGCCAAGCCGGTACGAGCCCGCTCACGGATTTATCTGGAACATTTGGCTCGCGTTCAAAAAAGACGTCCTGATTTTCTTGGGCCCTATAAACACATTTTGTCCTTCGCCCTTTCCATGATGGAAAAGCTACTTGGCTGGAAAGGGGCCATCAAACTGAACAACATCGAAACACAAGACGATGATTTGAATGCCTTGGTGGATCAGCTGAATCGTGGGGAAGGGGCATTCCTCCTTTGCTCTCATCTAGGCAATATGGAAATGCTCCGTTCGCTTACGGGTTACGATGAATATCATACCCAGAAGGATTTTGAAGTTTTCCCTGTCGTTGATTTCTCGGGTACCTCAAAGTTTAACGCACTTCTTCGAGAGTTAAATCCCGATCTTATGGATCATGTGGTTGATGCCAATAATATCGGCGTCGATACCGCCGTCTGGATGAAGGATCAGATTGCTGCCGGTAATCTGGTGGTGATTGCCGGGGACCGAACCTCTGCCAATTCCCGCGACCGCAAACTGGAAACGGAATTTCTTGGCGAAAAGGCGAACTTCCCGGAAGGCTCCTTCTCTCTGGCAGGAATTCTGAACGCCCCGATTTATTTTATGTTCGCAATCCGCAAGAAGGATTTCGATATTAAATCCACTTATGAGATGCATGTGATTCGAGCCAAGACTTCATTGGAATGTTCCCGTAAGGAACGCCCTGAACGTCTGAAGTTGTTGCTGCGGGAATACACATCGATTTTGGAAAAACTCTGTTTGAAACATCCATACCAGTGGTATAACTTTTACAACTTCTGGGAAGATTGATCCGCAGACAGAAAAATTTTTGATGATTGAGGAATGATTATGGAAACTGTAGTTGTTGGTAGCAGAAAACTGACCGTCGAAGATGTGGTGGCCATTGCCAAAAAGCAGGTCAATGTTGAACTGGATAGTTCCGAAGCCTTCCAGAGAATGATTGATGCCGGCGCAGAATTCCTGGATAAGGCTCTGGCTGAACATGGTGGCATCTATGGCGTAACGACTGGTTATGGAGATTCCTGCACCCAGACGCTCCCGCCGGAACATTACTACCAGTTGCCCATAAACCTGACCCGTTTCCATGGCTGTGGCATGGGTAACTATTTCGATCCTGAAACGACCCGCGCCATCATGGCAGTTCGTATGAACACGTTGGCCCAGGGCTGCTCCGGTGTTAGCTATGCTCTTCTGAAGATTATGATGACGTTCCTGCAGAATGACATCCTTCCCCTGATTCCTCAGGAAGGTTCTGTGGGTGCCAGCGGTGACTTGACGCCCCTTTCCTATTTGGCTGGCGCAGTTATCGGTGAACGCAAGGTTCTGTACAAGGGTGAAGTCCGCGAGTCCCTGGATGTGATGAAGGAACTGGGTATTACTCCTCACAAGTTCCGTCCTAAGGAAGCGATTGCCATCATGAACGGTACTGCAGCTATGAATGCTGTGGCCTGCATGGCTTTCTCCCGCGCCATGTACCTTTCCGATTTGGCCTGCCGCATTACTGCCATGATTACCGTGGCCATGAAGGGCAACGCCTACCACTATTATGAACGTCTTTTTGAGGTAAAGCCTCATCCTGGACTTATGAAGGCTGCCAAGAAGATGCGCGACGGCTTGAACCTGGAAGTTGCCAAGAATGTGGTTCCCGAAAAAATCCAGGATCCCTATTCCTTGCGTTGCGCTCCGCACATTATCGGTCTTGTCTACGATTCCGAACCGCTGCTCCGCCAGCTTATTGAAATTGAACTGAATAGCGCCAACGACAATCCCATTGTGGATCCCTTCACCCGCAATATTTTCCACGGGGGCCATTTCTACGGTGGTCACATCTGCCTGGCCATGGATACCCTGAAGAACATGGTGGCTAATATTGCCGACCTTCTGGACCGTCAGCTGGCCATGATTGTGGATATCAAGTTCAACCGCAACTTGCCGCCTAACCTGGCTGGCTCCAAGGGGGATTACGATATCAATCACGGTTTCAAGGCTGTACAGATTGGCGTGTCTTCATGGACCGCAGAAGCCTTGCACTTGACCATGCCCATGAGCGTATTCAGTCGTTCCACGGAATGTCATAACCAGGACAAGGTCAGCATGGGTACAATTGCGTCCCGTGACTGTATCCGCATTCTGGAACTTTCTGAACAGGTGGCTGCTGCTGTACTGTTGGCCTCTGCCCAGGCCGTGCGCATTCGGTTTGAACGTGGCGAAATTTCCGCAGACCGCATGATCAATCTTCAGAACACCTACGATCAGGTCTTCTCTAAGTTTGCTCCCCTGGAATGTGATCGCCAGCTGGAAGGTGATCTCCGCAACACCTTGGAACTGATCCGTCAGAAATTCTACGCAGTTTAAATTAGACAGGTTAAAATGAAGAAAATTAAAGAAACCGTCGAATTTAATGTTGAATTTTACGATGTGGATTCTATGCAGGTGGCTTGGCATGGGAACTATGTGAAGTTCATGGAAGTGGCCCGTTGTGCCTTGCTTCGTAAAATCGGTTATGATTACAGGGATATGACCCGCAGCGGTTACCTTTGGCCTGTGGTGGATCTGCATGTGAAGTACATTCGCCCTATGGTATTTATGCAGAGAATCCGTTGCGAAGTAACCTTGACTGAATACGAAGTCTGTATGAAGCTGGCTTACAAGTTTATGGATGCCGAAACGGGTGCCGTGCTGACAAAGGCTGAAAGTACCCAGATGGCCGTGGATATGAATACGAAGGAATCCCTCTGGACTTGCCCGGCCTGCTTCGTTGATCGGGTGAGAACTGCATTGGATAAGGAAGACTGATGAAATTCCTGGACAAGTTTGCCTATTCCGTTTTTTGTTTGATGGTTTCCGCGACTTTTGCTTTGGGCGCAGTCTTTGATCATCCTGTAAATGACGGATCCCGCAAGCAATTAACTGCGGCCCTTGAACAGATGACTTCCCATGGAATTGTCTATGGAAATTTCAAACAGACGAAGTCTATCAAGAAGCTGAACCGCGATTTCGTTTCTACGGGGAACTTCATGATTTCCAGCAAGTATGGAATTTCGTGGAACACCCTGAAACCTTTTGCCTCCTTGATGATGGTGACTCAGAGCGGAATTTTCCAGCAGGCGGGAAAGGGCCCTATCAAGAAAATTTCTTCCCAGGAAAATCCGGTCTTTGCCGAATTTTCTAGGACGATACAAGCGGTCTTTTCTGGCAACTGTCAGGAGCTAGAGAAAAATTTCTCGGTGTATTTTGAGAAAGCAGGAAAGAACGTGGTGATTGGCCTCGTGCCTCGCGAACCAGCTGTTCGTAAGGTTATCGAGAGCATTGTTCTTGAAGGCTCCTCAAGTCTTGACAAGATGAGCATTTCCGACGGGGAAGGCAACCCTGTTGTGTATGAACTTTCTGACCAGAAGCAGATGAGTGAATCCCAGATGGATTCGCTAATTTCTGCAGAAGAAAACGTTCCGGTTAGGATCTATAAAACTCTTAGAGATAATCCGTAACTTGGTGATTCTATGGGTTTGAATAAGAAAATCGGTGTCTCAATTTGGGTTGTGCTTCACGCCCTTCTTTTGATTATCGGTATTTCTGTTCCCTGGAATGTGGAGTCCGATCTTTATTCGGTGTTGCCGGATTCCGATGAATTGCATCATGTAAGTGCAGCCGAAAAAGTCTTGAGCGCTCGCAGTATACGGAATATTTCGGTACTGGTGGGGCACGAGAATTTTTCTATTGCCAAGGCTTCCGCTGAAGCGCTGTTCGCGTCCTTTGAAAAAGATGAATCTTTTGATGAAATCCGTCTGCATGTAGATGAAAATGCCATGCAGGAAAACAGAGATTTTCTATTTGAAAATCGCTATGTGTTGCAGGGATCTCCTGTACGTGAAATGTTGAAGTCCGGGGATGTAGAAACCTTGAAGAACGAAGCTCTTCAGAAAGTTTATGGTGCATTCTCCCTGGCCGACTTGAATCGTCTTGAACAGGATCCGCTTTTACTTGGGGAACAGAGCTTTGAATATTTCACCCTGAATTCGCCATTGATGGGCGGCAAGTTTACCTTGAAGGAAGGGGTGCTTACCGCAACGGATTCCGCAAACGGTTTATTGGAAAGTCCTGTTAATTACGTCATGTGGAGTGCCGTCCTATCAGAAAAAACACCGTCCATGGCTTCAAAGGGACATGTTCTCTCTCGATTGGACAAAGCCTTGGATTCCCTGCAGCAGGTTTACCCTGGGCTGAAGGTAGCCAAGTCTGGCGTACCTTTCCATAGTTATGAAAGTTCTGGCAACGCCCAGTCCGAAATTGCCTGGATTTCTGGAATTTCCATGGCCTTGATCATTTTGCTTCTTCTGCTAGCCTTTAAAACCGTGTTCCCCCTTGTGGCTACTGTTTTGTCTATTACCGTGGCCGCCGCTACGGCTTTGGCTGGAACCTGGGCTATTTTCGGATCGATTCATATTTTCACTTTTGTTTTCGGCACCAGCGTCATTGGCGTGAGCATTGATTATGCCATTCATTTCTTTACCAGCTGGAAGAATGGGGTGAAGGACGTTCGCAGGCATATCTTCAAGGGACTGCTGTTGGGATTTATGACCACGGAACTCAGCTACATTGCCCTCACATTTGCTGCATTCCCTTTGTTGCGCCAGATGGCTGTGTTTTCGCTTATCGGGCTGGCAAGTTCCTTTGCGACAATTACCTTGTTGTTCCCGGTTATTTCGCAGCCTCGCCGCCAGGGAGGTTTGCCAGCCCTCGTTCCACAAAAGGTGCTGAAGGTATACGAACGTTTTCCTGCGGGTCGCAATCTTCGTCAAATTTTAGGAGGCGTATTTGTTGTGGCGTTGCTTCCGGGACTTTACCTGCTGAATGTTCATACGGATATGCGATCTCTCTATAGCATGAGCGATGAACTGAAGGCCGCAGAAATTTTAAACGCCCGTCTTAACAACCTTGGAATTTCAGCCAACTATTTCATTGTAGAAGGCGATTCTCCTGAAGAGGTTCTCCAGCGAGAGGAATCGCTTGCTCTGCAATTGGCGTCCGCCCAAACGGATTCCCTGTTATCCGGTTTTCTGGCCACAAGCAGCTTCTTGCCTTCGGTAAAAACGCAGAAGAAAACTTGGACTGCTGTTCAACAGCTTGCTCCATCAGTGCAGTCATTTGTGTCCGAACTGGGAATCGTCAGCGATTCAGCCTTTAAGGCGAGCCTTGCTACGGAACCCGCTTACTTAACTCCCGAAAGTCGTTTCCCCTCTTCTATCAAGAGCCTTCTGAATATGTTGTGGATTGGCGAGGTGAACGGGAAATTCTACAGTGCGGTTTTACCTTTGCACGTATCTTTAAAATTTGATGCAGCTGCACTGACTCAAGACCTACCTAAAGTTTATGCCGTGAACAAGATGGCGAATATTAACGCAACCCTGACAAAACTATCCCATGCGTCTCTGTTGCTGGTAGCTGTTGCCTATGTAATTGTATTCCTGGTTCTTGTTCTTGTATACAGAATTCGTCAGGCAGTCCGCATAATTCGCGCACCTGTTCTGGCGTGCCTCTTTTTGGCTGCTGTTTTTGGGTATGCAGGAATCGATTTCAATTTCTTTGCCATTGTAGGGGTGATTCTTACCCTTGGTATCGGTATCGATTATGCCCTATTCTTCAAGGAGGGGGGGCGTAGGAATCTGGTTACCACGTTGGCGGTTATGCTTTCGGCTTGTACCACGCTGATTTCTTTTGGCAGTCTAGCCTTTAGTAGTTTTGTGCCGGTCGCCACCTTTGGCCTAGCGACCCTTCTAGGCATTATTTGTTGCTTTATTTTGTCTCCCTTTAGCGGGGAGTGAATTTAAATTTTCTAGCTTTGCTCTCGATGGAATTCCTTACCCCGAGAGCTTTTTTTATTGCCGCAGCATGTCTATGTTGCCTGTTTTTTGGGGCATGCCATAAGGCTGTAGTAAAACCGGATTCAACAGCCCCGGTGTTTTATTCCGATGGACGTTCCGTACAATTGCTGCCTACACAGGCCATGTCTGGTTCCATAGACATGGCTCAGCGTCTAGAGGGACATTTTGCAAAACCCGATGGCGATACCAGCTCTTTTTCGGGTGACACCTGGGTTCGTGCCAATGATTCCATTCTTTCGATTCACCTGTTTGGCGGTTTTGGTACGACCATTGCAGAATTGACCTATACCAAGGATTCTGTATCCCTGTCCAGTTCCTTCATCGATGGCGAAAAGATGAAGGCTGAATACGTGCTGGCGGATTTCCAGGTTTGTTTTTATCCTTTTGACGCTCTCAAGAATAATTTTGAAAAGGCTGGTTTTGAATTCCGTGAGAAGGTGGAGGGGGCTGACTTTGAACGGACCCTTCTTGAAGACGGGAATACAATCCTTCTTGTCAAAAAGTCTGGTTCCGAAATTGAACTTGTGAACGAGCTGCGAAAATACCGTTACCATATTACCCTTAGCGAAAACTGATGAAGCGTCCTTTATACATTAATGACTTTGCCTTCCACTGCATTCTTGGCGGTGGTAACATGGCCAATCACCATGAAGTTCTTGAAAAATTGAATAATGCGGAACGCGGTGAATTTACCATGTACGATGTGGCAGGCGTTATGCGGCCGGCTGCATCGATTGATCCGAATACCTTGCCTCCTGTAGCTGACAAGTGGTTCGATAATCGCGTGAACCGTTTGGCTCAGGCGGCTTTGTCTGGTATAAATGGCGACGGACTGGATGATACAATCAGGAAAGCCGTTGAAAAGTTTGGTGCAGACCGCGTAGGTATTTTTATCGGTTCCTGCGATAATGGATCTGAGGCATCCCTTTCGGCATTGCGTTGTTTTAAAGAAACGGGCAAGTATCCAGAAGGTTATGTCCTGGATATGCAGCGTGCTGATTTCCCTGCAAGGTTTATTGCGGAACGTTATGGAATCAAGGGCACGATTCTTGTTCATTCCACAGCTTGTGCATCTAGTGCCAGCGCTTTCATTTCTGCCCGAAATAGTCTCTATGCCGGTCATTGTGACGTGGCGATTGTGGGCGGGGTGGATATTTCCTCGTTACCGGTCATTCTCGGGTTTGCATCGTTAGAAGCGATGAGCGATCAGCCTACCAATCCTTTTAGTGCAAATCGTTCAGGTCTGACCCTGGGCGATGCGGCAGCCTTCTTTGTGGTGACCAGGGAGCCTTGCCCGGAACTGTGTGCAGAGCCGACCTTGAAGGTGATTGGTTGTGGTGAAAGTGCCGATGCCGACCATATTACGGCACCCCGGACCGATGGAATGGGTGCTGTTCTGGCGATGCATGCCGCTCTTGAAGATGCCGGAATTTCAGCGGATCAGATTGGCTATGTGAATCTGCATGGTACTGGAACCAGGTTGAACGATTCCATGGAAAGCAAGGCCATTGCCAAGGTGTTCGGCTCCGAAGAAAATGGGGCGTCTGTCCCGGTAAGTTCCACAAAGGCCTTGACCGGTCATTCTCTGGGGGCTGCCGGTGCTCTAGAGATTGCGTTCTGTTGTATGTCCCTAAAAAATGGGGGAGTGTTGCCTGCTCATCTGAATGATGGGGTGGTGGATCCGGCATTCCCTGCGGTACATCTCGTGGCTCCTGGCGAAATTGCCAACGGGTTGAAGTATTGTATGAGCAACTCCTTTGCCTTTGGCGGATGTAACGTTTCGCTTATTGTAGAAAACGGCTAAGATGTAGGAATACTGATGATTGAAGAATTCAAGACAAGAGACTCCGTCAGTGAACTTGTGCCCCACAAGGGTAAAATGCTTCTGCTGGACCGAGTCCAGAGCTATAGCCTAGAAGAGATTTCCATATCCACGGAAATTGATATTCGCAAGGACTGCATGTTCTATGATGAAAATCTAGGCGGTGTGCCCGCCTGGATTGCCTTTGAATATATGGCGCAGAGTATTTCCGCTCTGTCGGGAATTTATGGACGTTCCAAAGGCGAAAAACCGAAGGTCGGTTTTATTATGAGCGTGTCTAGTTTCAAGACTGATATTCCTGTGTTTAAGACGGGGGATACTGTCGTGGTAAAAGTTCGCCAGACCATCCGCATGGATATGGCGGTAACATTTGATGGATCCGCTTCGGTAGACGGAAAGCAGGTCGTTGCTGCAACGTTGAATACCGTAGAGGTTCCTGATCCCAAGGCGTCCTTGGGTTTGTGAGTGTGTAGAGGGTAAAATGGATAATAATAAGACTGAAAATGCTAAGAGTGTATTGGTTACTGGAGCCAGTGGCGGAATTGGACTTGCCATTGTCGAAGCCTTGGCCAATGCCGGATACACCGTGGTGGCTCATTACAATCGAAATGCGGCTCCCGTTGATGCCTTGGCCGAAAAGATTCGCGCCAATGGCGGTTGTGTTCGTACTCTGCAATTTGATATCAGCAATCGCGAGCAGTGCAAGGAAGTAATCGAAAAGGACATTGCCGAAAATGGCGTTTATTATGGCGTCGTGACCAATGCCGGTGTCTGTGCCGATATGCCTTTCCCTGCCATGACCGGCGAGTTCTGGGACAAGGTGATCGATACCAACCTGAACGGTTTTTATAATGTGATGTTCCCCATTGTAATGCCCATGTGCCGCAAGCGTCGTGGACGTATTGTGACCATTTCTTCTGTGTCTGGCGTTATCGGTAATCGTGGCCAGGTAAACTACAGCGCATCAAAGGCTGGCCTTATCGGAGCCACAAAGGCTTTGGCCACCGAACTGGCTAGCCGTAACATCACGGTGAATAGCGTCGCTCCTGGCATCATTGAAACAGAAATGATCAAGGATGCCCCTCTGGATATGATCTTGCCGGCAGTTCCCATGAAACGTGTGGGCAAACCTGAAGAAGTGGCCGCCACGGTTGTGTTCTTGCTTTCTGATGGAGCAGCCTATATTACCCGCCAGGTAATTTCTGTAAATGGAGGTTTGGCATGAGTCGTAGAGTTGTCGTTACCGGTGGTTCCTGCATTTCTTCCCTCGGCATGGAACTGGATGAAATTTTCACTAGCCTAAAGTCTTTGAAGAATCGCATTGTCCGTATGGAAGATTGGGATAAGTATACCCAGATGAACACTCGTCTGGCTGCACCCATTCTTTATGACTTGCCGGAATACCCCCGCAAGAAAATCCGTGGTGCCGGTCGCGTGGGACTCCTGGCTTTGGCCTCTGCCGACAAGGCAATGCAGGTGGCTGGCCTCACTGGCGATACCGAACTTTTAAAGTCTGGCCGAGTGGGTGTGGCTTACGGTTCTTCTATGGGTAGCGTCAATCCTCTGATGGATTTCTTCTCCATGTTGAATCCTCCCTACGATTGCTCCAAGATTACAGCTACCACTTATATCCGCTCTATGCCCCAGACTTGCGCCGTGAATATCAGCGTGTTCTTTGGCATGACTGGACGTCTGATTACCACCAATACCGCATGCACCAGCGGAAGCCTTTCTATCGGTTACGCTTACGAAGCCATTAAGTATGGCATGCAGGATGTGATGGTGGCTGGCGGTGCCGACGAACTGGATCCTACAGAATCTGCAGTCTTTGATACCTTGTTCGCAACTAGCGTCAAGAACGATACTCCGGAACTGACTCCTGCCGCCTATGACAAGGATCGTGACGGTCTGGTCATTGGCGAAGGTGCCGGTACCTTGGTGCTTGAAGAATATGAACACGCCAAGGCCCGTGGCGCGCACATCTATGCAGAACTGGTGGGCTTCGGTCACAATACCGATGGCGACCACATTACCCAGCCCAAGAAGGAAACCATGCAGCACGCCCTGGAACTTGCCCTTCTGGATTCCGGTGTTGCTCCCGAAGCCATTGGCTACGTGAACGGTCATGGCACTGCTACCCATCATGGAGATATTGCCGAAAGCTGGGCCACTTACGGTGCCTTCAGGAATCGGGCCGTTCCTCTATCCAGTCTCAAGAGCTACATCGGTCACTCCCTCGGTGCCTGTGGCGGCATTGAAGCCTGGCTTGGCATCAACATGATGAATCGTGGCTGGTTCAGCCCCAATCTTAACTTGAAGAACGTGGATCCGGAATGCGCTCCCCTGGATTACATTACCGGTTCTGGTCGCGAAATGGATGTGGAATACTTTATGTCCAACAACTTCGCTTTCGGCGGTATTAATACTTCGCTGATTTTCAAGAAAGTCTAATTAAGAAATGGACCTTAAAAAGGCTGCGGTTCTTTTTGAACAGCAGCCTTTCTTCATATGGGATAAAACGTCTTTTAGCCTTCCAGTTTTTTATTTACCAGCGCGATAATCTTGTCCCTTTCGCCACACCAGTTGGGGGCGATCAGCAGTTCGCTGGGGCTTTCACCGCTAAAACGTTCGATGGCTGTTTCGGTTCCGATAATCTTGATCATTTCTGCAACGGCGTCGCAGTATTCCTCGAATGTCAGGAGGGTAATCTGTCCGTTGGCGTAATCCTCGGCCATGGCTGTTCCCACCACGATATGCAGGGGGTGAATTTTCACGGCGGCCAGATGCAGGTCGCGAACCACTTGGGCCGTGCGCTTGAAGTCGTCCATGGTTTCGCCGGGGAGGCCTACGATGACATGGGTCGTCACGCAGAGACCTGCTGCCTGGCAACGGGTGACTGCGTCTTCGAATTCCGCCAGAGTATGTCTACGGTTAATGCCAGCCAATGTCAAGTCGCTGGCTGTCTGCAGTCCGATTTCCACGATTATGGGCTTCTTCTTGTTTAGAGACGCCAGGTAGTCCACCTTGTCCTGTTCCAGGCAATCGGGGCGGGTTCCGATGGCGAGACCGGCAATTTCCGGATGCTTGATGATGGGGCCGATAATCCCCTTTAAGTGTTCCAGGGGTGCGTGGGTATTTGTATAAGGCTGCAGATAAGCCAAAATACCGGCGTTGGGGTACTTGTCCCTCAGTTTCGGCACGAATTTTTCCAGTTGTTCCTGGATGCTGACCTTGGCTTGGTCAAAAACAGGGCTGAAACTGCGATTGTTGCAGTAAGAACAGCCCGAAAAACCCTTGGTACCGTCCAAATTAGGACAGTTCATGCCTCCGTTAAGAGGAAGTTTCCTCACTTTTAGGTAGTTCGGGAACAATTTTGCTAACAAGTCACGGTAAGGCGTGTAGTTCATACTTGAATAATAGCTTAAAAATGATGCAAATGTCGCAACAGATAATGCTCTTTGACGTAATAATTAAGGTTAGACATGACGTATTTCGTTAAATTGTATTTATATTTCCTTGTGGTATGGGATGAAACGAGGAAATATTGAAGCTATTTCGTCTATTTACATCGGCTTTTTTGTGCATTCTTGCATTATTTCTTGCAAGTGTCCTTTTTGGATGCAAGAAAGACGAGTCCGTCATACTCCGTTCGAACCCTGTACCGCCCCCCAAGGATACTGTCGTTATTGTTCCCGTTGATACTGTTCCTGCTCCCGCCGATACAGTAGTTGATTCTGTCGAAACACCTGTCGATACGGTTCCTGCGGTTGATACCGTGGCTCCCGTGCCACCGCCAAAGGTCGAGGCGAAGCCTATTTCCAAAAAGAAGATTACCCTTATTACGTCTCAGAAAAAATCTAATAACAGTGCCGTCGATTCCCTGGCCCTTTTGCCTGTGCCTACCGAACCGGATTCCGCCATGGTGGCTCTTTGCAGCGACGTGGGTGAGAACGAATTCTGCGATCTTCGCGACGGTAAGCGCTACGATATTGTTGTCATTGGCCGTCAGACCTGGTTCCGTCGTAATCTTGCTTACGAAACAGAAGGCAGCTGGTGTCCCAACGATCAGGAAGAAAACTGCACTCTTTACGGTAGACTTTATCAGTGGAGTTCCGCCAATTCTTGCCCCGAAGGGTGGCATCTTCCCACGATGAGGGATTTTACCATTCTTCATGATTATGTGCTCAAGAAGAATGCCGGTCAAGAAGGTGTTGGAACGAGCCTCAAGACTATTGTCGGCTGGAATGACGATGATATGGGTGAGGTCCCTGTGGGTACAAACCGTTATGGCTTTGGTGCAAAACCTGCCGGCTATCGCGACACTCGTGGACTCTACGTGTCCGTTGGCGATGAAGCCAATTTCTGGACCTCACACGAAATCATCGGTGAAAACAGGGCATCTTACTGGAACCTCTACTACGGCAACCAGGACTTCATCGGATCTTACGTTGGTCTGAAAACCTCCGCCATGTCCGTCCGTTGCATCAAGGACTAAGCCCTGGATAGCCTAGAAAAGACGTTGTTCCAATACCTGAATCAAAAGGTCTTTGTGAACTGCAAGTGAAGCCTGCGTTACAAGGTGACGGAAGCTAATTCTTCGCCGGTTTCAAGATGGTGGATGCTGAACTTGCCGTTGTCGTAGAAACCGAAGGTGGGTGGGTTGCCGCCCTTGGGCAGACTGGTTGATCCGGGATTTACCATGAGCACGCCCTTGAAGTTCCTTTGCAGCTGGTAAATGTGTGTATGGCCATAAAGATAGGCGTCAATGGGGCGGTCTTCTTTAAGGGTGGGGTCCAGCTGAGAAAGTGCGTTAGACGGGAAACATTCCGGCATAAAAATATGGCCATGGCTTAGGAACAAGCGCACGGGTCCATCTTCAACTACGGCATATTCATCTTCGATCTTGATGAAGTCCAGCATCATCAAGTCAACGTCGGCATCGCAGTTGCCGCGGGCGGCTACAATCTTATCCGCATAAGGTCGCAACGCATCCACAACTCCCATGGGACCGTGTCCTTCGGGCAGCGGGTTACGTGGCCCGTGATAAAGAGTGTCTCCCAGCAAGAAAATCTTGTCGCAGCCGAACTTTTCGAAGAAGGACAATGCCCGTCGTGCTGCGATTGCAGAACCATGAATATCAGAAAGAATTAAAGCACGCATACGAAGCAAAAGTAAATAATTAACAGTGAATAGTGAAGAGTGAATAGTGAAGAGTGGGGGGGGGGGCTGCGTGTCATCCTGAGCGAAGTCGCGAAGCGACGAAGTCGAAGAATCTAGTGACGTAGATATGAATTAATAAGCCAGGTGCAATCGGCGCGATTAGTTACCTGAAAGGAGCCGCAGGCTCCGCCCTCATACCTCCCGTCTACTACCTACTACCAGCTCTCTCATCCGTTTAGTGCCACGATTCCGCTCACGGCCATATACGCATACACGATTTTCTTTAGCACCTTGTGGGGAATTTTCTTGAAAACCTTGCCGCCAATAAAAGCTCCAAGAATCACGGAGGCCAAACCGTAAACGTAGGCGGCTCCTACTGCAGGTGTTACGAATCCGTTTGTCGCTCTAAAGAACGTCATCATTAGGTTCCCTAGGGCGAAATACACCTGACTGTGGGCGATGTACTTTTCCTTGGTCTCGCAAGATGCCAAAAAGTAGAGCACTGCTGGCGGCCCCTGCATGGCGAACAGGCCTCCCATGACTCCAGAAATAATCCCTAGGACTGCCTGGACGAAAATGGTGGGCTTCAGCTTGATTTTTTCGCTGATAAAGAAGAAGTAGATGCTGATCGCAATTAGAATTACCCCCAGCACATGTTTCAGCATCTTGTCATCGAAGTTTGCCACGGCCCCTACAGCAAAAAAGCTGACTACGGCAAAAATGGCCAGGATGGGCAAAACTTCTTTCCAGACGATGAACTTTCTCATTCGCAGGGCCACGACGATGGACATGGAACCTGCCAACATACCCGATAGGGCTGTAGCTTCTCCATAACTGGGCAGTAGGTGGGGGAGGATTGTCATCACGAAAATGCCGAACCCGAAACCGCTGACCCGCTGGATGAAGCTACCCATGCAGCTAATGCCTACCAGTATGAGAATGTAATGTATTTCCATTATCAATCTCAAATTTAAAAATCTTACTATAATTTTGCATAGAATAAGAGGGAAATATGAAAATGCAAAAAATTTTATATTCATTTTTGCTGCTAGTTGCAGTTATGTGTTTTTGGGCCTGCGGGGATGATAACGGATCCTCCGCGGAGAAGGGCGATTCTCCAAATCGTCAAGGATTGAAGGTTGTTTCTGCAAAATCAGACCTTGATTCCTGCAAGAAATCCATGGAAGGGGAAATGTCCTATGTGACAAGTACGGGCGAATTGTTGCTTTGCCTGGAAGGGGACTGGAAAACCTATGGTGTGAGCAAGATTCCCGTATACGAGTCAAGTGACGGTAAGGACGGTGTCAATGGCACCGACGGTAAAGATGGTGTCAATGGAACCGATGGCAAGGACGGTGTCAATGGAACCGATGGCAAGGACGGCATCAATGGAACCGACGGCGAAGACGGCAAGGATGGTGTGGATGGTCTAAGCTGTTCTGGTGAATATCGTGAGGACGAAAAGGGAATCGATATTTACTGTGGCAAAGATTTTATAGGAACGATTTGGAATGGAACCGATGGTCAGACCGGTAACAATGGTGGTACCACTGCAAGTATTGATTTTAATAAGGCAGAACATGTGGAAATTGGCGATACCGTATGGAGTTATTCCGATTCCTTGTTAATTCGTATTAGCGATAACGATATCCTGACTAAAAAGGATACTGTTGAAGTTACTGTGACCAGTACCTCTGATTCCAAGGGAATTGTGCTGACTGCAGAACTTAGGGACGGTTTCTACTATGCCATGCTGTTCTTCGCTCAGAAGAGTTCTGGATCCAGGACGATCAAGGTGCAGGATGGGGATAACGTGGTTATCAGCTACAAGGATGAAAATCCAGAAAGAGTCATTAAACGCAATGTAGCCTTTATCCTAGCATCCAAGAGTGAACGGGACTTCATCTCCCTGGATAAACCTTGGTATTACGGGGACAGTGCCGAAGTGGTTGTTACCGTTAACGATAAGAATGCCGAAGGGGATACCATTCAGGTATCTATGATTTTGTGCTATAACGACGGCTATGAATGTCATTATACAGAAAATGAGGGCGGCTTCGGTACCTATGACGCCCATCTCAAGCTTGCTGGTGCAGGTGGCCTTTATAAAGGAAGTTTCTTTATTGTGAATGAAGGTAAGAATCACGATAACTACTTCTATTCTGATCCTGCGAAAATTTTGACAGTTGATGTGCGATATACCTTTAAAGATGAAAAAAAGACATTTGAAAACGTAACTGTCTACTGGAAGAAAAATGCCGATAGCCGAGTGGAGTTTGATGCGGATCGATATAACCAGGCTTCCAAGGGACATTTCTATGTCTATGACGAAGGTTGCGGTAAGGACTCCGTAGAGGTGACGATCTCCAGTAAGGTAAAAGGCGATGAAATCCGCGCTGTTGCTTACAGATATAAGGATTACTTCTATGGAGAATTCCTTATGAATGGCCTCAAGAATGATGGTGTTCTGGCCATTGATGAAAAGGACACCATTCTTATCCAGTATAAAGACGCAACGTTAGGGACTGTATCAAAGGATATGGCCAAGGCTGGATTTGCTCTTTACGCAACGGTATCTTTCGGTGATTCCCTGTATATGGATGTTACTGACAAGGCTGTCCTGAAACTGGTGGATGAAAGCCTTACCGAAAACGATGCGGTGACCATCCGGGTTTCGTCAGAATCTGATTTTTATGGCGTACTGGTTGATATGTATACGGTTCCCGGTGGAGATGGTACGGAACGTATCGGTTACGTTGAATTCACGAAGGATCCCGAGGTTGTAAATGTAGAGAACTTCGAGAAAAAAGTCTTTGTGAAGGATAAGGAAACCCTTCTTGCATCCTATTCCACCAATCGATTGGCTTCCTCGACCAAGTGGTTTGAGGCTAAGGCCTTCTGGGCCGACAAGAATACGTGCTTTATAGACAAGCGTGATGGCAGAGCCTATAAATTCGTTACCATGGGAGACCAGGTTTGGATGGCGGAAAACCTTGCGTACGGAGATGGAAAGTTCTACGATAACGATTCTATCAAGTACAGTTCTTACGGAAAGCTTTACACCTGGGCGCAGGCTTTAGATACTGCAGAAGCGATTTGCGCATCGAGTCGTTGTAAAATAGAACGCCCGTATAAGGGTGCTTGCCCTTCTGGTTGGCATTTGCCGAGTCTGGATGAGTTCAAAACCCTTCTTGGTTTTGTGAGTGGTTTCTCGGAATATGGTTCAACGCCATCTCTCCTGAAGACATCCTATGGATGGAAAAGTTATGCAGGCGTCGAAAGTGGCAAGGACCGCTGGGGCTTTGGCGTTTTCCCCATAGGGTATTATTCCAGTTCATCAGATTTTAAAGGCAAGGGCGAGCGTGCGTATTTCTGGCTGGATGAAGATGTCTCTACGACTATAGCTAAGACTATGTATTTCTCTTATCCTTCGGACGTAATTCTTGATACGGAAGAGTATAAGACGTATGGCTACTCTATTCGATGCGTCAAGGATGAGTAAATTGAGCCTCCAGGGGCAGTTTGCCCCCTTTCAATGTTATAAAACAGAGTTTTCTTTAATCTTTATCCTTTTACGCTTTCCGCTAAACGTGTTTTTTATCTTCTTTTGCCAAAACCTTTATCCTTTAACCTTTATCCTTTCTCCTAAATGTGCTATATTTATGGCGTAAATTTTTCAACACCTTATTAAGGAAGGTAAATCATGGCAAGAAAGAAGATTGCACTCGTTGGTGCTGGTCAGATTGGTGGTACTATGGCTCTCGTCCTCGCTCAGAAGCAGCTGGGTGACGTGGTCCTCATCGATATTCCGATGACTGAAGGTATGCCGAAGGGTAAGGCTCTCGACATTATGGAAGGCCGCTCCGTTATGGGCACTTCCTGCAACCTCTCCGGTTCTACCAACTATGACGATATCGCTGGTGCAGACGTCGTTATCGTTACCGCTGGCGTTCCCCGTAAGCCGGGCATGAGCCGTGATGACCTCCTGGGCATCAACTGCGGCGTTATCAAGGACGTGGGCCTCAAGATCAAGGAACTCGCTCCCAACGCATTCGTTATCGTTATCACCAACCCGCTGGACGCAATGGTCTACAACATGCAGAAGGTGACCGGCTTCGATTCCTCCAAGGTTATCGGTATGGCTGGCGTTCTCGACTCTTCTCGTCTCGCTTGCTTCGTTGCAATGGAACTGGGCGTTTCTGCTGAAGACGTTAAGGCAATCGTTATGGGCGGTCACGGTGACACCATGGTCAGCCTCTATGACTGCGTCTCCGTCGGTGGCATTCCTCTGCCGCAGCTCATGAGCAAGGAAAAGTTCGACGAACTTGCTGCTCGTACTGCTAACGCTGGTGGCGAAATCGTTTCTCTCCTCGTCCGCGGCTCTGCATTCTACAGCCCGGCAACTTCCGCTATCAAGATGGCTGAAGCTTACCTCCTGGACAAGAAGAGCGTTCTTACCTGCGCTGTCAAGCTGGACGGCGAATATGCTGGTAAGGGCAAGGGCCTCTACTGCGGCGTTCCCTGCGTGATCGGCGCAAACGGTGTCGAAAAGATCTTCGAAGTGAAGATGAACGACGCTGAAATGGCTGCCTTCGAAAAGTCTATCGAAGCTTGCAAGAAGAACGCTGAATGGGTTGACGCTAATACTTAATTATTAGCCCCTTCGTGTAAAAAGGACCTGCCTTAAAGGGCAGGTCTTTTTTTAGTTTGTAGAATATGTTCTTTTTTTACATTGTCTGCAATTGTATTATTTTTGTTGTATTTTTGTAATACCTTATATAAAGTGTCTTAATAAAGTGTTTTACTTTGAATTGAAAAAAATGTATAAATTGTGTTGATTTTGTTCGTGTATTATATTATTTTTCGCGCAGAAATTCGGATGATAAAAACACTGAATTTGGTTTCTTTATAAGAGAGGGTTAATGCATAATGAGTACAATTTGCGTTAGGTTGGACGAGAAAACAAAAAAGGAATTTCAGGAATTCTGCGATTCTGTTGGAATTTCGGTAACGTCAGCGATTACAATCTTCATTAAGTCTTCTATTCGTGAGAATCGTTTGCCTTTTGAAGTAAGGGGAGGTGAATCACGATTGATTAATGGGTAGTCACCTAAAACTTTTGGGGGGTTATGGGATAAATGTTTGCTTGAATTTTTGAAACTACCTGATGGTAGTTTTTTTTTGTATGAAATGAAAACCCCCAGCTATGCTGGGGTGTTCAAGTAAAGCCTTCTGGCGATCATGAAAAAAGAAATCCATTGGCTAAATTGATGGTGCAGTCTGCCAACTGCATCACAATAAAACCAAAGGATTAATATGAATAATAGAAATACAACTGCACATACAACGTGGAATTGCAAATATCACATTGTGTTTGCCCCAAAATTTAGAAGGAAGGTTTTCTACGGGGAACGCAGACTTGAGATAGGAAAGATTCTGAGAAGATTGTGCGAATGGAAATATTGAGATTTTTGAAGCCGAAGTCTGCGTTGATCATGTACACATGTTGCTTTCGATTCCCCCGAAATACTCGCCATCATCAATCGTCGGATACCTGAAGGGCAAAAGCAGTTTGATGATCAATGAGAAATATCCTGAATTACAGAAAAAATATCGAAGCCGAGTACGGAGAACAGTTAGGCCTATTCGGAAAGAAATAACCCGTTTACGGGTAGCCGGGTAAGGACCATCGCAGGTGGCAGACTGCGTACGCGTGTTAGCGCGTGCCGTAACATAGGGCTTTGTCCGTCTATGAAGAACCACCGGCCGGTGGGTTCCTTTTTTGTGAAAATTGGACTAAAGTATCTGGTTGGAATGACTTTTTTGTGTGTTTGTATATATGCCGTCTTACACTGTTTATACATTGACTGAATGTGAAAAACTCATCCGCTTTCGCGAATGAGTTTCTTTTTCTCCTTCTTTTTTATGGCTTTACTTTACGTCATCTAGTTTCAAGTCGTTGATGAGCGTTGTGCCGCTAATGGTGTAGTGGGCTATCATAGAGGCGTCACTTGTGTATCGGAACTGCTCGCCACCTTCCTTATCCTTGCCCAAGACGACATCTGCGTGCAGACGGACGTTGGCTCCTTCGGGGATGCCGGTTTCGGAGAGGTTGATTGTCCTTTCCCCGGCTGCGCAAATGTCGTGGTAGCCGGAGGGTTCGTACACTCCCGAACTGTTGTCGGATTCCGGGTCATTCCAGTTGATTCGCATTCTAACAACGAATGCACCAGAATTCTTCAGCGTGATTGCCTTGATGTGCTTGATTTTTGCCATTTTATTCTCCTTCTTAGGCGTGTTTTTAACTAGGAATGTGTAGACATTCCCATGGGGTGTTTTTCGGAATAGGGGATGCTTGCGCGCCCCCTATATTTTTTGAGGTGTAGTTTCTTTATTGGGGTTTGGACCTAGATCTTGCTAAAATCGGTCAACTGTTCGTGGGGCAGGTTTTCATCTGCACGATTCAGGTGGACCTTGCCGATTTTTTTGACATTTTCAATGTTGAAGCATAAGTCGTTGGGGGTTACGAACATGGCCTGCATCTCTCGAGCGTTCTTGATCATGTCCTTAATCGAGGTGAAGGTAAATCCCAGCACTTCCATGAGCGTTTTCAGCAAGTTTTCGATGGCGCTGCTGAGTGCGTTTCCCTTTAGCATCATGACGCGGTTGCTGCGGTCGCTTTCAAAGATTTCCTTGGCCAGGTCTTCAATATTGGAAATCGGTTCGGCGTCGTTGATGGCCTGGTGGAATGCCTCTGTCTTGAAATCGTATTCTGCGGCATGTTCTGCGTACAGGTCGAGGAGTGTGTTGGCCTTTCTGCGGTTTTGGTTGAGCAGTCCCTTCTTGGAGGTGCGGCAACTCAAATCGGCGTCCTTTGTCAGTTTCAGCTTAAATTTGCGATTCTTCTTTGAGGCATCCAAATAGCACTGGTAAACCAGGGACGAACAGACCATGGTGTAATTGTGTCGATATTTATCGTCTAACAGTTTTTTTAATTCAGCGGCAAGGCATCTGAGAAGTGCGATGATGATGGATTGCTTGATCCCTGCCTGGGAATGGTCCTTGTAAAGGAGGATTAGGGCCAGGAATACCAAGTCGGCGTAGGGGTAGGGGAGGTCCTGGTCCACGTATCCCTTGGCGGCTGCAAGAACGGGGGCCATTTCCTTATCGGAATAGAAACTGCTCTTGTTGCCAATTTTAGAAGTCTTGATCAGGCGACTGACATAAGCAACGCGATCTTCGGGATTACTGGTTACCTTATGACCCTGGATTCCGGTGGATCCTGCGTCAGTTAGGGCTTCAACGGGCCCATGCTGATAGAATAATGCTCCGTGAGAAACCCAGGAGTTGGTGAAACAGAGGATCAACTTGGTGATAAGGGATTCTTCTCCCTCGCCACTGAATGCCAAAATGTCGCCGGGGCGTAGGTCTTCCAGAGGAATTATCTTAGTGTAATAATCGTCGGGCTTCTTGCCGGTGATTTTTTTTAGGTAGGTGTCAATCTTTTTGCTGTTCTCTTCCATTTTTAGGTTTCCTTTGCTGATGTTTCAAAGATAACCCCTGGTAGTATGGTTCGTCCATCACTCAAATGGGTGATTTTTAGCATTAGTCTAGATTCCACAATAGGCTAATAAAGCATTCCTGCTGCTCTTCAGTAACGCCTTTCAGGAATTCCTTTACGTCGTTTTTCTTGAAATTAGGGTGGTATTCCCTGAGTTTTTGCACATGCTTGTGGCTTTCTTTCAAGTTGCCCTTCTTATTGTTGCAGGCGATCATGAAGAGGCGGGCGAATGGAGTCTCGGGGTGGATCATCAAGACCTGCTGAGAAATGAGTTCGCATTTCTCGTATTCGTCCTGTAGAAGGTAGATAAAGGATTTGGCGATAAGTTGGAATGGTTGCTGATTTACATCGGGAATGTAGAGACTGTTTTCGTCTAAAAGCTTCAGGGCTTCTTTTTGCTTGCCTACCAGCAGGAAGATTTGCGTCAGGTATCTTCGTGCCATGACGTCCTGAGGATTTGCTTCCAGGATTTGCTCGAAATAGGCTATGGCGTCGCTCTTGTTGCCTATTAGGATGTTGTAGAGGGCCATCATGAACTGCGAATAGGCGGAATAGGGTGTGTTCCGCATGGCCTCGCAGGCCAACGCCCCGATTTTGGATGTGTAAATTGTCGCGTCAACCCAGTTTTCGATGATGGCTGTGTAATAGACGTTGGCTAGAGTGTATGCGAGATAACCGTTTCCTTTCTGGGAGTCGAGAATGGATTGCAGACTTGATTCGCATTTCGAAAATTCGTCCCTGTTGCGATTTTCCATCATTACGTTTGCGAAGCTGGAAGCGTACCACCAATCGGATTTTAGATCCGAATTTTCGGCGTACTTGGACGCTGCCGAAATGGTCATGTTGCGGAAAATCTGTATGGCGATGCGGGCTGCGAAAAGTTTGATCTCGTCTTCTGACTTGATCTTTTGAAGATTGGACCAAAGCAAGGTTGAGGATTCATCTTGGTAAAGAGTGATGAATAGAGAGTCGCCGGAACCATGAGTAGCTGTAAGTTTAATCTGGTAATCCGTGCCGTTGTTAATTTCTTCAGGAGGAACGACCTGTATTTTGAAAATATGGTATTGGTGCAGCGCCTCGATCGTTGCGCAGACGACGCTGTAGGCTAGGGGAGTGCTTTCGAGAATGGAATTTTTTTCAAAGGCTACGACAATCTCTCTCTTGTTTGGCGATTGAGAAGATGGACGCTGGCTAAAGTTCTCTTCTGTCAAATCAATCGATGCGGCTTCAGTCCTGTTAGTTACATCAAGAATCTTGTAGATGTTCGCTAGATGGGTTTTTACCGTATTTTCTGAAATGTTCAGAGTACGGCAAATTTCCCCGTTTGTTAATCCCCTTCGCAGCAGATTTAAGACTTCAAGTTGCCGGGATGATAATTCCTCTTTTTTTGATTTTCCAAACATGAGGCAAAATTTAGCCAAAATGTATGTTTTTTTGTAGAAAGTAATAGAATTTATGCGTAAAATTTTTGTTTTGTTGTGAAAATAATTTTTTGCATATTTTAAATAAAATGCTTAACTAGTACGTTGTATGACAAATGTATAACTAATGTATGACAACGCGAGTGTGCTCGTTGCAGTGAACCTTTAAAAAAGGAAAGCCAGACGAGACGCCTGGCTTTTTGTGTGCGATAAGAGTTTTCCTATTTCAGGATAATGCTCTTGCCGCTGGCGATACCGTTCTGCTTGACAGACATGATATAACGACCTGCCGGAACCTTTGCGGAATTCCAGTTGATGCTGTGGGAACCCGGCTGGAGGTTTTCGGTGGTGATGCTGGCGTAAGAATGGCCGTCAACACCGATAAGGTTGATTTCGACCTTGCCTTCGGAGAGCAGTTCTACATTCATGGCAGTACGGCTTATACCCTTGATTGTGACTCCAGAAGGTGCAGCAATGGGGGCGTTGACCATGTTTTCGGCAACCACGGGCTTTGCTTCAGAAGCGGCTTCCTTAGTTGCAGAGGATCCTGTCATCCATGCGATTCGGTAGTCGGTATCTACCGATCCTGAAATGATGTTCTTGATGCGGCTGATGTAATCATCGCTCAGGTTGAAGAAATTCCAGGAGTTGTTGTTACGGGTGTCTTCGTCATCAACATGCAGGGTGCTCTTGGATATATTAGATGATGCCGTGGGATTTGCGAAGATACCGTAGGTGCTTGCGAAAGGATAGCTTCTGCCGTTCTTGGTAGCTGCCGGTACGAAGCAATAATACATCTTGGCGTCTTTTTGGATTACGCTGGGTTCCATGAATCCGTATACTTTATTGCTGGGGGTGTTATCTTCGGTATCGTGATATCTAACGAATTCGTAGGATCCGCTAGGACATTCGTCGTCAAGCTTCAAAACGATGTAATCGTATGTGGCCTGGTATAAGGACATGTTGCTGACACGAAGAGGGCAATAGTAGAATTCGGGATTCTTCTTGTCGTCAATTACAACGCCTTTCGGTTTTTTTGAACCGCTACTGATTTTTGTGGCGGGATTTGTGTCTTCGGCATCAATATGAATGTAATTCTTCTTGCCGTTAAAGCCGGGACAGACGTAATCCTTGTCTACCAGCAAACCGATTCTGTTGTTGAATGTGGGGTGCTTGCTGTTGGAAAGGTATCCTCCATTGCTGCTTTCAAGGACTATGTCGTAAGGGTAGTTGTTTCGGGTATAGGGCTGGTAGCAGCGATTTGAAGATGACGGCTTGATGGAGAAGGGGTTGCCGAAATCTTTTGTCTGCAAATCACCGATAGGATACCAACCGTAATTAATGACGACTCGGTATACGTTACCATTAACTTTTTCAATTTGAGCAGGGAAGTCAACGTTGAGTTTAAAATCCTTGGTTGGGTCGGAACCATCGTTGCTTGAGAAATAAGCGTAAAGCTTTAAAGTCCAATTGGTTGTTGGAAGGTAGTTGTAGATTTGAAATCTAGGTGCGTATTCGCATTGTGCACCCTGCGAACCGTAGAAATCTACGCGGAGATTGTTGGAGGCGAAACTCATTGTTGCCGCCAGAAGTGCTGAAGCCAGTATTTTTTTATTCATTGGGGATATACTCCAAAGACCATTTCTTTGGTTAAGAAACGGTACGTTAAATAATCGTACTGTAATGAGGTACGAGAAGGTCTTTCGTTAGTTTATGAATAGAATCTTCCTAACCGATTTTTTCGTCTAACGAATCTTCTTGCGAAAATATAAGATTTTGTATAAAAATACGGACTTTGTTTTAAAAAAATATTTTTGTGGATTGTTTTGTTTATCGTGTATTTTGTATTTTCAAAAAATTTTTTTAAGTGCGATGAAATTGTTAGTAAGAGAATAATGTATAGATAAATGATTTGTTTGAATGACTGCTGTATTGATTTTTGCTAACTATGTAATACATTGTGTAGCAAAATGTTTTGTCTGCAGAAAGTTGTAAAAAATGATGGAAAATTTTTTTAGATGAAAACACATAGACAAAATAATGTGATTTTTCTAACATGAAATCGCTTTAAAAGTTTTAGAGCGTTAATCCGAAAGGGAATTACATGAAGATATCATTGTGGAAAAAGGTTGCGTTGCTTGGCTTAATTGCTTTGGCTGCATCTGTATTTGCTCAGCAGAGTAAATATGGTTATGTTGTGTAAGCCTTAAAAGAAGCGGTATCCTTACCTTTGGCAAGAACCTTGGTTAGGGGGTTGGCCCAAATAAAGAAACCATTAAGTTTTTTGCCGTTTAAATAGGCTTCTCCCAGCAGAATTCTTGAACCAAGAAGGCTATTTCCTTCGATTATCGCTTCAGCGACTGGTTCTTCGTAGAAATAAGGCTTGTTTTTGGGATAGTAATGGGCATGAACTTTGGGATGATTATTTTCGTAGGAGGCTACGTAGAGGTAGACCTTTGATGCTGCGTTCCGTTCAAACAGCTCGTGGGGAACCAGCAATTCATATGATGATTTATTGTCATCCAATTGCTTATAATAAAGTCCTGAATTAGAATAGCTGTTGTTGGATCCTATAAATTCATCTACATAGTCGCGGAGATCTGTTTGTGCGGCTGCAATTTCGGATTCAATCTTATTTGCGGGATATCCCGATTTCACAAGGATATGGCGGAGTTTTTCCTGAGCCTCTGTCAAGTCTGTAGGGAGTTGAGGAATGTCCTTGACATAGAATCCTGCGACTTTGAATTGAGGGCGTTTTGATCTCAGGGAATCTGTTGATACAATATTGGAAATACTGACCTTATGGATGTCCTTGGCTATTTCGAAAGAGTAAATCGTTGTCTTGTAAATATTCTGGTAAGCCGTGTAAATGGCTCCATCGCTTCCCATGCAAGTTTTAAGTCTCTGGTTTCCAATGCTTAATTCTTTGATAGTATCACTTTGGATGTCAAAATTTTGTAAAAAACAATCTTTTTGCAATTAAAGTAATATAGTGTATTGCTTTGTATTACTTTGTTGAGTAGAATGTAATGCAAAATAAAAGAAATTTGCATTATGTTGTACGTTTGTTGAAAAAAATAAAGATTCTTTATAAAGTGATGGTTGGGTCGAAAAGAAAGGCCTGGGATTTTATGTTTTTCCCAGGCCTTGTTTTAGCTCAACTAGGAGTTGTCTATAGATTTATTGTATTTGGTCCAAAGGCCATCAGAGATTCTACTTTTGGAATTACTCTTGGTCAATTCTTTAGGTCCATCTGCATGGAAGATTGTTTGACCGGATTGGGAATCTATAGCGAAAACGAAATCGTATGTCCAGTCAGGACAAGCGTTTCCATCTCCTTTTCTTTTATATTTCTCAATTTCAATGGCGATGATTGAATTGGGGTCGTATGGCTTAGACAGCGATCCAGTGAATCGGTCCAAATCGTTTCTTTCCAATTGGCTTTTCGAGGCGTTGAATTCAAAAGATTCGGTATATTTTTTTTCTCCGATGAAATTTATGCGGACGCTGTTATCTGTTCCTGCCCATAATTCGTCTTCGGTATGGACAAAAGCCGTTATGTTCATGATTTGCCATTCTGCATCAGGATAAGCCTTGTCATGGTAGTTTTCGTCGTATAGGGAAGTTTCTATTTCGTAAGGAATTCCTGCTGTAAGATGGGTTTTCGTTAATCTTCCGATGCAGATATGCTGGGTTGCATCGTAGAAGAACAACCTGTCGATATAGACGTCGGATTGACTAGTGACGGTGATTTTTTCAACATCCTTAAATCCAGACATGGTTTTGCCTAAAGATATTTCCTGAAATCCAAGGGTGCTTTGGTTTTGTAAAGCGATGCAACAATTCTGCGTTAAATTTGAACTTTGAATTTGGACTAATAGCGCGGAAATGGGCATTTTTAGCTGGCTTGAACAGCAGAGTGCGTGAATTCGCTTAAATCCCTTTTGTGTGAAAGGAGGAATATGTGCCACTTCCTCTGCGAAAGAGTTGTATGTATCTTTGTCTACAAAAAAGTCCCCGTTCTTAAGTACGGTTGTGGGTTTTTGGGTGATGACCTTTCGGCAATTGGATGCCGCAATAATGATGCCTGTATCGGCGTCGGTTATTTCAAGGAATGTATAGATGAGGTTGTTTTTGCCGTTCATCCAGAAATCAAATTTGACGATTTCTGCAACGGGTATTGTATTTCTCAACTGAACTTCGATGCATTCTTCCTTGCCTTTTTTGAAAACTCTATGCTTGCTTCCGATTAGTGGGAATTCGCAATTGTCCTTTGAGTTCTTGCAATGAACCTTAATGAATAATGTGTCCGAAGATCCTGCTTTCGACTCCGACGAAACTTGGAAAATGAATCTCAAGTTTCTGATTGAATGCTTGACTACCTCCGATTCAAAACGGAATGTCTCTTTGTAGTCTTGTTCTTTAATGATGTCGTTTAAACTATCTACGCCAAGTAGACAGAATTTGCCCATGTTGATGCACTGTTGGAATTCCTTGTAATCTTGATTTAGACAGGTTGCTTCCTCTTGTCCGAAGTTCCCCCAAATGTAATCAAGCCAATAGCTGAAAACACCATATTTTTTATTTGAAGATCTTCTTCTTGAAGCAACAAATTTCCTAAATTCCGGATTGTCGCGGTATTGGCTGTCAGCTTCTATGTTTGCATCTGAGAAAAGACCGTTTTTGTTGTTTAACCATGCGGGGAGATTCTTGAAGATTTCCTTTATGTTTTTTACGCATCCGTCAAAATCTGTTGCGGTGTTTTCTTGATTTATTGAACGATAAAGATAATCCGTAAATTGTTTTATAAATGGCGTAGCTTTGTCTTTGAGTTTATTCTTTATTGTCTCGACAATGAGATCAATGATGTCGCCGATAATAGGAATTTCGATTTCATCTAGAGCTTCGTCAATTGAATTGACAAGGTCAATGAACTGTGCGTATTTCTTTCGCTCTTTTTCGGTGAAGTTTCCTAAAGTAGTGTATTCGATAAATGCCTTGGCGAAGCTTATGGCGCATCGGCTGATGGCTTCGGAGGTGCTTTGTTCTAGCATTCGTTGAGTGAATTCATGCCAGGTAGAAAGCCAGTTGAGAATATATTCTTCTCTGGCCTCAACTATTTCGACGGATGATTTCTTTGATTGTAAATCTGTTATGCTTTTTTCGTACTGACTAACAAGCGTGTAAAGAATGTCGAAGTTTAAAATAGAGTCGTAATCTTCAGGAGTCTTGCTTGTACCACATTTAATTCTTGTATCGTTGATGAATTGAATTGATTCGCGAGTGGTAAAACAAATGCGAAGGAATTCGTATGGAATATCAATGATGAAATTCTCGTCGTCGCTAACTTTATGGTCTAAGTAAGATTCGACCAAGATGTGCCTGAAGATCATGCACATTTCTTCAGGGATCTTATTTATTTGTTTCTTCTCAAAACTCAAGAACTTGTCGATGAATTTGCTGAAGTCTGCGAACCATCCTTTGGCGTATTCGTTAATATTGTGGTGTCCGAACATGTCACAGGCGTAATGCATTGTGTAGCCTAGATAGAAAGCTAATGCTTCGTAGTAATCCCCCGTATTGGGGGTGAGCCTCATTAGCATGTCATGCATATGTTTGACCCAATCACCCGAGAAAGTGGGGTGGATGTCGGTCTGTCCCAAAATCATGTCTGGAAAAAAGTCGGGACCGATGGCTCCTGCCCTAAAGTAGGTCGGATAGTTCTTTAGAACTTTGTAAACGTCGTCGGGGAGCCGATATTCTTTTGCGTTTCCCTTTCCGTCGCATCCGATTTTTATTCTTCCCTCGTTTTGCTTGGCTTCCTTGATAATGAGATTTGCCATGTACACATGTGCTTTACTTTTCATTTTTTTCTCCGACGATAAATTTCTTGAAAAATTCTCTTAGCTTTTCGTTTCTCCAAAAGACGAACTCTTGGTTTTCCCATTGTTTGTATTCTGTGGGGTTGGCGGAAGTGTTGGGCTCACGACCGTCAAGACTGTACATATAGTCGATGATTTTGGGGGTAATCGGGGATTTGCGGGTTTTTGTAGATGCCGCTGTGTCAACAACCTGGCCTTTTTCACGAATGATGCTTATGAATTCGTCTTTAAGCTTGTCATCGCTGTCGGAACCTTGCAGGTTTCCGAAAAGTTTTCCGCTTTGAGCGTAAATCTCTTTGCCGATAACTTTTAGTGGTTTTCTGTTTATTGTTGCTGTACTGAAAAGTTCGTCGGCAACTTTAAGTACCTTTTTTTTGCCAATTGTTTCTGTGAGAAGCGGTTTGGCTAGCTGATTGAATTTGGCTTTTGGGGGTGTTATTTTGACTTCCTTGGTGTTGAGCAAGCGTCGTCGTAACGTGATTTGATCGATGGCTCGGAGATTTTTTAAAAGTTTGTTGGATAATTTCTGACCGTTGATTACCAGGTCGTTAGAATTTGTGATGATTTCATCTCGCATACGCCAAATGTCGTTTATGCAGTCGGCTTTTTTCTTAAATCCAATGGATTCGAAAAGGATTGTTCCTTTGTAATTCAAGATTTGGTATGAAAATGGATTGTCCTGATCTTTTTTTTCGGAGACTTTGGCGATCCATTGGTTGCATGCTTTTGAAAGTATGTTAAAGCCTTGGTCTGTGCTCATGTTTTTTTATCCTCTTTTTATACTTGCTGTATAAAATGTTGTAATTGAAGCTTGTTTGCGATAATCTATAAAGTTTTTTTTGATTTTCTTTATTTGAAATTGATGTTTTGTTTTATTTACAGACAACGGTATGAATATTGTAATACGTTGTATTAACAAATGCTAATTTACTTTCATTTCTTTTTTTTGAATGTGAATGGGAATATTTGTTATTTCCATAATTTTTTTTGATGAATAAACTGTATTTCTTTTATGAAATATTGAATGGTATTTGTATGTATTTTTACTTTATATGTTTTTTTGTTATTAGGGGAGATTTTTAAATAAAAAACGCTCGCCCTTGCACGGGCGAGTCGCTCTTTTCTATACTGATGACCTTAGTTGCAGTGACCTACTCTCCTGGATTTGTTCGGTGTTTGCTTTGTTTTCGACCAGAATCTTTCGGTATGCATCATCGCATTGATTACGTGTTTTAATATAGTATTATTTATTTCTCTTGTCAATAAAAAAGTGAATGAAATATTTTTTTTATTTTAAAAAAGGAACCCACCGGCAATAAATATTGTAATACGTTGTATTAACAAATGTTAATTTACTTTCATTTCTTTTTTTTGAATGTGAATGGGAATATTCGTTATTTCCATAATTTTTTTTTTGATGAATAAACTGTATTTCTTTTATGAAATATTGAATGGTATTTGTATGTATTTTTACTTTATATGTTTTTTTTTTGTTGTTAGGGATGATTTTTAAATAAAAAACGCTCGCCCTTGCACGGGCGAGTCGCTCTTTTCTATACTGATGACCTTAGTTGCAGTGACCTACTCTCCTGGATTTGTTCGGTGTTTGCTCTGTTTTCGACCAGAATCTTTCGGTATGCATCATCGCATTGATTACGTGTTTAAATATAGTATTGTTTATTTCTCTTGTCAATAAAAAAGTGAATGAAATATCGTTTTTATTTAAAAAAAAGGAACCCACATCACACTGGGGGGGGCATTTTATACAATAAAAAAGCTCGTCCTTGTATGGACGAGCTGTGTTATTCTATGTAGTCTTATCTCTTATGATATGCCGGTAAGCATTTTTTACAACCGTCATATTTCAGGTTTAGAGCTTTTTGCAGTGAATAGAAACCTCGTTGATGGGTTTCATAGGTGTCCATAATGCAGTCGCATCCGATTCGGTGAACTTCCATAGTGTTCTTATTGCCCACGTATTTGGGCATGGGTTCCATGATTGTTTTTATCTTCGGAAATTCGACATTTACGCCCACAATAGCTTCTTTGGAAGTTATTGTTAGCTTCTTGGCGTCAACCAAGGGGGCGTCGCATAGACCTGTGATTTCAATGGGTTCAAGGCACGGAGTGACTGTGAATTTGGGAAGGTTCGGCACGATGATCTTCTTGCCAATATAATTGGCAATCGCTGTGGCGACCTTATCTCCCAATTGGAGAACGGGGCAGCCTGTTTTGAAAATGTGGGCGAGAACGAATTCCTTGATTGCGATCTCAATTGCGTTTCTCTCTTCTCCAAGAACCAATTCTGCAGTGCAGCTTTTTAGGGAGGCTCTAGACAAGTTGATGATAACGTTGAAGAGTTCGTTTTGTCCTCTCTTTTCACTGATCTTGACGTCATCTTTCCAAGGAGTACATTTATCCGGTATCCATCCCGATGTGTCCACGTAGATTCGCCTTGTGTAGTAAACAATAGCCTTTAGGTTGATAATCATACCAGGGGCAATATTTTCGACCTTGATTCTGTTGCCAGTCATGAAGCTGAATGAAGGTTTTTCTTTCATTCGTCCAGTAACGGTGCAGACGAAGTCTAATTTGTCCAATGTGTAATCGGCTTCTACAAAGCCAAACGTTGCGAGTTTCGCAGCGAATGTTGTTATAAGGCTTTGGATGTCAAAAGCGATATCGGCAAATTTTGTTACTGCGTCGATATTGAAAGTCTTTGAAAAGCCATAGTTTTTGGGGTATCGGTTCCAAAGAAAATCAAACGTATCCGTCATTGCCTTTTGTGAAACTGCGACAGCGATGTTGCTGTTTGGCGCAAAGGGCTGAAGCTGTCCAATATTTCCGCCGGTGTGACCAAGGAAATTAAAGGCTATTGCTATTTCCTTGTTGCTGATTGCTTTTATTCCGGCAACGTCAACTTTGAATTTGTTGTTTGCGGTATCCTCAAGATACGGCAATTGGGTGTCGAATACAGGCAACTTGATAGAAAGAGGCTTTGATTCGTTCTTTAAGTAAGATGTGATTGCACCGGAGAACAACTTGGCGACATCGATATTTGCAATATCTTTATCGGAACCTTTCAAGGTAATCTTCAGTTGGTCGACTGTGCAATCCTTGAAGGAGATTTCAACATTCTTGTTTCTTTTGATGGCGTAGTTTAGAGGAGCTGTCACCTTTAAATCGGCGTCAAATTTAACTTCAAGTCCGTCCATCATCCAAATGTAAAGGCGGAGGCGTGCGTGCAGGGAAACTGTATTGTTTGCTTTGAAGTCTACAATCGGTTCTTGTAACAACTTACAGCGGTATCTTACGTTTAAGAAACTATTCAGTGTGGTTGGAACTTTTTCTAGAATGTTTGCAGGAAGGGCGTATTTGCCTTTTCCGAAATCCATCTCTCCGTTGATGGTGAGAAAGTTGCTGTAGTAAAGCGCTGCAGATGCTTCGTTAATCAAATTTTCGTTGATGACGATTACTGCGTCGTATCCTGCAGTCTTGCTTGGAGTATAATTGATTGGAGAAAATAAATTTTTCCAAAGATTAGTGCGGCGGGTTGGGTAAATTGATGATGTAGGCATTGAAAAATCCTTTTATTTTCCGATAAGAGTGTATCCGTTGAGGCACTTGCTGCAGGGTTTGAAGTCTTTGGCCAGAGCTTCGTACATGACGAAATATCCCTTTCTGAAGCATCTCTTGATTTTGTACACGTCTTCGCAACTAAAATCGTGTACAATCTTTTCGTTGGTGTCTACAACGTAATTGGGTACATCTGCTTCCTTTGCGTTAATTTCGTTTACATTGATATCGGTTTCGATAGCAATAGCGTCGCTGTCTACAGTCAACTTTGAATTTTCCAAAGACAGGGTGTACTTGTCGAAAATTTTTGCATTGGAAAGGATTAAGGAGGGGGATAGTGTGAATTCGGGGATTTTGTCAATGACGTATTCCTTGACGTATCCCATGAGCTTTGCCCAGGTGGTATCAGAGAATATAACGCCCTTATTGTCGAATTCAATTTTGAAGTCGGCATCGGTGACCTTGATGCAGACGCTTCCGTCATTCTTTTTACTATTAAATTTGAGCTTGGCGGCGGCCTTTTTAACGTTGATCTTGAATTGTTTGCCGGTATTCAGAAGGGTAGAGGGTTCGTCCTTGGTGGTACTCAATTCCTTTTTATCTTCAAACTTGGTCCAAGAATCAGGAATGATAGAACTCTTGTCTAATATGACCGTTTGAGTCTTGAGCGCGTCGATTTTGATGTTTACATTTGCGTCAAATTCCAAATTGAGCAATTCTAGGTTGCCTTCTTCGGTAAAGTTGAGTCTTGGAAGTGAACTTACCTGAACGTTGCCCTTGCACTGCATTGTCATGTTGTCGTAATCGGTTTCTGTTTTGATAAAACCTAGCGTGATGATGCGTGTTGCGATGTCGGAGGTCTTGCCCGCTGCGGCGGAAGCAAAATTGATGCTCATGTTCTCGTCAAATTCGATCTTGATGTCTGAATTTTTGTTATTCCACCAGAATTTAAGAACGTCTGTTGCCGCAGTTTCTGAAATGGCTACGTAACAATCGGTGTTGCCCAATTTGTTGGTTGCCTTGCTGATGTCGCCGACTTTGTTGAAAAAGTTGATTCCGACCATGATGGAACGGTTGTCGTAAATAAGGACGTCGCCTTGTACGGTAGGTAACTTGTCTGCGATTTCTGGAAGGCTCAGTTCGTTAAGAGGGACTGTTGTAAGGTCCAGAGTTTGGGTTTTCTTGAAGTGGGCGTTTAGGACTTCGTCAAGGATGTAGTTCAGCTTATTGAGGAATGATCTGCTAATGCCGACGCTGTTCATTGCCTTGATGTTGAGAATCTTGACTTTGTTCAAGGATAGTTGCAATGAACGCTTTGCGAAACTGAAAATGATTTTCGCATCAATAGAGAAATCAAGGGCAAAGAAGATTTCTACGCAGCCGAAATAGGTGAGCTTTGCCTGTGCTCCGAACTGCAGGTACATCTTGTTTTTGCCGGTAAAATCGACAAACGGCTCCTTGGTTAAATCGATGTCGTAGTGGAATGTGCTGTATGGTTTGAATTCTTTGCTCGGGTTCTTGACTACTTCGTAATCGCCGCTGAAATTTAATTTTCCACTATAGAATAGCAGAGCCATGGATTTGTTTAGAACTTTTTCGTGTATTTGCGCGAAAATGTCGTATCCCGCAGTTAAGCTCATTTTGTTTATCCTTTTATTATTTAAATGTTTTGTGGATAACAATTTTTTATACTTATTTTTGAGTATAAAATATCTGCAATATGTTTTGTATGCGAAATTTATAAAGATGATGGGGTTTTCAAATAAATTTTAAATGAATTAATTTTTTTTTACAATCAAAAGTATGTACGTATGTAATACATTGTTAATACAAATGCGAATTTGTAATAAATAAAATTGTTTGTGAAAGAATTTTAATGCGGTGATTGTTGGTGAGTGTGGTAAAAAAGGTGATGATGCGAATGCTTGCTAGATGTGTATTCGGCAGGAAGAGCGAAAAAGGCTCGGTCGTATGACCGGGCCTCTTGTCTAATGTTCTTTTTTTTGTTTGCTGTTTTTACTTTACGTTCACCTTGATTGTGGACGCCCCGCTCTTGCCGCTGATGCGGACTAGGTAGGTACCGCTAAGCATATTGTTCAGCTGGAGGCTGATGCTGCCAGTGGCGCGGGTTTTCATAACCGTGTTGCCCATGATGTCAAACATTTCAACCTTGAAGGCGCTGCCGTTGGGGCTGTAGATGCTGAGGGTGTTGTCCTGGCGACTGATGGTGTAGCCTGCACGGGCTGCTTGGGCCTTAGCGATGGTTGTTGTTTCGCAGTCGGAGCATTCGTCCGTTGAGGAGCTGCTTTCAGTCTGCTGGCTTGCAGAGCTTGCGCTGGTGGGCGGGAGCGGAACGTCGTCAGAGCTGGAACTGATGTCTCCGGAGGATGCGCTGGTGGGCGGGAGCGGAACGTCGTCAGAGCTGGAGTTGATGTCTCCGGAGGATGCGCTGGTGGGCGGGAGCAAAATTTCGCCAGAACTGGAACTGATGTCATCGGTAGATGCGCTGGAGGTGGGTCTTTCGATTTTTGTGCCGTTGCAACGGATGTTGTCTACGAATAGGTAGTTGTAGGTTTTGTCCTTGACTTCCCAGGAGAATCGTCCGATGTTGGTTTTGTCCAGCTCGGCCTCTTTGCCCCAGCCTACATCCTGGTAAAGGTCGCCCCAGTCGATGACGGCTGTTGTCCAGGTGCCGCTGGCGTTAACTTTTGTATGGTGATTATTGTATTCTGTGAGTTTTCCGTCAAAGTCTCCGGCCATGACGGCCTTGAAATTGTGGGCGGCTCCCTTGTATTCGTACTTGATGGCGGTGCAACTGCTTAGGTCGTAGCCGTCGTCCTTATTCAGGTTTAGTGCCAAGGTAACGTAGGGATCGTACATATAGTCGCCCTTTACCAGCTTGATATCCTGGAGTCCTGCTACATAATTGGATTCGTTTAGGTTAGGGAACGTGATGTCGTAGGCGATCTGTCCCTTGACCGTTTTGGAGGAGTTTCCTATGGTGGAGTTGGGGCTGTTTCCGTCGTCGTCCTTAGAGGTGTTGTCGGTGTAGGCAATCCATTCGCCGGGGGTGTAGGGGAAGTTGTCGCCATCTTCCAGATCGTCAATGATGTCGCTGCCGTCTTCGGCGTCCTGGGGAATGGTGGGGGTGTCAGGAATGTATTCGGGGACTTCGTATCCGCTCTCACATTCGCTGTAGGAGGTTGGGTTGCTGGAGAGGTAGCCCTTTACCATGGAACCGGAGGTTGTGTAGTAGGTTTCGTTCATCAGGGAGCCTTTGCCCTGATCGTCTTGAGTGAATGCGGCGCAGGCTTCGTTGACCTGGGAGGCGGACCAGTTGGCGGCGGACAACTCGTATGTGTTCATCCAATTTTGCCATTTGGTATTTTCTTCATTATTGATGGAGCCGTTGCCGGAGGCTTCGCATACGCCCCATTCGGTTACGAATACGGAAAGGCCTCTCTTGATGGCGTTTGCAGCGCTATTGCCTTGGTTGCTTACGGTGTGGGTGGAACCGTAATAGTGGAAGGTGTAGGCGATGTTGCTGTAGCCGGTAAGGGGGCTTTGGGCTGCGCCGCTAAGGTCTGCGGACCAGGAGGGCGTACCGACTACGATCAAGTTGTCGGAATATTCGCGGATGACGGGAATGACTTCTTCGGCGTAGGACTTGACCGTTGACCAAGTGACGAATTCATTGCTTTTTTCGCATTCATCGTCTGCGCCGGTGGCGGTATGGCAGGTCTTGGCGGGTTCGTTATAGATTTCAAAAATGACGTTGTTGTAGCCGCCGTAGGTCTGGGCCATTTTCTTGAAGAACTTTTTGGCCAGCTGGGTTTCGGTGTGGGCCGTATGGGAATGCCAGTCGATGATGACGTAGATGTCGTTCTTGATGGCAGCTTCCACTACGGTCTTGAGGAGGCTTTCCTGGGTGTAAGGGTCGGAGTCGTAGCCTTTGTTGCCCCAGTCGCTGGCGGTGCCCATGGCGAAACGGATGACTTCAATGTTCATTTCGCTGACCATGGCGTCGATAGCCTGTTCTGTATAATATTTGTCGGTGGCGTCCTTGAGTAGGCTCCAGTAAAGGCTCATACCCCTGACCTTTACTGCGTTTCCGCTTTGCCTGTTGTAATCTTTGCAGGATCCATAGATTCGGCCCTGGTTACTGGCATTCTTATCTGCCTGCAGCTGACCGTATTGGGTGACGGGGCCGATGCGGTTGGGAGTGGCGGCCATTGTGGTGGTGGCTAGACTCAATGCCAGGGCTATTCCAAAACGGAAGATGTTCATGGACTTTCTCCTTGCCTTCTGTAAATAAAACTTTTCTCTTTAAAATAATTTCTGTATGGATTGTGTAACATGAGGAAACGTCCAATGTGGAATGATTAAAAGTGTGGACATTAAATGTTGAAGTGTGGACGTCTAATTTTGATGTTTGATTTCTGTTTAGGTAGGTTTGAAGTGTATTTTTAGCTTACTTTAGGGCCTATTCTTAATAAAAATGTTGACTTTTAATTAATGGAATTTTATATTCCCTATAAAATTGGGATTTGGTTTATAACTGAAAATATTATTGTCTGGAGTATGGTCATGAAACGTTTTACCGGTTCTGTGGTGGGAATGCTGGTGTTAAACGCCGCATTTAGTTCTGCTTTGGCTGCCGATTGGTATGCCAAGGATAACTTGCAGCCTGGGCATGACCCAAGCATGATTCGCCTGGATGATGGCTATGCTCTCATGAGTACCAATAACCATCTGCAGCTCTGGACTTCCGAAGACGCCTACACTTGGAAGGATAACGGTCGTACCATGCAGGCTGTGCCGTCCTGGCTTACTCAGTACGCCCCCGGCATGGAAGACGTCTGGGCTCCGGATATTTACAAGTTTGATGACGAATACCGTGTTTATTATTGCGGTTCTGAATTTGGTAAGCGCAACTCCGCCATCGGTTATACCGCTTCCAAGTCCATGATTCCAGGTACGGCTGGCTACGGCTGGACCGACAAGGGTCATGTGTTCCACACCAAGGAAGGTACTGACAAGTATAACGCCATTGACTCCGATATTATCAAGACTAGCCAGGGTGAATACTGGATGGCCTTCGGTTCTTTTGGCTTGGGCATTCAGCTGATCAAGATTGATGGCAAGACTGGCTACCAGGCTTCCGATGACATGACTGTCTATAACATTGCCCGTCGTACAAGTACTGCCAGTGGTGGCGCTGAAGAAGGCCCGGCCCTGATTGAACATAATGGCCAGTTCTTCCTGTTTACTGCATGGGATAAGTGCTGCCAGCAGGGTAACAACATTGAGCAGACCACTTACAAAACCGCCTATGGCCGCGCAGATAAAGTGACCGGTCCTTACAAGGATAGGGCTGGTTACAACATGGCGACTGGCGGTGGCACTATCTTGCTGGAACGTTATGGTCGCTATGTGGGCCCCGGTGGTGGCGAACCGTTCCAGGATATTAACCGCGTCCGTTTTGTCCATCACTACTATGATAATGCCGGCGACAAGTACAATCACATCCATATTCGCGATGTCGTTTTCACGGATGACAACTGGGCCGAAATGGGCCAGCCTTTCTTGGGGCGTTATTTGAGTGCCGAAGTGGAACATGGTGCTTTGACTCGCGGTGTTAGCGGCGATTTGGTGATTACCTCTAGCAAGACTGCGTCTAACGGTGAATACTTGGCTTATATCAATACCGAGGGTACTGTAATTCGTTTGCCTATGAATATTCCCCAGGCGGGTGAATATTTGCTGCGCTACCGTTATGCCAATGGCGGTACGGGTGATGCTACCCACGGGGTTTCTGTCAATGGAAAAGAGCAGATTGTGAAATTGCCGCCTACGGGTTCCTGGGGGACCTTCCCCGAAAATTCTGTGGTCATGATTCCTGCTACACTTAAGCGTGGTGGTAACTTTATTGAAGTTCGCCCCGTTCCCAATGATTTCTTCTCTGAACTGGACCGCATCGATTTCTTGCGCGTGATCCGTGATACGATTCCGGGTAACGGCTTTGATAATGGTATCCGTATTCGTCTTGATGAAAATGATCAGCTAGCTATCAGGGATGGGGGCTATGCCATTTTCGAGAACGTGGTGACGGATTCCATTACAAGTACCGCGGTTCGCATGCAGGTTAAGAATGGTTCTGGCAAGCTCTCCCTGCACGCTGGAGCCAAGGACGGTAAGGTAATTTCTGAATGCGACTTGAGTAAGACCGTAAAGGCCGAAAACGGCTGGAGCGAGGTTGAGTGTTCCTCGCTGGGTGGCGAGTCCAAGTTGTCTGGGGGTCAGGATTTTTACCTTACCGCTAGCGGCCAGTCCGGAGAAGTTGTTATTGGCAATATCATCTTTAAGGCTGCAAGCGTGGAAGCTTCTTCCTCAAGTGATGAAACTGTAGAATCTAGCGACTCCGGTTGCGAATCTGACGAGGATTGCGGTACGGGTATTCGCATAAGCGAAATTGCAGGTGCTCGCTTCTCTGTTTCCCGCATGGAAGGTGTCTATAGTGTTCGCCTGAATGACTCTAACATCAATAACGTTTACCTGTTGAATTCCATGGGTCAAATTGTGGGCGTGCGCAATGTTCGTGGCTCTATGGTGGGTGCAGATGTCCGCTTTGAAAATCTGCCCAAGGGCAATTTCATTGTTCGCGTGAAGTAATTAAGGGATATGGCGTAGTTTCAAAAAGAAGTTGGGATATGGGTATAAGGAAGCATTTGGGGGTTGCAGCTTGTGCAATGGCCGCTGTGTTTGGGTTTGGCCTTGCACAGGCTGCTAATCCTTTGACTACGGATTTTTATTCTGCAGACGCTGCGGCACTTGTCTACAACGACAGCTTGTTTATTTTTGCTGGCCACGATGAACAGGGCCCTGAAGGAGCCAACAATAAGTTCTTCTTGATGAACGATTGGCATGTGATGGTCACCGATGATATGGAAAATTATCACGATTACGGTGCCGTTCTCAGTTACAAGACTTTCAAGTGGGCTGATGCCAGTGCCTTCGCAGGCCATTGCGAATATCGTAACGGAAAGTTCTACTGGTATGTGGCGGTTCATCATGCATCCATTAAACAGGATGAAGGATTTGCCATTGGTGTGGCCGTAGCAGATCATCCGTCTGGCCCGTGGAAAGACGCCATCGGTTCTGCCCTCATTACGGACCTTACTGAAAACGATGTTAAGTTGAATATCGACCCCGCCATCTTTTACGATGGGGACGACATCTGGCTTTATTGGGGCTCCTGGAGTGCTGGCCGTCGTGTCAAATTGAAAGAGAACATGATCGAGCTGGCAAGCAAGCCCGAAGATATTGGCATCAAGGATTTCTTTGAAGCTCCCTGGATGCACAAGTTTCGCGGAAACTACTATTTCAGTTACGCTTCCGGTTATCCGTCTACCACAAACTATTCCATGGCTCCGACCATTAACGGCCCCTGGACTCAGAAGGGCGTGATTAACGCCAAGGAAGATAATTCCGAAACTAACCACCAGGCCATTTTCAAATATATGGGCCATTGGTACTTTATGCATCACGGCGCCAATTCTCCAGGCGGCTGGACTTATCGACGTTCCGTGAACATTGATTATCTGTATTACGATCGTGATGGAAACGTTCAGAAGATTGTACGTACCGCTGGTGTAGACAAAGTAAATAATGCCCTTGTAAAGGATGGCGGTTATCGTCTTACGGTAAGCCATAGCAACTTGGCTTTACAGGATGATGGGGATATGGTTGTTCAGCAGACTGCTGATGAAACTGCAGATAATCAACTTTGGGTAATCGCTCAGGGGAAAACCAAGCGTCACTACACTTTGCAGAATTATGGTACCAAGAAGTATTATTGCCCGTCTACAACCTTGCTGGATACGGTTCGCACCAGCGCTACGCCCTGCGAAATCCGCATTGAGAATGCTTCTGAAAAGAAGGGCTACTTCCTGTTTGCCAATTACGATGATGATTATCTTGGCGACATCCTGAATATTTCCAAGGATCCTGGCATGCCCTTGATCACCTGGGTTCGCACTGGAACTGATAATCAGAAGATTCAGTTTAAAGCTGCTGAATTGCCTAAGGATCCTGAAAGTTCTTCTTCTGACGTAGTTCCGAACTCCTCTTCCAGCGTCATTCTGAGCGGTAGCGAAGAATTCAGTAACTGTGAAAATTCCAGTGACGAAAACTGCAAAACGGGATTGCGTTTGAAGGTCGAGAAACCTTCTATGAACTACGACATGTCTGCCGGGATTGTCCGCTTGGAAAATGATTCTCATTGGACCATCTTTACCTTGAATGGCAATGTCGTCCAGTGCGGATTCGGTTCTCGGATTGCGTTGAAGAGCATGCCGAAGGGAACATATCTTGTGCGAGTTGGACGCGAAACTTTGAAGATTGTAACTCCCTAACTTATGATTCTTTAGCGAATGGGCCTGCTGAAAAATGCAGGCTCTTTTTTATTGTTTCAAGTGACTCGCGGTACCAAGGCCTCCGGCAATGAATACCTGGGCTATATCAATACCAAGGGCTCCAAGATTCACCTGCCTATGAACATTATGCAGGCTGGCGATTATCTGCTGCGCTATCGTTACGCCAACGGCGGTACAGGTACCGCTACGCATAACGTAACGGTCAACGGCGTGGCTCAGGATGTTAAGCTTCCTGCAACTGGTGCCTGGGGAGAATTCTCGGAAAAGTCTGTAGTGTTGATTCCTGCCACACTTAAGCGTGGCGGCAACTTCATTGATGTAAGTCCTGTGCCCAATGGTTCCAACTTTGCGGAACTGGACCGCATCGACTTCCTCCGCGTTATCCGCGATACCATTCCCGGTAATGGCTTTGATAATGGAATCCGCATCCGTTTGAACGAAAAGGATGAACTCGCCATGAAGGATGGCGGCTACGCCTTGTTCGAAAATGTGGTTACTGATTCCATTGCCAGCAATTCAGTTCGCGTTCAGGTGAAGGGTTCTTCTGGTAAGTTGACTCTTCGCTCAGGCTCCAAGTCTGGTGCTGTGCTTTCTGAATGTGACTTGGGCAAAGGAATTGCATCTGCTGGTGGCTGGAATGAAGTGGAATGTTCCGCTCTTGGTGGCGACGAGAAGCTGGCTGGCGTGCAGGATTTCTTCCTTACTGCAAGTGAGGTTTCTGGCGAAGTGGCTGTGGGAAACATCATGTTCAAGTCGAAGGCGGTAGAATCGGAATCTAGTTCTAGTGAAAACGCGGAATCTGGCAACACCGAATGTGTTGTTGATGATGGCGAGTGTGGAGGTTCTGCTATTCATGCGAAGGTTTGGCCGGTGGAAGCTCGCTATACGGTTGCCCGCATGGGTGATACTTATAGCGTTCGCTTGAACCGCAATGGTTTCCAGAATGTCTACCTCTTGAATTCCATGGGACAGGTGAAGTAACCTGTTGCCGAGAATTTTAAGATTTCCTAATTTTAAGCTATACGGGAGCTGGTTAAACCGGCTGAGAGGAAATTTCGCCTGGTAGCCGAGTTGGCGCCGCGTAGATTTCGACCGCACCTGATTTGGATAATGCCAACGGAGGTATGATGATTAAAGTAAATGGTATTGACATCGAAGCAGACGGAACCGTTTTTGCTGGCAAGACCGTCGCGGAATACCTTTCCACCACAAATTTTGACTGCAAGCGCATCGCTGTTGAAAAGAATGGCGATATTGTGCCAAAGGCCAAGTATGGCGAAACTCTCCTTGCAGAAGGGGATTCTCTGGAAGTTGTCAGTTTTGTGGGAGGGGGCTAGTTTGGAACCGCGCATGCCCTCACGAGAGGAAATGCTCTCTGCCTTGGTGGAACGACAAGGTGCTGAGAATGTGGCGAAGTTGCAGGCGGCAACGGTTGCTGTTTGCGGACTTGGCGGTCTTGGTTCCAATGTGGCTATTTCCTTGGCACGTGCCGGCGTAGGCAAACTTATCCTTATTGATTTTGATTGCGTTGACGTGACCAATTTGCACCGTCAGCAGTACAAGGCTTGTCAGGTGGGAATGCCTAAGCCTGTTGCCTTGGCAGAAAACCTTCGTGAAATTGCACCCTATATTGAACTGGAAGTTCATCAGGCCCGAGTGACGGAAGAAAACCTGATGGAACTGGTAGGGAAGGCCGACATCGTTTGCGAGGCCTTTGACAATGCGGAGTGCAAGGCCATGTTGGTGAACGGTGTTCTGGAAAGCAACGCCGAACGATCTGCAAATGCTGCGGAAGGTTCTTCGCCAACTTCGAAGAGTGCTGCGCAGTTTCTGGTGGCGGCCTCCGGAATGGCTGGCTTCGGGGATGCCAACAGCATTCAGACCCGCAAGGTTTCCAAGAAGTTTTATTTGTGCGGCGATGGCGTCAGTGATGTAAATGATGGGGTAGGGCTTGTGGCTCCCCGCGTCATGGCCTGTGCTGCCCACCAGGCGCAAACCGTAGTGCGCTTGATCTGTGGAATGGAGCCAAAGTAGTCCCACTTTTTTATTTTTCAAGAAAAATGTTGAAGTGTAGCTGGTTTCGTAACCCTCGCACCTCGAAGCTGCGAAGCAGCGACCTCAAACCTCAAAGCGCCTTTGGCGCGCCCTAATATATGGAAAACGATAAACTTGTTCTTGGCGGTCATGAGTTCAACTCCCGCTTTATTCTCGGTTCTGGTAAGTACTCCCTGAAGCTGATTGAGGCTGCGGTGCAGTACGCCGGTGCAGAAATCATTACCTGCGCCGTTCGCCGTGCCAATACCAAGGAACACGAAAACATTCTGGATTACATTCCCAAGAGTGCAACCCTGTTGCCCAATACTTCTGGCGCCCGCAACGCCGACGAAGCGGTCCGCATTGCACGCCTTGCCCGCGAACTGGGCTGCGGCGATTTCGTGAAGATCGAAATCATGCGCGACTCCAAGTACCTGCTGCCGGACAACTACGAAACCATCAAGGCTACTGAAATTCTTGCCAAGGAAGGCTTTGTTGTGCTGCCTTACATGCACGCCGACTTGAACGTGGCACGCGACCTGGTGAATGCCGGTGCCGCAGCAGTGATGCCTCTGGCTGCTCCCATCGGATCCAACCGCGGTCTTTCCGCCAAGGATTTCATCCAGATCCTCATCGACGAAATTGAACTTCCCATTATCGTAGATGCTGGTATCGGTAAGCCGTCCCAGGCTTGTGAAGCTATGGAAATGGGTGCCGCTGCTGTCATGGCAAACACCGCTCTTGCTACTGCCGGTGACTTGCCTCGCATGGCCGCCGCCTTCAAGTCCGCCATCGAAGCTGGCCGCAACGCTTACCTCTCCGGTATGGGCCGTGTGCTGGTTCGTGGTGCCGCCGCCAGCGATCCCCTTACAGGATTCCTCCGCGACTAAGGATCTTTATATGAATCGTTTTTCTACCGCTATTTTCGTTCTTACCGTCGCGGCTGCAGCCTATGCGACTACTTGTCTTGATGCATATCGCTACGCTGATATGGGTGTTCATAGTTACATTCAAGTGTACGATGCGTATGTAGATAGCTCGTATCAATATTGGGCCGATGATGACTTCGTAATGTCAAAATATGAGTACGAGAATGGTGCAATATCCAAGATTACCAGGAATGATTCTGGTAAAGAAGTTGCTCAACAAATCAATATTTTTAATGATGATTCAAAGTTAAGCGGAACTGGAGAAGAATACTACTATCAGAAAAGTATCAACGGGGATACGATTTCGGTTTTATTCAAAATATTTGAAGACGGAAAGGAAATCGTTTTTTATGAGGCAAAATATTTTTCTTCGGGAATGACTCTTTATGAAAAAGAGTATAGTGAAAAGTATTGTGAAGAAGGGTCTTGCTATTCGGAGCTTAATGTTTACACGTATATAAGCAATGATACTTTGTATGATATTGTGGTTCAATCTTATGAAGATGGCTATTTGGACACAACACAGCATGAGATTGTAATTTTAGATTCTCAAGATCCCTTAAAATGTTCTGTGTGGTCTTATGAGGATGAAGATAGGGAATTCTACGAACACACAAAAATAGAAGTCATTGATGATGAAGGTGGATTTGTTGTTGTTTCTACGCGATTACACGATGGATATTTAAGAAAAGATTTTTTGCGTTATGTAGATGGCAAAGTTCCTGAAAATTGCGAGACGACTTCTGTCAAACGTCGTTTCATTTCAAAGCCTTCATCAAATAAAATGTTTATGCGAGATCTTAAAGGTCGTAAGCAGAACAAACGCGTACCTTATCACGTTATCTTTTAAGTGGTTGATTTTTTATGTCTGAAAAAGAATATCACGACGAACGTTATTTTATTGATTCCGATACCTTGTCTCCGGAAGCTCTGGAACGTAAGCACCGTCTGGAAAATGACCCTAGCTCCCGTACCAATCACATGGAATACATGAAGGGCATGGAAGTCATTCAGTCCGACATTTATGGCAAGGTCATGGGACATGTGGATTCCGTAGACTTCAGTAAGTACACTGCTCGTGATGTGCTGGCTGCTTTGGATCATCACACTTGCACCGTAGAAGATTTCAAAGCGCTCCTTTCTCCTGCCGCCGCTCCCTTCCTGGAAAAGATGGCACAGAAGGCAAAGCTGGAAACCAGCAAGCACTTTGGCAATACGGTCTATTTCTTTACTCCGCTCTACATTGCCAACTACTGCGAAAACTACTGCGTCTATTGCGGCTTCAACTGCTACAATAAAATCAAACGCATGCAGCTCTCTATGGAGCAGATCGAGCACGAAATGAAGGTCATCGCCGACAGCGGCATGGAGGAAGTGCTGATCCTTACCGGCGAAAGCCGCGCCAAGAGCAGCGTGGAATACATTGGCGAAGCCTGCAAGATTGCCCACAAGTACTTCCGTATGGTGGGTGTCGAAGTTTACCCCATGAACACCGACGAGTACAAGTACCTCCACGAATGTGGGGTAGACTACGTGACGGTCTTCCAGGAAACCTACGACAAGGACCGCTACGAACAGCTTCACCTGCTGGGCCACAAGCGCATTTACCCGTACCGTTTCGATTCCCAGGAACGGGCCCTTATGGGAGGCATGCGCGGCTGCGGTTTCTCCGCATTGCTTGGCCTTTCCGACTTCCGTAAGGATGCCCTGGCCAGCGCCCTCCACGTGTTCTATCTGCAGAAGAAATACCCTCATGCAGAAATGAGCCTGTCCTGCCCCCGCCTTCGCCCCATCGTGAACAACGACAAGATCAATCCTCTTGACGTTCACGAAAAGGAACTTTGCCAGGTACTGTGCGCCTACCGCATCTTCATGCCCTTTGTTGGCATTACCGTCTCCAGCCGCGAATCCAAGGAATTCCGTAACGGCATCGTAAAGATTGCCGCTACCAAGGTTTCCGCAGGGGTTTCCACCGGCGTTGGCGACCATGAGGAAAAGTACAAGGACAGCGACGACGAGGTTAAAACCAAAACCGCCGACGTAAATGCTGGCAAGAAAACCTCCGACGCCGAGGGCGACGAACAGTTCGAAATCAACGACAACCGTAGTTTCAACGCCATGTACAAGGATATTAGCGGCGAAGGCCTCCAGCCCGTGCTAAATGACTATTTGTACGTGTAGTTTAAACCATCGGGATGCCGTCGACTTGATTTTTATTTAGATTATTTGCGATGGAACAGGCGCTTTACTGGATTGCTTCTTTGACTTTCGCCATAATTCTGGCGATTTTCTTGTGGCATGCCTATACCTACAAGAACGAAGCCTCGCCTGTAGATAAGGCTTATCGAATTCTTGTTTCCTGGTGTGTGTTCTTTTGCTTGCAGGATGCCCTGTGGGGAATTGCGGCCATGCCCGAAGTTGGCCATCCGTCGCTCCTTTTTGGGATCACTACCGGATTCCATATTTTTACGGTAATCACGGCGTACGTCTGGCTTCATTTTGTTCTGGTTTATCTGGGCAGTGAAATTCACCACAAAAGGCTTTACCGTGCGCTGGTTCTTTTGGCGGTTGTTTTTCAGACAGCCTTGGTAATAAGGAATATTTTCGTTCCCACCATCTTTACCATTGGTCCCAATAACGAATACCGATGCGAAGCCTTTAGGCAGGTTGCGTTCTTTAACCAGTACTTTATCTATGTGTTGATTGGCTTGATTACTGCAATTTCTGCTTTAAGTAAGAAGGGGGATACCCGTAAGCAATATGCCGCCGTCTTTGTTTTCGTGTTGGCTCCCATATTGTGCGGCATATTCCAGTTTTTCTTCCCCAACGCACCTTTCTATGCTGTTGGCTATGCGGTAGGCTGTACAATCATTCACGTATTCATTGCATCAAGGGAGCATAACGATCGCCTGGTGCTGGCGTCTACTACCGATGAACTGACCCAGGTTTACAATCGACGTTCCTACGAAGAAGACCTTAAGCGATACGAGGATCATCCCATAGAAGATGACTTGATTCTTTTTTCTGTGGACTTGAATAGCTTAAAACAGGTTAATGATACCCTAGGTCACCTTGCTGGCGACGAACTGATCCAGGGGGCCAGCCTTTGCATTACCAACGCTTTTTCCGGCAGCGGCAAGGTTTATCGCGTGGGTGGCGATGAATTTATTGTTGTTGTACATTCCGATGAATCCGGCAAGAAATATAAGGACAGGCTTGAAAATGAAGTTGACCAGTGGAAAGGCCAGAGAATAAAGGACATGTCTCTTTCTGTTGGTTATGCCGCCAAACGGGATATGCCTAACGCCAGCCTGATGGAATTGAAAAAGTCTGCTGACCAGATGATGTATCATGATAAGGAACAGTATTACAAATCCAAGGGCGTAGACCGCCGAGGACAGCGCGAAGCCTTTGATGCCGTCTGCAATTCCTACACCAAGATTTTGAAGGTCAACCTGACGGCTGATTCCTATGGAATCATCAAGATGAACCAGGATGAGAAAACAGAACAGAAGGGCTTCTCCCATAAGATTTCCGAATGGCTTCATGGCTTTGGAAAGTCTGGGCAGGTTCATGCTGAGGACTTGGATGGTTATCTGGAAAAAACTTCCCTGGAATTCTTGCGTAGTTATTTTACGAAGGGTAACACCTCTCTGAGCATTTTCTATAGGCGACTCTCTGCCGATGGTTACCGCCGTGTGATGATGGAAATGATTCCCTCCGATGATTACACCGCAGAAAATCAGACCTTGTATTTGTACGTAAAGGATATTGGCGCAGCCCATGAAACTTGATACAACCCTCTACTTTATTACCGACAGTTCTACCGTTCCCGCCGAAAAGTTCTTACCTTCTGTGGAGGCCGCCTGCAAGGGTGGCGCCACCATCATCCAGCTTCGCGAAAAGAACAAGTCTACCCGCGAATACATGGAACTTGCCGCAAGCGTTCACGAAATCACCAGCCGCTATAACGTGCCTCTGATTATTGATGACCGCGTGGATGTTGCTCTCGCCATCGGTGCCGAAGGTGTTCATGTGGGGCAGACCGACATGCCCGTTGCTGTAGCCCGCAAACTCATGGGCCCGGGTAAAATCATCGGTGCTACGACCAAGACTGTCCCCCAGGCTCTGGAAGCCTACGAACAGGGTGCGGACTATTGTGGCGTGGGCGCCATTTATCCCACAACCACAAAGGTCGTCACCATCCTCACTTCCGTGGATACTCTGAAGGAAATCGTGAAGGCGGTGCCTATTCCCGTGAATGCTATCGGTGGCTTGAACAAGGACAACATTCACGTTCTCGCCGGCTCTGGAATCGCTGGCATTTGCGCTGTTTCTGCAATTCAGAAGGCCGCAGATCCCGAAGCTGCCGCCCGCGAACTGAAGGCTGCCTTCCTGGCGCTGTAACCTATTGACGCGGCAGAACTGGCCCGACGAGTCCCGCATCTAGCCCGACGCATCAGCACTTAACCCGACGCTCCTGACTCCAAACTGATATTATGTTTAGACTTTGGCTGACCACTTGTCCCGATGATTTTGCCGGTGAATATGATGACATCGAAGAGATGTTCAAGCGAGGCCTTACCCGCCTGATCCTTCAGAAACGTCGCAATACGCCGGAGTCCTATGAACGTTGGCTCCTGTCCTTGTCCATGGAATACCGCGACCGAATCTGGGTGCGTGGTACTCCCGATCTGGCGGAGCAGTTGGATGTCCGTGGTTGCGTGGCCGAGGCTCAATCCCTGATGGGGCCGGTTCCCGAATCCTGGAAACGCGTAAACTGTATCGCTTACTGCCGCGACCTGGAACAGCTGGCCCAATTGCCCGAGTGGGTGTCTGGAGCTCTTGTTGGCCCGATTTTTCAACCTTTATCCGGCCTTGAGCCGGTCAAAACGGTTGGACTAGACCTCCTGCAGTCCCACCTATCTTCTAATCCTCCCAAGTGCCCGGTTATCCTTTTTGGGGGTATCGACGAGGAAAATGTCCACCTTTTCAAGGAACTTCCCAGGGAATTTGGGGTGTCTGGCGCTTCTGTAATCGGTGGAATTTGGAACTACGCCGACTCCATAAATGCCTTTATTAAGCTAAACAGACTGTGCGTTTAATCACAGACTTTGTAAAAGTGTTTACTAAATAATTACAAAATGCGTTTTTTAAGCGAATTTCGCGAAAAATGTTCCAAATTGGAATAAAATAGATTGTTCTATTTGAAATTCTAAACATATATTATGGAACATGGAACGAGCAAGAGCAAAGATTTTAGTTATTGATGATACCAAGACGAATATTGAAGTCCTGGAGGGCATTTTATCTAACGACTATGATATTTTTGTTGCCTTGAACGGAAAAAAGGCTCTTGTTCTTACAGAAAAGGTTAAACCTGACCTGATTTTGCTGGACGTAATGATGCCCGAAATGGACGGTTACGAAACATTACGCCAGATGCATGCCCTAAATTTGGTGAATAATACTCCTGTTCTGTTCTTGACTGCCAAGGCAGATGCCAAAAGTGAGCAGATGGGACTGGATTTAGGTGCCGTCGACTATATTACTAAGCCATTCAATCCTGATTTGGTACGTCTCCGTATCAAGAATCAGTTGGAATTTAAGCAACAGCGTGACCATCTTCATGAACTGGTTGACGAGAAAACCAAGGATCTTCGTAAGACATTGAAGGTCATGTTGACCAGTTTGGGTGCCCTGGCTGAATACCGCGACCCTGAAACCGGCGCTCATATTAAGCGAACCCAGGTGTTGGTCCAGATGCTGGCCGAGAAACTGCAGAACCACCCGAAGTTCAGTCACGCTATTACTAGCAAGGAATATATTGATTTTTACGCTACGGCTGCACCACTCCATGATATTGGCAAGGTGGGTATCCCCGACGATATTTTAAGAAAGCCGGCTAAGCTTACCGATGAAGAAAGGTTGGTTATGAGTACCCATGCCCAGATGGGTTATGACGTACTTCTGAATGCGACCAGGGAACTGAGCAATCATCCTCTGGTCAAGATTTGCGCAGATATTATTTTGAACCATCATGAACGCTGGGATGGCGAAGGTTATCCCAACAAGATTAAGGGAGAAGATATTCCTGTGGGGGCCCGCCTTATGTCTGTGGCGGATGTTTATGACGCTCTTGTATCTCGCAGGCCTTATAAGGAACCATATCCCCATGAAGTTGCCGTGGCCGAAATCAAGGCCGGTAGGGGAACTCAGTTCGACCCCGATGTGGTCGACGCCTTTATGGAAATTGCAGACATTCTTCCCGGTATTTACGAACAGTTCAAGGATGGCGCTCAGTAAGGAGTAGCTATTGACTCATAGTCCTTTAAACGCCCAGCGACGTAGGCTCAGAATCCGAATTCTGACGGTTTTTGCCGTCCCCGTGATTATCGCCTCCATTCTATTGGTCTTCCTTTTCTCATTGACCGTCAAGGAAATGATGATTGATTCCGCATACGCCAATACGGAATCGGCTTTGCAGGACAAAGTTCTCTCTGAAGTGGAAGCCTTGCTGAAAAACGACGAAGATAAATTTGTCGCTGCGGCGAAGCGTGTTCAGAATGCCAAGGAATCGGGAATTCGCTCCATTCTCTACAGGGTCTTGCAGTCTAGTGAAGATCTCGTGGATGTCTACTATGGGGGCAATGAAGGCGAATTTATATCTGCTAGGGGTGTAAAGCTGGAAAGTGGCCAGGCGGAATATCGTACCAAGGCCTGGTATCTGGAGTCTTCCCGTAAGAGGGGGCTCGCTCTAACTGGCCCTACAATCCGTAAGGATTTCGGTAAGCAGGTCATGACCATTTCTTACCCGATCTGGGATAAGAATCAGAAGTTCCGCGGCGCTGTGGCTGCCGATATTGACTTGCACAAGGTTCGACTTTCTCTTGGTGCTGTAGCCAAGGAAGAAGGTGGCATTACCCTTTTGGCCGGTAATGACAACGATAACCTGTTTACCTATTTCCCGTATGAAACCAACCGCGGCAAGGTTCTGCAAGATAGTGTAGAAAACCTGCTTCTGCTTGCCTTGAGCGAGTTTAAGCCCGATACTCTGATGGAAGGGAAGGTTGTCCGTTTTGAATTGACCAACGACCATCGACAGCGTCTGGTGTTCATGGTGGCTCCCATCAAGAAGATGCCCTTCTATGTGGTTCATGTGAGTCAGCAGAACAAGATCGTTGCCGGCGTAGACGAAAATTCCTCCAAGACCTTCCTGTTGGTGGCTCTGGTGGTGCTCCTGTTGATGGGTGGTGCCGCTATCGTTTCCCATACACTGTTTACCAAGTTCATTCAGCGGGACTTGAACGAAAGTGTCAGCTCCAGTACCCTTTTCGATACGCTTCTGGGGAGTGATAATTTTAGGATTATCCTGACGAACGATACCTTTGATATCTTGCATGCCAGCGCCTTTATTGCGGACTTCCTGAATGGTGGTGAAGATTTGAAGGGACAGATCCTGTTCAAGTTCTTCCCGTCGGACCAGTTCAATAAATTTGTGCATCGTGTGGCCATGGGTGGCGAAATGCACGCCAGCGAACGCAAGATTCTTGTGCCTGTGAAGAGTTCTTCCGGGGAAGTGGCGTGGTGGGGCATTTTCTTCCAGGTCCTTGTGGAAGATAACGGCGAAATGCGCTATCTGTTCATGATCAACGATGAAACTAGCGGCATCCAGAAGGATACCATTTTGGATACCATTATGCTTTCCGCAGACCATTCTATCCTGGTGATTTTTGATAGAGCCAAGCGTGTGAAGTACATGTCTAAGCAGTTGGCAGACTTCCTGGGCAAGGAATGGCGCAAGATGATCGGCCTGTCTCTGGATGAATTGAAGGAACAGGGACTGCCTGAATCGGTGATTACATCCTTAAAGGATACCTTTAGCAGGCGTGAAATCTGGAAGGATTCCTTCGTGCTTAAATCCCAGGACGGCAAGAGTGAAACCTGGTTCCGTGGGGAAGGCTGTACATTGATGGTGCAGGGGTCCGTCGTGGGCTACATGCTTACCATGATCGACATTTCTGAAGTGGTGGCTGCCCGTGAAATTGCGGAGCAGGCTACCCAGGCCAAGAGTGAATTCCTGGCCAACATGAGTCATGAAATCCGTACCCCCATGAATGCCATTATCGGTATGGCGCACCTGATTTCAGAAACCCAGTTGGATGAACATCAGAGAGGATTTGTAGACCGTGTAAGTACTGCGGCCAAGTCCCTCCTTGGAATCATCAATAACATCCTGGATTTCTCCAAGATCGAGGCCAAGAAGCAAGAACTGGAAATTACCCAGTTGGTGCTTCGCGATGTGGTCAGCGATGTGGCTGCCCTGGCCGAAGTCCGTATTGCCGGACGTCCCATCGAACTGATTGTGAATGTGGATCCGGAAATTCCTGAAATCTTGATGGGTGACCCGCTGCGCCTTTCCCAGATTTTTACGAACCTGATTAACAATGCTACCAAGTTTACCGAGAAGGGCGATATTTCCCTGATCGTTTCCCTGGAATCCCGCACCGAGAACAGCGTCAAACTGAATTTCTCCGTGAAGGATACGGGTATCGGCATGACTCCGGAACAGCTTGGACGTCTCTTTAACGCCTTTACTCAGGCTGATGGCTCTACGACCCGCAAGTACGGCGGTACTGGCCTTGGCCTGGTGATTTCCAAGTCCCTGGTGGAATTGATGGGCGGTCAGATGCAGGTGGAAAGCGAGGCTGGCGTTGGATCTCGATTCTTCTTCAGTATTACACTCCCTGTTGCGGCCCAGTCTGTGGATCCCAAGTGGAAGAATCAGATTCGCTTTGCCGGAAAGAATGTCTTGCTGGTGGATGATTGCGAAAACCTCCGTGACGTATTGCGCCACTATCTGACCAAGCTAAAATGCATTGTAGAAGAGGCGGAGTCCGTTGACCAGGCCCTGGATCTTATTCAGGCGCATGAAGAGGCTGGCGAAGCTCCCTACGATATGTTCATCGTGGATTATGACATGCCGATCTTGAACGGCTTCGACTTCGTTCATGGTCTCGATGAAAAGATGATCCGGATTCCCAAGGTGTTGATGCACCCCATCCATTTTGACGAAAAGGATCTGACTGCGGCCCAGAATCTGGGATTCAGCAGCTTTGTTCCCAAGCCTCTGCAGATCAGTTCCCTGCTCAGTAGCATGGAAGAAGCCATGGGCTATGAGCTAACCTACCAGAAGGCTGTCAAGAAGGAAAAGAGCAAGATTTACTTTAAGGAAGCCAAGATCCTTCTGGTTGAAGACAACCAGATGAATCAGGAATTGGCGGTGTCCCTGCTGAATAGCGTGGGTCTCAGTTCCATGATTGCTAACAATGGTAAGGAAGCCCTGGACATGCTCCAGAAGGATTCCTTCGACCTGGTTCTCATGGATATCCAGATGCCCATTATGGATGGTCTGACCGCTACTAAGGAAATCCGTGCCCGCGAAGACGAGTACTTCAAGAATGTGCCCATTCTGGCAATGAGTGCCCGTGCCTTCCAGAAGGATACGGAAGAATGTCTAGCTGCCGGCATGAATGCCCATATTGTCAAGCCCATTGACCCCAGCCTCCTTTACGAGGAATTGGCCAAGTTCCTGGCGGTGGCTGCGGAATCCAGCAAGGTGGTTACGGACGGAGATAGTTCGGACCTGTCCCAGGAAGACAGTGAATTCCTTGCCAAGTTCCAGAAGATTCGCGACCTGGATGCCGAAGCGGGTCTGTACCATTCCAATAGCAATAGGAACGTGTTCCTCAAGATTCTGCAGGGCTTTGTCCGCGATTACGGCGGAACATCCTTCAACTTGCGCCAGATGATCGAGTCTGTCCGTTACGATGAGGCTGCACGAATTGTGCATACCATCAAGGGCTTGTGCGGAACCATCGGTGCGAACCATTTGCAGAACCTGGGCGCAACTCTAGAAAGTCAGCTTTCCCAGGGGCAGTGTAACGCCATTGATTTCAGTAACTTTGAGAAGTTGCTTCAGGAAATTACGTCTGACTTGGATGTAGTACTGTCAGGTATTGCGTCTGAGCAGGTTGTTGTCGCCAAGAAGAAAGATCCCAACGCCAAGGAAAAACTTCAGAAGCTGGTAACGGAACTGAAGGACGCCTTGGATATCTGCTCCGCCACCCGCTGCAAACGCAGCCTGGATGAAGTGGAGGGAATCTCCTTCGAGAACAACCAGGACGTGCTTATTGGCAAGCTGAAGGAACTGGTAGACGATTATGACTTTAGCGAAGCCGCCGAAGTTCTGGAAAGTCTGGAAAAGACGATTGCCTAAAAACTAAAGGACCATGGCCGCAATAAAGGCCAGGGCTACGATAATTGCGGCGACGGTGCCTACAATGCCACCGAAGCCGCTTTTCTTTTTGGCATAAGGGCTGTTAGGATCGTCTCCAAATTCATTTTCCAGGATTTCCTCGTAGTCGGGGAGTTCTTCGTCTGCGAATTCGGCTCCATCTTTCCAGCCGGTGTTCTTGTCGCTACCGCAGTGGCGGCAGAAGGTGGCGTCGGGCTTGATTTCGGCCCCGCAGTGAGGGCAAATCATGGTAACGGAATTGTCTTTCATTAGCTCCAATATACAAAAGTTGCGTGAATTATTAATACATTTGTTGAACGTATGCAGAATTTAGACGGCTTGTATTTTTCGTTGCTACGGATTGCCTTGAATGTGACCACAGAATCCTGCTTGCCTCGGGCCTTGTCCGATGACGAATGGCGGTGGGTTCATGATTACTCCGTAAAGCAGTGCCTGGTTGGGGTGCTGTTTCGTGCTGTGGAAAAGTTGCCTCATGATCAGCGTCCCCCTCGAGAACTATTGCTACGGTGGTCGTTTGAATCTCATAAGATTCAGCTGGTAAATGAACGCATGAATAAAACGGCTGCCGATTTAACGGAGATGTTCTGTGGCCGAGGGTTGCATCCTGTTATATTAAAGGGGCAGGCGAATACGCTTCTGTATCCCGATCCGTTTTGCCGTCAGGCCGGCGATATCGATATTTTGCTGGAAGGTGGCCGCGAAGGTGTTTTGCGAACTCTAACGGAGATGAACCTGCACGTAGATGCCGAGGATGATGTTAGCGATCATCATGTGCATCTTGAGCCGGGCCTTTTTGGTGGTATTACGGTGGAAGTCCATTTCTGTCCGACGTCCAGCTTTTCTCCCTATAAGACGAGAGCCATGCTTCGTTTTCTAGATGGTGAGCTGGAAGAACTTCGTTCCTGTGCGGATTGTAGTTCTTGGAAGGTGGCTCAAGGTTTTTGCGTTCCGAGTATTCCCTTTGCCCTGGTAATGCAGCTGTCCCATTTGAGACAGCATTTTTTCAGTACCGGAGTGGGTTTGCGCCAGTTGGTGGACTATCACCAGCTGCTAAAGAATTCTACCGAAGAAGATCGGGTGCGCGTGTCGAAAATGCTGGGTAAATTTGGCTTGTTTCACATGGCCGGTGCCGTTATGTGGTTGATGCGTGAAGTGTTTGGTCTCGGTGAAAATCAGCTACTTTGCCCTGTAGATAAAAAACGAGGGAAGAAACTGCTTAATGTTGTTATGAACGGGGGCAATTTTGGACGATATGCGGCTGATTATCGGGTTCCTGTGCTAAAACGCTGGATTATTGACCGCAAACGTTTTATTTGGCTGTTGAAATTTGATGCCACAGAGGCGATTTGGCATGAATTGCGTTATTGGAAGACCACGATTTCCTTGATTCCTCGAAGAATAAGGCGGGGGAGGGTGGCTCTAGGGAATCGCTAACTTAATGATGAATCTGAAAAGGAGATGGCTTTCGCCATCTCCTTTCAGCTTTTCGGGAGTGTGTATGAAAAAATCCTTGAAAATGCGATTTTTCGGAGCTTTTACGGCTCGGAAACCTGCAGGCTGTAGCCTAAATTGACCTTGCCGCCTGCATTTCGTGTTCTTTGAATCTTGTATTCTACGCGTTCAGCGCCCTTGGGCATGCAAAAGTTGACCTTCTGGTACCCCTTGTTCTTGTGAGATGACGTGTAAGTCTTGATAATTTTGCTGCCAGCGCCAATAATATTGACCGTCAGGGTCATTTCTTGCTGTAATTTGTTGCTGTGAGTAGGAGAATCGTCTTGTTGCTGCCAGGTTATAGACATCTGCCACATCTTGCCGGGCTCAACCTCACCGGCATCTTCTATGTAGATGTATTCGCCCTTGCCTTTGGCATCAGGCTTGAAATGCGACTTATTGCCGCCAATCCAGTACCTTGAAGAGGTACCTGTGACAATGCTCATTTTATTCTCCAACAAAACCCAAATGTGATGAATATCACAAATATAGCATAACTATCTAATTGTGGCAATGGTGGTTGGTTAAAATGAAAGAAAAAATGTAGAGAAGGTGAAATCTTTGTAAAAATGGTTTATTTACTTCGAATTTTCGTAGGTTTTTAGTCTGTCCTTAATTTTTTAACTTTATAAGAAAAAAGAAAGTTTTGCTAGGGACAAATTTATAGTAATTTTGCGTTGTCTTGGTAGCATCCCTGCTGAGACTATTACACCTCAAAAATAACCCGTCGACGTTGCTGTCGGCGGGTTCTTTTTTTACCTCTTACTTTGTTTTAATTTTTTATATTTTGATTTTATACAAAAACGCCCAGCCATTCGGCTGGACGCTTTTTTGTTTTGCGTAGGGTATAGCTTGATACGTTGCAATCCGTATTTGGACTACGATTGGTAAAAATCTTATGTGTGGGGGGGGATTAGTATAGGTATGAGCTGAGTATACTATCAGCTTTATCTGTAGTTTCTTTGTTGACCTCGATGTAACCCTACGCATTTGTTAGATGCGTTTGCAAATATACAATAGTTTGTTCTGTACCGCAATGGGAAATGATGGTAATATTTTAAAATAAGATAAATATATTTTGATGTTGTGTGTTGTGTGATATGTTGTATGTTTAGTTTATTTTGCTTGTTGAGTTCTTTTTGTTAAGGTTTATGCAATCTGTTTTTCAACATTTCTTGAAGAAATCATTAATCGAGAGAGATAAGCTTTTAAAAGTCCCCTATAATCTGAAATCGCCCTATTTTGGTGTGAAATTTGAATTGTTCTATCCGCCAAACGGTTTGTTTTGTTATTTTTTTTTACATATTTTTGTGAAATTCACCTTTTTTTTCATCTAGGAAGGAATGGACTATGAAAAAGGCTTTAAGAACGGCTGTTATGGCTCTAGGCTTCGCTGCCGGTGCTGCATTGGCCCAGCCGGGTATTGAAGGCGGAACTGACGGTCTTCATCAGATCAATACCAAAACCCTTGGTATAGGTAATATGACTTTGGGTACTGGTGGTAATATTTCTACCAGTGCATGGGGTCTTTCTCGTGGCGGCGTATTTGAAATGGATGGCAAGCGTTATTCCTACAACGCTGCTGACTATTCCCAGGCTGGTAACATTTTCTTTGGCATGGGTGTCCTTGACTTCTGGGATATCGGTGTCGTTCTGCCTCTGTACTATGAACACGCCAATTCCGACGGTCCTTCCGGTGATGCAAACCAGTGGACCACCAGCCGTGGTGACCTGGATATGTGGATGAAGATCCGCGCTCCTTTCAAGTCCAAGGTGTTTAGCCTGGCTGCCATGTTGGACTTGTACGCTCCTACAGGTGAAATTGGTGCCGGCGTGCGTCCACGCCATGTGTGGTACTTGAACAGCGAAACTTATACCAGCCCGTTCACTGCTGGTGACTGGACCTTTGCGGCCGGTCTTGTAACAACTTTTGACTTTACCAAAGTTGGTTATCCCTTCCGCGTGAACGCAGCTGCCAGCTATGTCTACCCGGTTGACCTGGCTGAAACCAATGCTCTTGTGTATGCCGCTGGCGTAAACTGGATTCCCAAGAAATGGGTGGATGTGTTCTTGGAATATTCCGGCGAAATGCGTTTGCAGAGCAAGGGTAACCTGAAGTTCAGTCCCATGAATGATCCCATGCTCATTACCCCGGGTTTCCGTTTCCACTTGCCTTATAATGTTGATTTTGCTGTTGGACTTGAAGTGGCTGTTCGTACCTTCAAGAACCTGGGCTTCGATCACGATAAGGAAATAGAAGGTTGCGACGATGTTATCCTTTCCTATATCGGTGAAAATGGCCATACGGCTACTTATTGCTACGCTCCTACTCCCCTTATTTCTGGTGCCGCCGTGCTTAGCGTTCGTTTCGATCCGTTTGGCCCCAAGGACACCGACAAGGATGGTGTTCCTGACGAACAAGATAAGTGTCCCAGCACTGCCAAGGGGATTAAGGTCGGTTCCGATGGCTGCCCCCTGGATAGCGACAAGGATGGCGTGATCGATGATCTGGACAAGTGCCCCAACACTCCGACTGGTAGCGTTGTGTTCTATGATGGCTGTATCGATACTACCGGTACCCGTCTGAAGGCTGAAGAAGATGCCCGTAACAAGGCTAAGGCTGATTCCGCAGTTAGCGCCAACGCTCGTGCCCTGATCTTGGATTTGGATGGCGATGGCATTCTGGACGACAAGGACAAGTGTCCCAATACTCCGGCTGGCGTTCCTGTTGATTCTACCGGTTGCCCCATGGACTTTGACCACGACGGCGTGAACGACGCCCAGGACAAGTGCCCCAATACTCCGGCTGGTACTCCTGTAGATTCTGTAGGCTGCCCCATGGACTTTGACCACGACGGCGTGCCCGATCACCTGGACAAGTGCCCCAATACTCCGGTAGGCATCGAAGTGGACATTAACGGTTGTAAGATGGACTCCGATAAGGATGGCATCCCCGATACTCAGGACAAGTGCCCCGGTACTCCCGAAGGCATGCCTGTTGACTCTATCGGCTGCTCTCTGGACTTTGACCACGACGGCGTGCCTGACATGAAGGACAAGTGCCCCAATACCTTGCCCGGTATCCGCGTCGATGAAAATGGCTGCCCCCTCGACAAAAAGGAAGACCTTGACCAGTTGAAGAAGGGCATTCAGTTCAAGACCGGTTCTGCAACCCTTACCAAGAGTAGCTTCGGTACCTTGGATGACGTTGCCGCCCTCATGCGCAAGATTCCCAACGCCAACTTAGAAGTTCAGGGTCACACCGACGACAAGGGCTCCGACGAAAAGAACATGAAGCTTTCTCAGGATCGCGCCCAGGCTGTGGTGGATTACCTGATCAAGCGTGGTGTTGAAAAGGATCGCCTCCGTGCTGTTGGCTATGGCCGCACCATGCCTTTGGCAGACAATGTAAATGAAGATGGCCGAGCCCAGAACCGCCGAGTGGAACTGGTTCCGTTCGAAAAGTAATTCTTTTATATCGACATTGAAAAAGAAGCCTCGCTCTGGGCGAGGCTTCTTTTTGCGTAAAGCTGTAAAGTATAAAGCGAAAAAAGTTCTTTAGTCCTTTTTCGGCATCTGCACGGCGATATGGATGTCCTGCAGCTGTTGCAGATCCACTTCGCTGGGGCACTGGTCCATGGGACTGGATGCGCTGGTGTTCTTCGGGAATGCGATGTAGTCACGGATGGATTCTTCACCTTCCATAGTTGCAACAACGCGATCCAGACCGAAGGCGAGACCACCGTGGGGAGGAGCACCGAACTTGAATGCGTCAACGAAGAAGCCGAACTTTTCCTTAACCTGTTCTTCGGTAAGACCGAGCAGGCGGAAAACCTTTTCCTGAACTTCAGGGTTGTGGATACGGACAGAACCGCCACCGATTTCAACACCGTTAAGAACAAGGTCATAAGCTTCGGCGTTGCAATCCTTCAGGTTGCCGGAGAGCATCATGTCCAGATGTTCGGGCAGCGGGTTGGTGAACGGGTGATGCATAGCCATGTAGCGGCCTTCGGTATCGCTGTATTCGAACATGGGGAATTCAGTGATCCAGACAAATTCGCGCTTCTTCGGGTCACGGAGGCCCTTGATACGTGCGACTTCCAAGCGGAGCTGACCCATAGCGGTAGCTGCAATCTTTTCGGGACCAGCGATGAAGAACATCATGTCGCCGCACTTAGCGCCGACTGCGTCACGCAGTTCGTTGAGCTGTTCGGTAGTAAAGAACTTGCCAACCTGAGTTTCCACTTCGTCATTTTCCTTGACGCGCATCCATACGAGACCCTTGGAACCGTACTTAGCAACGTAGGCGGTGAGTTCGTCAATCTGCTTACGGGTGAAGTCCACGCAACCCTTGGCTGCGATACCGCGGATCTTGCCACCAGCGGCAACGCAGTTCTTGAACACGCCGAATTCGCTCTTGGCACCGATTTCGGAAACGTCATGGATTTCGAGGTCGAAGCGGAGGTCCGGCTTATCGGAACCGTACTTGAGCATAGCTTCAGCCCACTTCATGCGGCGGATCTTCTTGGGAGGTTCGAAGTTCCAGACCTTACCGAGAACTTCGGTAACGAACTTATCGAACATGCCCATCACGTCGTCCTGGTCTACGAAGGACATTTCGACGTCGATCTGGGTGAATTCCGGCTGACGGTCGGCGCGGAGGTCTTCGTCACGGAAGCACTTGGCGATCTGGAAGTAGCGGTCCATGCCAGCGATCATGAGGAGCTGCTTGTACTGCTGCGGAGACTGGGGGAGAGCGTAGAACTTACCAGCGTTCACACGAGAGGGAACCAGGTAGTCACGTGCGCCTTCCGGAGTAGACTTACAGAGAACCGGAGTTTCGATGTTTTCGAAACCGTTTTCATAGAAGAAGTGGTAGACTTCCTTCAGGAACTTGCTCTTGAGCATGAGCTTCTTCTGGATCCACGGGCGACGGAGGTCCAGGTAACGGTACTGGAGGCGGAGGTCGTCGTTTTCCTTACATTCTTCGTTGGGGTCGTTGATGGCCAGGGGAGAAGTGAGGGCTGCGTTCAGGATGGTGAGTTCGCTGATCTTCACTTCGATTTCGCCGGTAGCCAGCTTTTCGTTGGTGTTGCCTTCTTCACGGGCATAGACCTTACCGGTAACGCAAATCACATATTCGTTACGGAGAGTTTCTGCGTTCTTGATAACGTCGGCATTGTAATCCGGATTGAACACAATCTGGGTCTTGCCATACTTGTCGCGGAGGTCCACAAAAATCACACCACCGTGGTCACGGCGACGATCCACCCAACCACAGAGAGTTACGGTCTGGCCAACATCTTCCTTACGGAGCTGGCCACAGTTATGAGTACGTTTCATTGTATTACCCTTTGGTATAAAAAATTTACGGGCGTAAATATAGAAACAGGAGCGTGGTGTGACAAAAGGCTACTCCGATTTTTTGGATAAATTCGGGCCTTGAAGTTCTTTTTCCTGATATGGATGGACGTCTGATAAAAAAGGTCTAACTTTTATAGATAAGCTTTAAAATCCATAATTAGAAATTCTCTAATGCATAAGTAAAAGTTATAGTTTTTCGTAAACTTTGTATAATAAAATTTAACATTCACGAAATCGGACCTTTTTTTAGAAAAAAAATGAAAAAATCGGAAAAATTTTATGAAAACTGCGACTTTTTGATAAAAAACCTTGTATATTCTTACCGAAATTTTTCAAAAAGTCCCTAAAAAGGGCTTCTTATTGTTATTGGAGATAAAATATGGCAGAAGATTTGCAATACCTTATGGAACGCATCCAGAAGGATGCTGTTGACAAGGCAGAAAACGATGCAGCAGCAATTATTGCTAAGGCAAAGGAAAAGGCAGCCGAAATTGTCAAGGCCGCCGAAGCCGAAGCTCAGGCAAAACTTGCCAAGGCCGATAAGGATGCTGAAGCATTTACCGAACGTAGCGAACGCACTCTGGAACAGTCTGCACGCGATCTTCTTCTTTCTGTAGGCAAGAATCTTCAGGATATGATTCTTAACCTGCTCTCCCTCCAGGTCGAAAAGTCCCTGGACGAATCTACCGTCAAGGAAATGCTCCTTTCCCTCGCCAAGGGCTACAGCGCCCACGTCGAAGTGGACTTCAGCGAAGCCGATGCCAAGAAGCTCGCTTCCTTCGTCACCGGCGAATTTGCAAAGCAGCTTTCTAACGGTGTTGAAGTTTCCAGCGATAAGGGTGTCAAGTATGGCTTCCGCGTCAAGCTGGACGGTGGCAAGGTCACCCACGAATTTACCGAAAAGGCAATGGCAGACGCTCTTTCTGCATTGCTCCGCCCGCAGCTGGCCAAGGTCGTTAACGCTGCAGCACAGGCAAAGTAATTAAGGCGAATCAATGAGTTCTCCTTCTTATTTAATGGCTTCTTTGCCCATGATCAACCTGGGTGACGTGCCTCCCGTGACTATGGATGATTTCCGTAGCCGTTGCGAGGGCGCTCTGGACCAGGCTGAACTTGAAGCTTTGAACGCCTTGCTTAACAATGAACCGTCTGACGATGAATTCGTACAGTCCTATCAGGCTCACGAAATTCAGATGAAGAACGTCTCCGGAAGGCTCCGTGCACAGGCATGGGGCCCCGATGTTCGCTTTAGCGAAAAGAGCTTTGCCGGCTACGACGTCTATTTCGCCAAGATGATTCAGGATGCATTTGCCAAGTCCAATCCTATGGAAAAAGAGCAGGATCTGGACAAGGCCCGTTTTTGGCTGGTTGATTGCCTCGCCGGTGTAGGGGAGGAAACGGTCAAGCACGTATATGCATACGCAATTAAGCTCCAAATTTGTGCACGTTGGGCCCGCCTTTCTGAAAAGGCCGGCGACGCTGCTGTACTCAACGTTATTAATGCAAACGATCCTGACTTTGTTCAGGAATGACCGGAGGTCCATTTTCAATGGCTAGTATCGGAAAAATCATCGGCGTCAACGGTAACTTGATTCGCGTCAAGTTCGAAAGCGCCGTGTCTCAGAACGAAGTGGCTTACGCCAAGTTGCCCTCCAAGAACAAGGAAGGCAAGTCCGAAATTATCCCGCTGAAGAGCGAAGTGATTCGTATCCGCGGCGACTACGCAGAACTTCAGGTGTTCGAAGATACCACTGGCCTTAAGGCTGGCGACGAAGTCGAATTCACTGGCGAACTGCTTTCTGTGGAACTTGGACCTGGTCTTCTGACTCAGGTGTTCGACGGTCTTCAGAACCCCCTGCCTGAACTTGCCGAACAGTGCGGCTTCTTCCTGCAGCGCGGTAAGTACCTGCCGGCTCTGCCCCGCGACAAGAAGTGGGCTTTTACCCCGGTTGCAAAGGTTGGTGACGTTTTGGTCGCTGGTGACACCATCGGTACCGTACCCGAAGGCGTGTTCACCCACCGCATCATGGTGCCTTTCAAGGTTCTCGGCAAGGTGACCGTGGAATCCGTCGTTCCTGCTGGCGAACATGTCGTTGAAGACGTCGTTGCCGTTGTCGTTAACGAAAAGGGCGAAAAGATTGAAATTAAGATGGTTCAGACTTGGCCGGTGAAGATGCCGATTAAGGCTTTCGAAGAACGTCTTCGCCCCACCAAGCCTCTGACCATGCAGCAGCGCATTGTGGATACCTTCTTCCCTGTGATGCAGGGCGGTACCTTCTGTACTCCGGGCCCCTTCGGTGCCGGTAAGACTGTGCTGCAGCAGCTCATGAGCCGTTACGCTGACGTGGACATCGTGATCCTGGCCGCTTGCGGTGAACGTGCTGGTGAAGTGGTGGAAACCCTTCGCGAATTCCCTGAGTTGATCGACCCCCGTACCGGCAAGTCCCTCATGGAACGTACCCTTATCATTTGTAACACTTCTTCCATGCCGGTGGCTGCTCGTGAAGCTTCTGTTTACACTGGCGTGACCCTGGCTGAATACTACCGCCAGATGGGCCTGAACGTGTTGCTGTTGGCTGACTCCACTTCTCGTTGGGCACAGGCTCTCCGTGAAATGTCCGGCCGTCTGGAAGAAATCCCCGGTGAAGAAGCCTTCCCGGCTTACCTCGAATCTGTGATCGCAGCCTTCTACGAACGCGGTGGCGTTGTTCGCCTGAAGGACGGTTCCACTGGTTCCGTGACCATCGGCGGTTCCGTTTCTCCGGCTGGTGGTAACTTCGAAGAACCCGTGACTCAGGCTACCCTTAAGGTGGTGGGCGCATTCCTCGGCCTTAGCCGTGAACGTTCCGACCAGCGCCGCTTCCCGGCAATCCACCCGTTGGATTCCTGGTCCAAGTACGAAGGCATTATCGATTCCAAGAAGGTTGCCGAAGCTCGTCACATCCTGGCTGCTGGCGTTGACGTCAACAACATGATGAAGGTGGTGGGTGAAGAAGGTACTTCTATCGATGACTTCATTACTTACCTCAAGTCTGAATATCTGGATGCAGTCTATCTGCAGCAGGACGCATACCACGAAATCGACGCCGCCTGCACTGGCGACCGTCAGAAGTATGTTTTCGACCGCGTCTATAACATCCTGAAGACTCCCATGACCTTTACCGAAAAGGATATCGCACGTACCTTCTTCCTGAAGCTGACTCAGGCTACCAAGGACTGGAACCGTGTGGCCATGGATTCCGCAGAATTCAAGGATATCGAAGCCAATATTACCGCTTCCGTTAAGGAGGTAACTGTCAATGCATAATGTTGCTTACCATCGTATTGAACGCATCGCCGGTTCTGTGATTTCTCTGAAGGCAGAAGGCGTTGCCAACCAGGAACTGGCTCAGGTTACTAGCTCTTTCGGTACTTCTCTCGCTCGTGTGATCCGTATCGATGGCGACATGGTCGACCTGCAGGTTTTCGCTGGTGCCCGTGGCGTTTCTACCGACTCCGAAGTCCGCTTCCTGGGCGAACCCATGAAGGTTCCCTATTCCGAAGCTCTCCTTGGCCGCGTGTTTAACGGTGCTGGCATGCCCCGCGACAACGGTCCGGAAGTAGATGGCGAACGTATCGCAATTGGCGGCCCTTCCGTGAACCCCGCAAAGCGTATTATCCCGAAGACCATGGTCCGTACTGGTATTCCCATGATCGACGTGTTCAATACCCTGGTGGTGTCTCAGAAGCTCCCGATTTTCTCTATCGCTGGTGAACCGTATAACGAACTTCTTGCCCGTATTGCTCTGCAGGCTGAAGTGGACGTCATCGTTCTTGGCGGTATGGGCCTGAAGCACGACGACTACCTGTACCTCAAGGACTTCCTCGAAAAGAATGGTGCTCTTAGCCGTACCGTGATGTTCATGCACACTGCATCTGACCCCATTGTGGAATGCTTGCTGGTGCCTGATGCATCCCTCGCCGTTGCCGAAAAGTTTGCTACCGAAGGCAAGAACGTTCTGGTGCTTCTCACCGACATGACCAACTTTGCAGACGCCATGAAGGAAATTGCCATTACCATGGAACAGATTCCTTCTAACCGTGGCTATCCTGGCGACCTCTATTCTTCTCTCGCTAGCCGTTACGAAAAGGCTGTGGACTTCGAAGGTTCCGGTTCCATTACCATCCTTGCCGTTACCACCATGCCTGGTGATGACGTGACCCACCCGGTTCCGGATAACACCGGTTACATTACCGAAGGTCAGTTCTATCTGCGTAAGGGCCGTATCGAACCGTTCGGTTCTCTGTCTCGTTTGAAGCAGCAGGTGAACGGTAAGACCCGTAGCGACCACCGTACCATTATGAATACCATGATCCAGCTCTACGCTTCTTACAAGGAAACCCTTGAAAAGCAGTCCATGGGCTTTAACATGAGTACTTGGGACCAGAAGCTGTTGAAGTACGGCCAGCGTTTCGAAAAGGAAATGATGGACCTGTCCGTGAACATTCCTCTGGAACAGGCTCTGGATCTTGGCTGGACCATTCTTGCCGACTGCTTCCAGCCCGAAGAAACCGGTATTCCTTCCAAGATGATTAGTCAGTATTGGCCCAAGAAGGGGTAATTAATGGCTAAAGTCAAGTTAACCAAAAACGCCCTCAAGGCGGAACGCGACGCACTGAAGCGCTTCCAGCGCTATCTGCCCACGTTGTTGCTCAAGAAGCAGCAGCTGCAGATGGAAATGCGTACGCTCCAGGAGAGGGTGATGGCAAAGCGCGACGAGGAAGACAAGCTTCGTAAGAGCATGTCCTCCTGGATTTCGCTGTATGCCGAACCTATCGACTGGTCGAAGTACCTGTCGGTGAAGGAAGTGCGCCAGGGCGAAGGAAATATCGCCGGTGTCCGCATTCCGACATTCGATGGAGTGGACTTCAATGTGACCATCCCTGACTTCTTTACTACGCCGGTTTGGCTGGACGACGGTATCCGCAGCCTGCAGGGGCTTATTTCCCTGCGCCTGGAACGCCGTGTTCTTGAAAAGCAGTACGAACTGCTTTCTATGGAACTCCGTACCACGAGCCAGCGCGTGAATCTTTTCGAAAAGGTCAAGATTCCCGAAGCCAAGGATAACATCCGTAAGATTAACATCTTCCTGGGTGACCAGCAGACCTCTGGCGTGGCCCGCAGTAAGCTTGCAAAGGGCAAGTCTACCGCACGTGCCGCTGCACAGGATGCCGCCGCCGCTCAGAATAAGGGGGTAGCTGCATGATTACTCCTATGAAGAAAGTAACCATTCTCTGCCTGGACAAGGAACGCGAGGCTTCTCTTGAAAAGCTCCGCGAAATGGGTATTCTCCATGTGACTCCGCTGGTAAACCCCACCGGTGTAAAGCTGAATGCCGCCAAGTCCAAGGTCATGCGAATCCGTAAGGCTCTCGAAGCAATTCCCGCCAAGGCAGGGAAGGATGCTGTTTCTCTGGACGCATCTATCGCTTCTCAGCCGGCTGTTGAAGCTGTGCATCAGATGGTGCAGGTCAAGAAGGACGCTACGGACGAAATCTCCAAGCTCCATAACGACCTGAACCGCCTTGACAACTTCGGCAATCTGGACCCGCAGACTGTTAAGTCTCTGGAAGAGAGCGGTGTTTTCGTAAAACTCTATGAAGTTGATCCCAGCAAGACTATTTCTGCTGATGACGGCGCCGTTGTGCTGCCCTTCGGTCAGAACCTTACTGGCAATCTTTATGCAGTCATTAGCAAGGGTGAAGCTCCCGCAGCCGTAAAGGATGCTGTGGAACTTCCTCTGCCGTCCATGTCCCTGGCTGAAATGCGCCAGAAGTTGGAAGCAGCCAATGCTGAACTTGCAAAGGCCGACCAGACTCTGGAAGCACTTTCCGCCAAGCGTTCCGAAATCGATTCTGAACTGGCTGATGCCGACGAAGAATACGACCTTCAGGAAGCTTCTAGCGGAATGCTCGCTGGTGCAAGCATCGCCATGATCCAGGGTTTCGCTCCTGCAAATCGCATGGGTGAAATTCAGGAAGCCGCAAAGGCTAATGGCTGGGGCGTCCGCGAAGAAGATCCTTCTGACGACGACATGGTTCCCACGCTTTTGACCCACAAGCCCATTGCGAAACCCATGCAGTTCCTGTACGATATTATCGGTATCGTCCCGGGCTACAAGGAAATTGACGTTTCCGCAGTGTTCCTGGCATTCTTTAGCTTGTTCTTTGCCATCATCGTTGGCGATGCCTTCTACGGAGCTCTGTTCCTGGCACTCACTATCGTTGCCCGCAAGAAGGCTCCGAAATCCAAGAGTGCAGGCTTTAGCTTTATGTACCTTATGAGCGGTGCCACCATCGTATGGGGCATCATGAACGCAAGCTATCTTGGTTTGACTCCGGAAATTGCTCCCTGGGTTGCAAATCTTGATTTGGCTAATGCATCCTTCTGCCCCGAGGGTCTGAAGAATGCCATGCATTGGATCCGTCAATCCTCCAACATGCAGTTCTTCTGCTTCTGCATTGCTGTAGTCCACTTGACTATTGCTCATGTTTGGAATGTGGTTGTCCAGATCCAGCGTAAGAGTACTACAGCTCTGGCTCAGGTTGGCTGGCTATTCTCCACCTGGTACATGTTCTTCCTCGCTGGAAACATGGTGCTGGGCGAAAAGGTCCCGGAAGTGTTCAGAAACTTCTTCAGCGGTCCCACTTCTGCTCCGATGATCTATGTGCTCATCGCTGGCGTGGTGCTTCTGGTGCTGTTCTCTGTGCCTCCTTCCAAGCTCAAGGAAGAATGGATTTCTATCCCCATGCTCGCCTTGAACATCGTGAACAACTTCGTGGATGTGATTAGCTACATCCGTCTGTTCGCAGTGGGCCTTTCCGGTGCTGCCATCGCAGAATCCTTCAGCGAAATGCTTTCGCCCATGTTCGGTTCTGTTGGCGGTCTCCTTGGTGCAGCCATTGTGCTACTCTTTGTTCATGCCCTGAACATTGCACTTGCCGTCATGGGTGTGGCGGTTCACGCAGTGCGTTTGAACACCCTGGAATTTTCTAACGGCCTGGACCTGCAGTGGAGCGGTTTTGGCTTCAACCCGTTCAAGAAACGGAAAAACGTTTAATAACAACAAGTAGAGGATAAAAATATGTTAGATCACGAAACCATGGTAACTCTCGGCAAGATGGGTGCAGCAGCAGCTCTCGGCCTCGGTGCTCTCGGTTCTGCTCTTGGTTGCGGTACCGCTGGTATGTCTGCAATCACCGTATGGAAGAAGGCTTACGCTCAGGGCAAGAGTGCTCTCTTCACTCTCCTTGTGTTCGTGGGTGCTCCCATTTCCCAGACCATTTACGGCATGCTCCTGATGAACTTCATCCTGGGCGCTGCAAATGCAGAAAACTTCAACAACTGGGCAGCTTGCCTCGGTGCCGGTATCTTCGGCGGCCTCGGCATGATGGCTTCCGCATGGTTCCAGGGTAAGGCTGGTGCTGTTGCTTGTGACGCTTTGGGCGAAACCGGCAAGGGCATGGTGAACTACCTGATGGTTCTCGGTGTGGTCGAAACCGTTGCCCTGTTTGTCATGGTGTTCGCAACCCAGACCTTCGCTTAGTAGGTATGAGGACGCCTTACTTTTGTAAGGCGTTGAGGTGTGAGGCTTTGTTTTGAAAGACCTCATTCCTCTAGGCGCTTTGCGCCGACCTCAAAGCGAACATAGTTCGCGTCCTCACTCCTATAAGGAATTGAATATGGATCAAGAAACAATAGTGACTCTCGGCAAGATGGGCGCCGCCGCGGCTCTCGGTCTTTCCGCAGTCGGCTCTGCAATGGGTTGCAGTACTGCCGGCATGGCGGCGATCGGTTCGTGGAAAAAAGCCTACCTTAAGGGGAAGAACGCTATGTTCACCTTGCTTGTTTTCGTGGGCGCACCTATTGCGCAGACGATTTATGGCATGCTTCTGATGAATACCATCCTGAATGCAGCCAACAAGCCTGATTTCCATAACTGGGCTGCTTGCCTTGGCGTGGGTATCTTTGGTGGACTGGGCATTATGTTCTCCGGCTGGTATGTAGGCAAGGCCGCCTCCAACGCCTGTAATGGCTTGGGCGAAACCGGCAAGGGTCTAGTGAACAGCTTGATGGTGCTTGGCGTGGGTGAAACCGTTGCCTTGTTCATCATGGTGTTCTCGATGATGCTGGTGAGCTAAAAAAGGTATGAGGTACGCTCGTACACTCGCTTGAGGTATGAGGTCGGCCCTTGGCCTTTGAGGCTTTATTAAGAACCTCGTGCAGATTCTGCATGGGGTTCTTTTTTTATGAATTACAAAAAAAAGAGATTACTGCGGAAGAGTTTTTTTTAGTTATGAATTACGAGATATGAATTATGTTGATCTTTTTCATAGAAGTCAGAAAATTCTAGATTTGGCGGCAAATGTCTCAATTCCTAAAACGCTTTAACAAGTTCCTGGTAATCAATGGCTACATGCCAAAGATTTTCTTGGCTGCGTTTATTGGCTTTGTGACTGGTGTGGTGGCTGTTGCCTTTCATTTTGGCCTTGAGTTTGCCAGCGCACTGGTGCGTAAACCTTGGACCGGTGAGAATGCCTTGCCCTGGTGGACTTTTGCCGTAATGCCTGCGGTTGGCGGCCTCATTGTGGGTGTCATTATTTACGCAATCGCCAAGGCTCCCGAAACGGCCGGCCAGGGTACCGATAACATGATCAAGTCCTTCCATCACGAGGGGGGCAAGATCCGCAAGCGTGTGGCTCCGATAAAATTCCTGACCAGCATTATTACCTTGGCGACGGGTGGCAGCGCTGGTTATGAAGGCCCTATTTCACAAATCGGTTCCGGAATCGCCTCCACCGTTTGTCATGGTTTTAACATGCCCCAGACATTGCGTCGTCAGTTCACCTTGGCGGGAACGGCTGCAGGTCTCGGTGCAATTTTTAAGGCTCCGCTGGCAGGCGCTTTAACTTCGGTAGAAGTGCTTTATCGAGAAGATTTTGAATCCAACGCCTTTGCCACATCCATCGTTTCGTCGGTGGTGGCTTTTACAATCTACATTGCCTTTGTAGGAACTGCCCCGGCTATTGCTGGTGTTCCGATTTTCCCCTTTACCAACGGCGTTGAACTTTTAGCTTGTGCCCTGTTGGGCATTCTCTGTTTCCCCTTTTCTTATTTGTATGTTCGTTGCTACAACGAGTCTGAAACCCGTTTTGCACGCTGGCAGATTCCCAACTGGACAAAACCCGCTATTGGCGGCCTCATGATTTCGCTGCTGGTGCTGGCTTACCCCGAAGTAGCCGGTGGCGGATTTGAATTTATTGGCGAGGTCATGGGAGCTATGTTGCCCCATACCGTATGGGGTGTGATGCTGTTGCTGGGCATTGTGCTGGCAAAAATCTTGGCTACGGGGCTTACGGTGGGTTCTGGCGGATCCGGCGGCGTGTTCGGCCCTTCGCTGTTTATTGGTGGAGTTCTGGGTGCCATGTTTGCGGGCATCTTGGAACTGGTGGCTCCGGGTGCAATCCGCGAACCTGAGATGTTTATTCTGGTAGGTATGGCTGCCTTTTTTGCGGGGGCCGCCAAGGCGCCCATTGCCGGTGTGGTTATGGTCTGCGAAATGACTGGTAGTTATAGTTTGCTGCCTGGGCTTTTGATTGCGGCTGTTATGCACATCTCGTTCTCTCGCGGTTGGAGCATTTATAAAAGTCAGGTGGTGAACAAGTTTGCCTCGCCGGCTCATCGTGGCGACATGGATCAGGATGTTTTACGAATTACCACCGTTGGTGATGTGATTGAACATTGCGAAATGAAGACCCTCCGTGCAGAGGATTCCCTGTTTGATGTTTTGAAGGACATCGAGGTGGATTACGTCTATCCTGTCTACGAAGGAACTTCCAAGACTCCGACAGGATTGTCCAAGCCTCATGATCATTCGGGAACGTACATAGGATTGTTGGACATGTCCATCGTGAAGAACGCCTATATCAGTTCGCCGGACTTGATTCAGCACTTGCTGATTTCTGACTGTACAGTAAAAGCACCGATGCTGAATGAATCCATGGACTTGCATTCGGCATTGAAGATTTTTGTACGAACGTCTATGAATGAGCTGTGTGTCAAGAATAAGAATGGTGATGTAATAGGCGTGTTGAGTCACGCAGCCATCTTTAAGGCTTACGATAAGATTGTAAGGGATTCGCAGAAAACTGATGAATTATAGAGAAGAAGTGAATGAGTATATGCCTGGTGATGTGATGTGGTCGGACATCTAGACTGTTACGCTGTACACATTCAGGATAGCTTGTTTCAACGTGTGGTCAAAACCTACAGAATAAGTGCTGATGGGACTTACACTGTTGATGGACGTTCTAATGTTGGACTTGTAAGAGTGACGACTGAGATGAATTCTCTTGGTATCTATGTGTACAATATGTATCTGCTGCATAGCACGGGTATTGAGTATTACCATTATGGAGAAAATGGTCAAGAACGATTCTTGGGTGTTCGTGCTTCAACTACATATAATCCCCTGGAACAATTTTATTGAAGTTTACCATCCCGGAGGAATTAGTCCTTGACCTTGTTCAACGCGATGGCTGAAATTGCTCCGGCAGGTGTGTTGCTGTTTGTCAATGACTATTCTAATTATCTTTATGGAGTTTCTTTTAATACGCGAGTGGTGGTGGCTGGGGATTGAACGTACAGTACAATCTGCCTTAGGTTCCTCGCAAGTTCTTAGATAGTACCGCGCAAATCGTCCACTGCGTCTAGATATTCGCTGAGGTTTCGGGCCTTGGCGATTTTCTTTATGATGCGCTTGGGGAGAATGGATTCGGAGTTCTGCGGCTGGGTTTGGGCTGCTTCGGCGGGGTAGGTCCAGAAGGGGCGAAGTTTGTCCAGGATTTGGGCGTCGCCCTGGAGGCGCTTGCGGTAGTTATCCAGAATGGAATCGTGGATTTTTTGGAGCGCAGAAAGAGGGCTCGTTTGGGACTGCGCAGGGGACTGCGCTTGAAATTGCACGGCGAGTGCTGGGTTGGCCAGGAGCCCGCGACCGATCATGATTCCCTTGAGGTTTGGGAATCGGCGTTCAATAGCCTGAATGTCTGAGAGGCTGGTGACATCGCCGTTGAATATGACAGGGTGGCGGCACTGGGAATAGAAGGCTTCGAATGCTGCGAAGTCCAGCGCACCCTTGTACTGCTGGATGCCTGTGCGGGGATGCATGGTGATGTGGGCGAGGGGAGTCTCGTTCAACAGCGGCAGCAGGGCTAGACATTCGTCGGGGGAGGTGTAGCCCAGACGCATCTTGACGCTGAACTTAATGGATTCTGCTCCTTTGAACCTAAGAATTGTAGGGCAACAAGTTGCCGACAATTCTATATCACTACGTTCAGAATGACATTGTTAAGGGGTACTTAAGGATGCGACCTCCTGAAGGATTTCCCTGACGGCGTCTACTCGCGGGAGGATGCCTGAACCGCGGCCCGATTTCGCCTGCATGGGGAAGGGACATCCCATGTTGATATCAATCTGAGGGAAGACTTCGTCTGCTGCAAAACCGCAATCTTTTTTTAGCTTTTGAATGTCATCAACTAGTATGCGGAATTCGGCGGCGTCCTTGCAAATGACTTGTGGAACCACGTTGTAAAAATGCGGGGCTTCATCATCGCTTGAACTGTAATCTGCGTTTTCGCAATGGCAGATGTTTGACTGCTGGCTTTTGATGAATTCCAGGTCCTGTTGCAAATCCCGCAGATCTTTTTCTCGGGCGGCACCTTTCTCGACGCGCAAAAATGGGGTGTAATAGGCGGCGATTCCTGACTCACCGGCCTTGGGCCCGGCATGCAAAAAATGAGCCCGTCTGTAGGCGGACTCAGTAAAACCTTGTAGCGGTGCGAAATAAACCGGCAACATTTCGGCTTCTCTCATCTCTCGTCTGTAGCGAAGCGTTCTCTCGTCTATATTACGAGCAGCGGAGCACTTGGCCGGGGCGGATGTTGTTGCTCTTGAGGCCATTTAGGCGCTTCAGCTTACCCACAGAAATTCCGTAGCGGCGGGCGATTTTACCCAGACAGTCTCCGCGGCGGACCTTGTAATAGCGGTGCTTGGCCAGTTCCTTCTGGTATTCGTCTTCGACACCCTGAATCTGGGCCTGGTCAATTTCGGTGGTGGCGGCTAGGTAGGTGCCTTCCTGGAAATTGAATACGGTGGTGGGGTCGATGTAGACGCCGTTATACTTCATTTCGAAATGTAGATGGGCTCCAAAGGAACGGCCTGTGTTGCCTCCGATGCCTACGGTGTCCCCAGCCTGAAGTTCATCGCCGATTTTCACTTTCCAGCTGGCCAGATGGGCGTAAAGGGTAGTAAGACCGTTGCCGTGATCGATGATGACGTACTTGCCGTAACCTTTACGGCGACCCTGGTTGCGGACCAGCTTGACCTTGCCGGGGAAGGCGGCCACGATGGTGCGGTCTTCGCCATGGCAGAGGCCCAAGTCAACGCCACGATGCATACGGTAGGTACGGATGCCATAGGGGCTTGCGATGCGGCGGCTTTCGGTGGGAATCATGGCTGTGGTCATGTCAAGAACCAGTTTGCGGACACTATCCACCGTTGCTGAATCTCCCATGGCGGCGGCCAGTTCGGCGTCCGCTTCTTCCTGGGACATTTCCTTGCCGTCGTCAGTTTCGGAGCTGTCGGTTTCTGCTTCGGAATCGGTTACGGCTACGTCGGTATTTGCCTTGTCGGCGGCTTCCACAGCCTCGGTTGTGGCAAGCTTTTCTTCAATTGCTGCTGCTGGAGCGTCTACGTTACCTGCATCGGTAGAATCAATGGCTGGGTTGCCGGAAAATTCACTTTCGGTAATGGTTGCGGTAACTTTTTTTTCTGTTGAGGCCACGGAAGAGGGATTTGTCGCTTCGGTGACTTCTGTGATTTCGGATTCCAGGATAGCCTTGTCGTCTACAACTTCGGTAAGCTCTACAGTCCCATTTTCTGCAAATAGGGCGACAGGCAATGCAAACAGTGTGACAATTGAACCAAACTTCATAATAGTGGGGGTAAAGATACCTTTTTTACGGTCAATTGTCACGGAGGGAGAGGGGGATGAGGTATGAGATATGGGGTATGAGGTATGAGGTATGAGGTATGAGGTATGAGGTTCATTAACCTTTAAGCAATTTCGTTTGATTATATGACTATATTTGAGTTAGAGTCCTCTAACTTTTAATTAATAGTTAAACGGACTTTGCCAGCAATTCCCCCAAAAAATTTCAGGTATGAGGTATGGATTAATAAGTTAGGCGCCTTTGGTGCGATTATAACAATTCATATCTCATAATTCGTAATTCATAATTTACTATATTTCGCCCCGTCAGGGCCTATCATCCAGGTAGGTTCCTAGTCCGGCCAAAGGATATGCCTGCAAAGTTCAGGTTCGGCCGAAAAAGGATATATAAAATGGCAAAGAAAGTTCAAGACGCCCTCAAAGATATCATCTCCCTCTGCAAGCGCCGCGGTTTCATTTTCCCGGGCTCCGAAATTTATGATGGCCTGGCCAACACTTGGGACTACGGTCCGTATGGTGTTGAACTGAAGCGCAACATCAAGAACCTCTGGTGGAAGAAGTTCGTTACCAGCCGCAAGGACGTGCTGGGTCTTGATAGCTCCATTCTCTTGAACCCCCGCGTTTGGAAGGCTTCTGGCCACGTGGGTAACTTCTCTGACCCCCTGGTTGACTGCCTCGCTTGCCACGAACGTTTCCGTGCAGACCATCTGCTGGAAGAAAAGCTGGGTGACGGCTGCTGCGCCGGCAAGAACTTCGATCAGATCGCCGAAATGATGGTGGAAAACAAGATCGAATGCCCGTCTTGCGGCAAGACCGAATTCACTAAGCCCCGCGCATTTAACCTCATGTTCCAGACCGAAATCGGCGTTATCGAAGGCGAAGGCAACAAGGTTTACCTCCGTCCGGAAACCGCTCAGGGTATCTTCGTTGACTTCAAGAATATCGTTGACAACGTCCGCCCCCGCATCCCGTTTGGCGTTGGCCAGATCGGTAAGTCTTTCCGTAACGAAATTACCCCGGGTAACTTCATTTTCCGTACCCGCGAATTCGAACAGATGGAACTGGAATTCTTCTGCGAACCGGGCACTGAACTTGACTGGTACAACTTCTGGCGTAAGTACTGCTTCAACTGGCTCATCAAGGATCTGGGCGTGAACGAATCCAAGCTCCGCCTCCGCGAACATGCCAAGGAAGAACTTTCTCACTACTCCAACGGTACCACCGACGTTGAATACGAATTCCCGTTCGGTTGGGGCGAACTGTGGGGTATCGCAAGCCGTACCAACTTCGACTTGACTGCTCACCAGAACGAATCCAAGGTCAAGCAGGAATACAACGACCAGGTGAACAATAAGCGTTACGTTCCGTACGTTGTTGAACCGTCCCTGGGTGTGGAACGCTTGCTCCTCGTTCTCCTCTGCGACGCTTACGAAGTCCAGAAGCTTGAAAACGACGAACGTACCGTTCTCCACTTCGACCCGAAGGTTGCTCCGGTTAAGGTTGCTGTCCTCCCGCTGGTCAAGAAGGGTCTGGTCAAGGCTAAGGCTGAAGAACTTTACGAACAGCTGCTCCAGCGCTGGAACGTGGAATACGATGAAACTCAGTCCATCGGTAAGCGTTACCGCCGTCAGGACGAACTGGGTACTCCGTTCTGCGTCACTGTCGACTTCGACACCGTTGGCGAAGGCGAATCCGATCCGGCAAAGCTTGGCTACGTCACCGTCCGTGAACGTGACTCCATGCAGCAGGAACTGGTGAAGATCGACGAACTGGAAGCATACCTGGCTGCAAAGCTCGGTTGTTAAGAGGTATGAGGTCGGGCTTCGCCCTCTGAGGTGCGAGGTCGCGACTTTGTCGCTCTGAGGTTATAGTCAGAGCTTCGCTCTAGAGTCTAAAAAGGTCACTCCCGATGTTTTTTCGGGGTGGCTTTTTTTATTTTCGCCTTTTTTGGCGAAAGTGGACTCCAAAAAGAGTTGAATCCTCTGTTTGGAGTCTATTTTTATAAATAAATTAACTGTTTGCGGCTTTAAATTTTGCTTTGATTGAAATCTATGGATTCCAAATGAGGCTAATTTGCTGTTCTGGAGTCCATAATGCCAATAATAATGGACTGTAAATTCTGTATAAAGTATTTTTCTGGACTCCAATGTTGCAAAAAAGAAAAATTTGGAGCCCATTTTATATAATTTCCGCCACTTGATAGTATATTAAGCTCCATGAACAACCCGAAAATTAACCGCCTGATTGGCTACATTGTTTTGTTTATTGGCTTTTTCCTTTTTTACAAGGGATTCAAGCCTGTGGGTGTGTCTGACAATATTGCCGATGCTGATTTTGTTTTGCTTGCTTTGGCCGCCGGTTTCCTTGTTGGTTCAACGGTTTGGATGATCAAGAAGGTTCGCTGCCCTCATTGCAACAGGCTTCTGCATTTGAAACTGTATAATATTGATGTCTGCCCCCATTGTGGAAAATCTACAGACCCGGATGAAAAATGACTAATCTCAATCCTTTCTTCAAATCTATCATCGATCAGGACAACACCGCCATTGTGGTGTGCGACCTGAACCATACCATTGTGTACATGAATCCTTTTGCCTGCGTGGCCCAGGCCAAGCGCGGGGGAGCCGCCCTTATTGGTCGTTGCCTCATGGATTGCCACAGCCCCGATTCCAGGGAAAAGATCCAGAAGGTGATGGATTGGTTCAAGGCTGACAAGTCCCACAACCGTGTCCATTCCTTCTTTAACGAGAAGCAGGTGAAGGACGGCTACATGATCGCCCTTCGCGATGAGAACGGCGAACTGATCGGCTACTACGAAAAGCACGAATACCGCACCAAGGACGAAACTCCCTTTTACGCCTTTTGATGGTTAAAATCAGCCGCTTTTTGTGATTTATGTTACAATTTGGAATGGGAAAATGCTTCAAAAAAACTTATTTGAAGCATTTTTTGCTACAGCTCCCATATTATAGAATAGATTGTTAGCATAGTTTTACAACCTATTCTTATTGTATGTTGAAGTGGCTGAAAAATTATCTGCTTTATGCGACAGTGGATCCCGACGAACTGACGAAGGTCGCGGATTCCGTTTCGCGGAGTAACCAGAAGTCTCTTGGCGCGTATTCCCTGATGGGGATGTTCTTTTTCGGCGTCATGTTTACCCTGTCTGCGCTTTCTGAAATTGCTTCCCTTAATCACAATGTGGTTGCCTATTCTTCGGCCACGTTGCTCTGTTTCTTCATTTTTATGGCCAACCGGTATTTAACCAAGAAGAATCCCCGGATGGTCATCTTTCTCATGTATGCATTCAACTGGCTCTTGCTTTCCTTTGGACTCTACCTGACGTTTGTGACCTCGCCGGAGCGTATTACGGTTTCGCTTTTGGTAATGCAGATGCTTACCGCCCTGATTTTTACGGATCGCCCTTACAGGTTCCTGATCAGTACGTTGTTGCTGGACGTGGTTTTTGTACCCCTGGCAATTATGTATAAGCCTTCCGAAATTCTGGTGCTGGATATTGTGGACGTGCTGATTTACGGTATCATCGGTCTGGTTGTTGGCTCCTTCATGTCCCGTATGAAGTTCGAACGTTTTGTTCTTGAACGTAAGGTGGGCGAGCTGAACGATGAACAGGGTTTGACTCATTACATCAAGTCTATGGCCGACATTTACGAGACTGTTGTGCAGATCGACGTAAAGACCGAAACCTTCCGCGCCGTGATCAACAAGACTAACATGGTGGAGTTTGACGGTCATGAGAACTTTGGCAAGCAACTTCTGATTGCCATGAGGGACGCCATTGATGAAAATGGCCTTGAAGCTCTTGTTCCCTACGCCAATATTGCCGCCGTTGCCCAGAGCATGAAGGGCAAGCGAACCATTACTCACGAATTCTTTGGTAAGCGTCTTGGTTGGTGTCGCGGCCGTTATGTGGCCGTGGGTTCTATGTCAGATGATCTTGTTCCCGAGCAGATTATTTTCGCTATCGAAAACATCAACGAAGAAAAGAATAAAGAGAATAAGCTGATTACCCAGGCGCAAACCGATTTGATGACCGGATTGTATAACCGTACCGGTGGCGTCAACAAGGTAAAGCTTTCCTTGCTAGAAAACAAGGTCGGCATGCTCTGCCTGTTCGATATCGATAATTTCAAGTACGTCAACGATACCCACGGACACCAGGCGGGAGACCAGGTTATTATTGCCGTTGCCGAAGCCATGAAGTCCGCTTTCCGCGATGAGGATATCTTGCTTAGGCTTGGCGGCGATGAATTCGTAGTCTACCTGAATGGCGTGGCTACGGAAGATCAGGGGACGCTTGCGATCCGCCGACTTTTTGATGAAATCGACAAGATCAAAATCGACGAAATCCCGGATTATAGGGTGTCGGTCAGTCTAGGTGCCGCCTTCTTCAGGAAGGACTCTAGCCTTGACTTTAACGACCTGTACAAGCAGGCGGATACTTGCACCTACCAGAGCAAGAAAATCGAAGGCAAGTCCTTTACGTTCTTTAGAGATTAGCTTGGATAGAAGTTGTTGAATGTCGCAAGCGTAAAATAAATGGTTCCTTTTCAAACAAAAAAAGCTTCTCTTTCGAGAAGCTTTTTAAGCGGGATAGACGAGGCTTGAACTCGCAACCTCCGGCGTGACAGGCCGGTGCTCTAACCAAAATTGAGCTACCACCCCAGTGGTTTGTCTGGTCTTTCAACCGACGCACCAAATGTACTAATATGTTTCTTTGTTGTCAAGGGAATTGCGGCTGAAAATGCAAAAAAAAGCGTGAAAATGCAAAAAAAACGTGCCGTCCAACAATAAAACAGCATCGGCTGATGATAAAAAAAGAACACCTTTCTTTCGAAAAGTGTTCTTTTAAGCGGGATAGACGAGGCTTGAACTCGCAACCTCCGGCGTGACAGGCCGGTGCTCTAACCAAAATTGAGCTACCACCCCAGTGGTGAACCAAAGATATAAATATCCATAAATTTTGTCAAGCCATTCAGACCAAATTAAAATAAAAAACGGTCCCGTTCTTTCGAACGGGAACCGTTTTTAGTTATGAGTTATGAATTACTAATTACGAGAAAGTCTCATAAATCATAATTCATACTTCATAATTGTCTTTAGTCAAAGACTAAAGACTGATCAGACCTTCAGTGTCCTGGGACATTGCGGTGTAGAATGCAAAGCGTGCATCCACTTCCTTCTGGAGGTCGTCGGCCAGCTTCTTAGCAACTTCCGGGTTGTTACGGGTGAGCTGCTTGTAGCGGTTTTCGGTGTAGATGTATTCTGCAACCGGGATAGTCGGGGCCTTGGAGTCGAGAACAAGGGGAGCCTTGCCTTCGGCAGCGAGAGCCGGGTTGTAGCGGAGCAGAGTCCAGTAACCGGAATCCACAGCCATCTTCTGGTGTTCCAGCTGGCTGTTGAGATCGAAGCCGTGGTTGATGCAGGGGCAGTAGCAGATGATCAGAGACGGACCATTGTGAGCTTCTGCTTCCTGAAGAACCTTCAGAGCCTGAGCGTCGTTTGCGCCGATGGCGATACGGCCAACGTACACATTCTTGTAGCTCATGGCGATAAGACCGAGGTCCTTCTTGCCAGCGCGCTTACCAGCGGCTGCGAAGAGGGCGACGGCGCCACGGTTGGTGGACTTGGAAGCCTGTCCACCAGTGTTGGAGTAAACTTCAGTGTCGAGGACGCAGATGTTCACATTTTCACCGGTTGCCATGACGTGGTCGAGACCACCGTAACCGATGTCGTATGCCCAACCGTCACCACCGAAGATCCATACGGACTTCTTGACCAGGTAGTCGGCGAATTCGTCGCGGAGGCTTACGGAAGCTTCGTCGGTAGCACCAGCGAGAGCAGCCTTCAGTTCAGCAACGTTAGCGCGCTGAGCCTGGATGCCAGCTTCGTCAGACTGATCCTGAGAAGTGAGCTTAGCCTTGAGTTCTGCAGGAACGTTCACAGCTTCGAGGAGGCTTACAGCCTGGTTTGCATGCTTGGTGATAGCCAGGCGCATACCGAGACCGAATTCAGCGTTGTCTTCGAACAAGCTGTTAGCCCAAGCCGGACCGCGGCCTTCCTTGTTCTTTGCCCACGGAGTAGTGGGGAGGTTACCACCGTAGATGGAAGAGCAACCAGTTGCGTTTGCTACAACCATGCGGTCGCCGAAGAGCTGAGATACGAGACGGACGTAAGCGGTTTCGCCACAGCCTGCGCAGGAGCCGGAGAATTCGAACAGGGGTTCCAGGAGCATAGCCTGCTTGACAAGGTTCTTGTTAACCTTGGTACGGTCAAATTCGGGGAGGTCGACGAAGAAGTCCCAGCACTTGCCTTCCTGAACCTTGATGGGTTCCTGCGGCACCATGTTGATGGCCTTCTTGCCTTCTTCATTCTTGTCCTTACCGATACAAGCCTGAGTACAGACGCCGCAACCAGTACAGTCGTAGCTGGAGACGGAGATTGCGAATACGGGCTTTTCGGAGCCTTCGAGCTTGAAGCCCTTGGCTGCGGTGAACTTGAAGCCTTCCGGTGCGTTAGCAACAGCGGATTCGTCCACAACCTTCACGCGGATAGCAGCGTGGGGGCAGACCATAGCGCACTTGCCGCACTGTACGCAAGCGTCCGGATTCCAGGACGGGATGTTCAGGGCCAGGTCGCGCTTTTCGTACTTGGTAGTGCCGGTGGGGAACACACCGTCAACAGGCATCTTGGAAACGGGGAGCTTTTCGCCGTTGCCCTTGATGATTTCTGCGGTAACTTCGTTAACGAATGCCGGAGCGTTGCCGTGGATCGGAGCGCGGAATTCCTTGGTGCTGGTAACAGCGGCCGGAACCTTGACTTCGAAGAGGTTAGCCAGAGAAGCATCGATAGCGTCCCAGTTCTTCTGGACCACTTCCATACCCTTCTTAGCGTAGGTCTTTTCTGCATACTTCTTGATGTACTTGATAGCGGTATCAGAATCAAGAACGTTGCCCAGCTTGCTGAAGAAGCAGGTCTGCATCACAGTGTTGATGCGACGGCCCATGCCAGTCTTTGCGGCAACGGCGTATGCGTCGATGACGTACACCTTGAGCTGCTTCTTGATGATGACTTCCTGAACCGGACGGGGGAAAGTATCCCAGACGGTTTCAGCAGAGTGCGGGGTGTTGACCAGGAAGGTTGCGCCCTGCTTTGCATACTTCAGCATGTCGACGGATTCGAGGTGCGGAGTATGGTGGCAAGCAACGAAGTCAGCTTCGTTTTCACCGATCAGGTACGGAGCGTCGATGATGCTCTTTCCGAAACGGAGGTGAGAAGTGGTCATAGAACCAGACTTCTTGGAGTCGTATACGAAGTAACCCTGAGCGTTGTTTTCGGTTTCGTTACCGATAATCTTGATGGAGTTCTTGTTTGCGCCAACGGTACCGTCGGAGCCCAGACCGAAGAACATTGCCTGGAAGAAGTCGGAATCCAGCTTGAAGTCGGGATCGATGGGGAGGCTGGTGTTGCAGACGTCGTCGTTGATACCAACGGTGAAGCGTGCGCGGGGTGCGTCCAGCTTCAGTTCGTCGAAGATAGCCTTGACCATAGCCGGGGTAAATTCCTTGGAGGAAAGACCGTAGCGGCCGCCGATCATCTTCGGCATAGCCATCTGGCCTGCCATGACGGCTTCAGAAACAGCGGTAAGAGCGTCCTGGAAGAGCGGTTCGCCTGCGGAACCCGGTTCCTTGCAGCGGTCGAGAACAGCGATCTTCTTGACGGTCTTGGGGAGAGCAGCAACAACTGCTTCCATGGGGAACGGACGGTACAGACGTACGTTTACGAGACCGACCTTTTCGCCCTTGGAGTTGAGATACTTAACGGTGTCACCGATGGTGCAGGTAGAAGAGCCCATGGAGATGATGACGCGTTCTGCATCGGGTGCGCCAACGTAGTCAACGATGTGGTACTGACGACCGGTGAAGGAAGCAACCTTGTCCATGTACTTCTGGACGATTTCCGGAACCTTCTTGTAGAAGGGGTTCACGGTTTCGCGGCCCTGGAAGTAGACGTCCGGGTTCTGAGCGGTACCGCGCATGGTGGGGCGGTCCGGAGTGAGGCAGCGTTCGCGGCAAGCCTTCACGTACTTTTCGTCGATGACGCTACGGATAACGCCGTCTTCGAGGGCTTCGATCTTCATGACTTCGTGAGAAGTACGGAAACCGTCGAAGAAGTGAACGAACGGAACGCGGGATTCGAGAGTAGAAGCGTGAGCCACGAGAGCCATGTCCTGGCATTCCTGAACGGAGGAAGAGCCGAGCATAGCGAAACCGGTCTGGCGGCAAGCCATGATGTCGGAGTGGTCACCGAAAATAGAAAGGCCCTGCATAGCAAGAGCACGGGCAGTCACATGGAAGACCGTGGGGGTCAGTTCGCCGGCGATCTTGTACATGTTGGGGATCATCAAGAGAAGACCCTGGGATGCGGTAAAGGTGGTGGTCAAAGCACCGGCCTGCAGTGCACCGTGAACGGTACCGGCAGCGCCACCTTCGGACTGCATTTCAAAAACGCGGGGAACCTGGCCCCAAATATTCTTCTTACCAGCTGCGCTCCAGTTGTCGGCGTGTTCAGCCATAGGACTAGACGGTGTAATCGGGTAGATAGCTGCAACTTCACTAACTGCAAAAGCAACGTTAGCGGTAGCTTCATTACCGTCACACGCAATCATCTTCTTTGCCATGTGTGTCTCCAATTATTGTGTTAATTCAATAAACTTGCGATTTAAAAAAATCCAACGTAAATTTACCCATTTTTAATGTCAAAAAGTGAAATATTTTTCAAAAATTCACTAAAAAATCCACTTTTTTGAACACTCCGTGTAAAGGTCTGCCGGAAAATGACCATTCTGAGGGGTAAACGACCTTTCTAAAAACTTACAAAAAGATTATTTGTGCTCGAAAGGGCGGTTTTTCATCTGATAACTTCGAAAACGTACTTCAAAAAGTATGCTTTGACTACATGCAGCCCTTAAGTTTCATACCCACCTTTAGGGGCTGATCCTTGCCAAGCTTGTTGATTCGTCGAACCGCATCTTCGGAAATGTAGAAGAACGCCGCCACATCGGCTACGGTATCGCCTTTTTTGATGATATAGACATTTTCAATTTTTAGCTTGGACTGGATTTTACGATGGGCTTGAATAGCCTTTTTCTTGGAATATTTTTCTACGCCGGGTTTCAGCTGCCAATGGGGGAAGTCTACAACGGTAGTGGGGTCGATGTTCACGTCGCCGTAGCGGATCTCGAAGTGGAGGTGGGCTCCGGAAGATTTTCCGGTGTTGCCAGCGAGGCCAACGATATCGCCGGGGTAAACCTGGTCGCCAACCTTGACGGTGCGTTCGGCCAGGTGGCCATAAAGGGTCTGCAGACCGTTTTCGTGCTGTACCAGGACGTAGTGGCCGTAGCCGCCCTGATTGTATTTAGAGACGATCACTTCGCCGGGGTAGGCGGCAACCATGGGCTCTCCTTTTTCTACCTGGATGTCTACGCCGCGGTGGAGTCGGTGGTCGCGGATTCCGTAGGGGGAGCCGAGACGGGCCTCGTGTGTAATGGGGATGAGCATGGTAGAAAAGTCGAAATACTCGCCGACGGTTTCGGTCTTGGTGGGCTTCTTTTCGCCTTTCTTCCTGGATTTCCTGCTCTTTTTGGTGGCGTCCACGAATTCGACTTCAACGCCCTGCTTTTCGTAGAGGAGGGCCTTGGTGAAAGCCTTGGGATCGTCTGACTTTATAGAGACTTTCTTTGTGGAATCGCTGGGGGATTCGTCGTCCTTTGCGATTTTGCCCGAAGATTTCTTGCTGGATTTTTTTGAGGACTTCGTAGACTTCGACGCCTTGGATTTTTTCTGCTTGTCCGTCTGCTTTTCCTTCTGCTTGTCTTTTTGCTTTTCCTTGGACTTTTCTTTCTGGGTGTCCTTCGATGTCTTGGATTCTACCTGGGTGGTGGATTTATGGGAGGATTCTTTGGGGGCAGTCTTTGCCAATGCGGGGCTGAGGAGCGCCGCAATGAGAAGGTATATTAAGACTGCCTTGTTCACCCCGATGCTCCTACTTCAAGAATGCGAAAAATACCGCTGCGATGATACACAGGAACGCCACGATGTGGTTCCACTGCAAAGTTTCTGTGTGGAATACGGTAACCGCAATGACGGTAAAAATGGTAAGGGAAATGGCTTCCTGGATAATCTTCAGCTGCATCAGGCTGAAGGGACCGCCGTTAATGCGGCTGCCGATGGAGTTGGCGGGAATCATGAAGCTGTATTCCAGGAGGGCGACACCCCAGCTGGCAAGGATTACGAGAATCAGGGGCCAGTCGGTGCTGATATGCATTTCCTTGAGCTTCAGGTTGCCGTACCAGGCAAAGGTCATAAAGATATTAGAACAACAAAGAAGAAGTATTGTAAAAATTCCTGCGCGCATTTTTTTGCCAATGTATTGAATGGTTAAACTTTTTTGTTTGCCCGTTGGACTTCACCACGAAGGCGGTAGGGGCGTCCAGTGGAGTGCTGATAGGCCAGGCGAGCCCGAACTTGTTCCAGGTACTTTATATAGGTCTCACTTTGATAGTCGCGGTAAGTCCAGTCAAAGCTGTGGAAGTGTCCGTCCTGGAAATAGAGGGTAGGTTCCACGAAAATGCCCCGCTGCATGTACACGCGCTGGCGCTGGTCCTTGGTGGTGGCCAAGAAAAACTGCCCGAGAGTCATATAGCCTGGATCCAGATTTACGGGACGCAAGCCCGGTGTGCCGTTCTTTTCGGCGATTTCCAGCTCGATGTCGTTGGTCCAGAGCTTGATATCTACGATTTCAGTACGGTCAACCAGAGTCTCGTAACTGAAGAAGGCGCGGACAGGGGCGGTTCCGATTTCATCTTTATAATAGTTGGTAAAGGTGAAAGGGAAGGGAGGGAGGTTCAGGTCTTCTTCGCCGAATTTCTGACGGAGGGGCTCGCGGACCGCTTCAACGGCGGCTGCGTCCTGAGCCAGGATGCCAACGATGATCTTGACCTTTGCCGGTTCCTTGATTGCGCCCATTGTTAACTCCTCGACCTCTTATAAACCCTTGGAATCTTCTTCGGAAAGCTTGTAGATGTAAGGCCAGTTCTTGCCGGTAATCCACAGGTACTTTCCGTCGTAGGCGATTCCGTTCAGCACGTCCATATGGGGGTACTTGTTTTGCAGTTCGTACACCTTGCGGGACAAGTCAAAATACTTCTTGACGTGACCGGTGGGCAATTCGATGATGGCGATGGCCGCGGTTTGCCAGATGTTGGCGTAGAGGGTGTTGCCCACAACTTCAAGTTCGTTCAGCAACTTGATTGGGTGTCCGTTATCGGTAACGTCGATGACTCCAACCACATAGAAACCGCCCAGCGCCAACTGCAGAAGCTGGCTGGATCCGTTGCTCATGAGCAGGGCGTCTTTCCAGTAGGTCAGTCCCCATCCTTCTGTGGGAATGCGGAATTCGCCTTTCTTGGAAAAAGGTTTGCGGTTGTAGATGAAGGCCTTCTTGGATTTCCAGGTCAGGTAGAAGATGTCGTCACCCACGGCAATGGAACCTTCGCCAAAGTAACGTTCCTGGAGCATGGTGGAATCAAGTACCTTACCTTCCAAGGTTCGACGGTACAATCCCGACTGCCCATATTGTCCTGTAGTTTCGATCAGCTCGTTTCCGTCAAAGAAGAGACCCTGGGTAAAATGAGTCTGTTCGTGGGGAATCGAATCGATGATGGTGGGGACCACGCGGGGGGCTTCGGCAAAACTGGCCGTAGCAAGAATGGCGACACATGCAAGAACGATGGCGGCAAATCTTTTCATGGTGGTATCCGGTTAGTTCCTAAATGTCCACACGATACCGTAGGCGAAGCGGAGCCCTTCGGGAGTGTAACCCGATTCCGGCATGTAGATACTGTGGTTGAAGTTTTCGATTCGGCTGTAAATCTCGAACTGCAGAATCTGCATGCGGGCCTCGAAATCCAGGGCCAGATACTTCTTCATGGGCTCCAGTTCCAGGTTGCCGTTTTCGCCGATGGTGCAGTCGTAATGGTCGCCGAACCACTGCCAGTCAACACGGACACTTACACCCAGGCGGTCGAACACGAATCGGTTCTGCCAGTGGATGCTACCCTTGTAGTAAAGTTCCTGGGTGTCCATAAGCTTGGTGCTACGGTCCAGAGTCTGGCCTCGTTCTATGTAGAACTTCCAGTTGCCCAGGCGGAAGCCAAATTGCAACAGCCAATCCAGACTGGAAACGTGATCGATGTTTGTGTAGGTATAGGCTTCTTCGATGGTGTTGGTGGAGTCTACATGGCCCCACTTGACCCAACGGGGCTTGATCAGGTCATCTACATGTTCCTTGCGCAGACCCAGCCCGTAAAAGACTTCGCGCTTCTGGTAAGCCAGGTTCACCGTGGTGCGGTTCCTTTCTTCGTACTTCAAGTCGTTACGATGGAAGGCGAGACGTCCTGTTTCGTTAATCTTGATCTGGCCCACGTCGGGGAACTTGTTGTCGTGACGGAAGGCTGCGTTCAACTTCAAATGGAAAGGCAACAGGGCGGTAGCGTCAAAGGAATAGGCCTTGGCGAATTCCTGTTCGTCGTTTACGGAACTGTTGCGCTGCATGCCGGTCTGGGTCCTGAAGTAGAAACGGTGCCACAGGGTGTCCGACAGTTCCAGATAACCCATTTCGCGGTCCTGCAGATAGGTGTAGTGGTCGTCGTTGGCGTTATGGTAATCGGTGTTCAGGAACTCGTACTTGAACTTGATGGCCGGGTTCAGCAAGGTGTGGTAGGCGATACCGAAGTTGCCCAGGATCGATTCATAGTTGATATACTTGGTGGTATCGTAATAGAGAGTGTCTTCCTGTTCTACACCCAGGGTATCCAGGTACTTCTTGGTGCCGCTGACAAAGTGGGGCAGGGAATCCTCTTCGATTTCGTGATTGCCATAATTGATGTCGGCACTGAACGTCAGATTTTTTAAGGGGTAAAGTTCGATACCCGCTCCATAGGTGGAGGCCTCGATATCGATAGTGTAAGGATTTTGCTGGAATGTCCTGATGGATTTGTCCAGGGAGTCCAGCAGAACCTTGTGGTTGGGATTGTCGGCGTTTTCCAGGTAGAGGAAATTCATTCGGGTGTAAATCTTACCCACGCCAAAACGGGCGGTAACCACTGGCTGCAGATGCATGCTGTTCATGGCGATGTTACGGCCTGCAAAGGGAATCTGGCTGGAGTCGCGACCCAGGGAGAAATAGGGGGAGTGGGTCACGTTGGTATAGCTGTATTCCTTGGAATCCACGTCGGAGTGGCTGGCGATACCCAACTCGAAAGTGACGGAGTCGGTGACCAGGCGCTTGAATTCCAGACGCAGGGCGTTTCCGCTAAAGGCGGGGCGTTCCCAGTTCAAGTCGGTAATGGGGGTGTCGACGGCGATCCCCTTACGTTCCTCTACCAGTATGCCGTTCTCGCCATTGAGACCCAGGGTACTTCCATCGTACATGAGACGGGTGGTGTACAGGCCTGCCAGCATGCTGGGGTAACGCTGACTGATAGAACCCATGCCCATGGCGTCCGGGTCCAGTTCGGGCCTACCCAGGATCGAGGTTCCCAACATCCAGTAGGACTTCTGGCCAGAAATATCGTAAGTGCGCTGCATGACTTCGGTCAGGGGCAATACCCAGCGGCCCGCATCGGTTTCGCGGGGGGCGGGGTCAATTCCGTTGGGGGACTGGTAGACGGAGTCCTGGGGGGTGGGAAGAGTGTAGCCTAGGGAACGGACCGGTTCTGCAAAGACAGCGACGGCAATCAGCAACAAGAAAAAGATGGCGCGGAACATGTAAGCGGGACCCACTTTTAGTACCATTCGGCGCGAAGCTTTTCGCGGCGTTCACGAAGGGCCTGGACTACAGTGTAAGGCATCTTCATGCAGTTGGGGGCATAAGTACTGCCTTCGGTGTGGAAGTCGCTTCCGCCCGTACCCACCAGGCCGAAACGCAGGGCCATTTCCTTATACTTGCGGCCTACGGCACCCTTCTGGGCGGGGCAGTAGACTTCCATGCCCTGTACGCCCCATTCCACCATCTGTTCGATGAACTCGTCGCTGAGCCCGGACTTGTAGGGGTGGGCAAGAACCGCAATGCCGCCTGCATTTTCGATAAGGCGGATGGTCTGCTGGGGGTTAAGGCCTTTCTTTTCTACAAAGGCGATGCAGCCGTCACCCAGGTACTTGGTGAAGGCTTCGGAAAAACTGCCGATATATTCTTCGGCCACCAGGGACATGGCGATGTGGGGGCGACCGATGACCTTGCCCTTGCAGTAGCTCAGCACCTTCTCGAAAGTGATGTCGATACCCAGGGCGTTCAACTTCTTGATAATGGCCTTGGCTCGGGTAACACGCTGCTTGGCAAAATCCTGGAGCTCCATGTTCAGGGCCAGGTTGGTGGGGTCGCAGTAATAACCCAGAATGTGGATGTCCTTGCCCTGCCAGACAGAAGAAATCTCGATACCGGGGATAATCTCCAGGCCGATGGCCTTGGCCGGTTCCGCAGCCAGGTTATAGCTATCCAGGTTGTCGTGGTCGGTAATAGAAATACAACGGAGCCCCTTGCGCTTGCTCAGGGTTAAAACCTCTTCTACATCCAATGTGCCGTCCGAAAGCTTGGTATGCAGATGGAGATCTGCATAACCGCCGTTTTCGGTAATGATGGTAGAAAAGCCTTTTTGCATTACTTGACCCCGTAATACTGGGCGATGAGGGCGGCCTCGCTGGAAGTGCTGGGCTGCAGGCTCAAGTTCAGGAAGGGGTAGACCTTTTCGGAACAGAAACCGATGCGGCAGTCGGCTCCGCTAACCTTGGCCAGGTAGAGGCGGGGGAGGAAGGCGTCGCCTAGGTAGATGACCACCGAGGGGGCAAATTCCTTGATCTTCTGTTCCATTTCCATAAAAACGGGTTCCTCGAAACGGCATTCCAGGTCGCTAAAGTAGATAGCCTGGGCGCGCTTGGCCGAAACCAGGGCGTGGAGGGATTCGTGGGCCACCAGCAACACATTCTTGAAAAATGCCTGGGGCATTTGGTGCATAAAGGGGGCTACACGCTCCATGTCGCGATGGAGAAAAACCAAAGTCTTGGGGTTGTTCTTCAAAGCCTCGGGGAAGTTAAAAGCTCCGGAATCTTCACCTGCCTTCTTCAAAAACCAGCGGAACAGGGAATCCTGGCTGCTGAAACGCTTAAAAAAATAGCGGAAACGATTGGTAAAGTACGGTGAAGGTTTCAATTTGTCCTCGGAGCGTTAGTGGGCTGAAATATATTAAATTTGGCCTATGGCAAAACCGAAGTTCTACGCAATTAAGACCCCTAGCGAAAGCAAAATCGTAACCACCTGGGACGAATGTCTAAAATTGACCCATGGAGTCAAGGGGGTGCTATTTAAATCCTTCGGTTCCATGGCTGAAGCCGAAGCCTGGATCTCCGGCATGGAAGCCCCTGTTCCCGGAGGAGTCCGCGTATTTGTGGATGGATCCTTTTCTCCCGGGTTCCCCTATTCCGGATGGGCCTTTGTCGTGACAGAAGATGACAAGGAAATCGCCAGAGGGAACGGTCTGACGGCTTTCGAGGCCGAAAGTCGAAACATCGATGGGGAAGTCATGGCCAGCTATCAGGCCATGCGCTGGCTGGACGCCCACAACATGAACGGCGTCATCTGCCACGACTACGAAGGCATCGCCCGCTGGGCCAAAGGCGAGTGGGCCGCCAAGAGCAATATCGCCAAACGCTACGTGACCGCCGCCCAGCCCTTCCTGCACCGCGTAAAGTTCGAAAAAGTTGCCGCCCACACAGGCGTCAAGTGGAACGAACTGGTGGACAAGCTGGCCAAGGAAGCCATCCAGGCTGGAAAAACCGCCCAGAAAAAGTAGGACGGCGGGGCGTTTTTTGCATTTTTCGCTCAAAAATGCTAGTTAATTTGTTTGTCAGAGCCGTTTCCCCTGACTTCCTTGGTGAAAATTTTTCTGTTAGAGCTGAATCCCGTGGAGGGGTAAACGCAAATTTTTCTGTCGGAGCACAATCCCGCGTTGCGGAAAGTGCAAAATTTTCCGTCGGAGCTCAATCCCGTGTTGCGGAACGCGCAAATTTTCCTGTCAGAGCACAATCCCGTGTTGCGGAAAGTGCAAAATTTTTTGTCAGAGCACAATTCCCTGGAGGGGAATGCGCAAATTCTTCCGTCGGAGCGCAATTCCCTGGAGGAAAAAACGCAAAATTTTCTGTCAGAGCGGAATTCCGCAGAACGGAAAGAGCAATGCTTTTTGACGGAGACGAACCCCATTTTGGGGAAAGAGGTCTGTCTTGCATCAGTTCCCGTCCACCGTCATTGAAAACCGCAATACATTCCGCTAGACCTAAATGGTAGGACTAACGCCCCTAGTGTTGTGTAAAACACTATGCAATGATGTGATTTTTCTGTAACCTTTGTGATATCTTTCTGTAGTTTTTCTATAATGGAGCGACAATGGCTCCAAGGTGGAGTGGCTATACCCTTTGGGGGTAGAGCGTAGGAAATTGAATTTAAGGAATTGAACCATGAATATCGCAATCGTCGGTACAGGCTATGTGGGCCTTGTAAGCGGTACATGCTTCGCCGAAATGGGTGTGAATGTCACCTGTGTTGACGTCAATCAGGCAAAAATTGAATCCCTTCAGAAGGGTCAAATCCCTATTTATGAGCCGGGCCTTGACGAAATGGTGCTCCGTAACCAGCGTGAAGGACGTCTTCACTTTACAACGGATTTAGCCAGTGTCCTGGACGATGTGGAAATGGTTTTTAGCGCAGTAGGTACCCCTCCCGATGAAGATGGAAGTGCCGATTTGCAGTACGTTTTGGCTGTTGCCCGTACTTTTGGCCAGAATATCAAGAAATATACCGTGCTGGTAACCAAATCCACAGTCCCGGTTGGTACTGCCCAGAAGGTAAAGGCTGCCATCCTGGAAGAACTGGATAAGCGTGGTGTTCAGATTCCCTTTGACGTGGCTAGCAACCCCGAATTCCTGAAAGAAGGCTCGGCAATTGCAGACTTTATGAAGCCGGATCGCGTGGTGGTGGGTGTAGAAACCGAACAGGCCAAGGAAATCATGACCCGCCTGTATCGCCCCATGATGCTGAACAATTTCCGTGTCATCTTTACAGATATTCCTTCTGCAGAAATGATCAAGTATGCAGCCAACTCCATGCTGGCTACCCGCATTAGTTTCATGAACGATATCGCCAACCTCTGTGAACTGGTTGGTGCCGACGTGAATATGGTTCGTAAGGGAATCGGTAGTGACTCCCGTATCGGTAGTAAATTCCTTTATCCCGGTTGCGGTTACGGTGGAAGTTGCTTCTCCAAGGATGTTAAGGCTTTGATCAAGACCGCCGAAAAGAATGGCTATAAAATGGGCGTTCTTAAGGCTGTGGAAGAAGTTAACGAATACCAGAAGACCGTGCTCTTCAATAAGCTTTGCAAGCACATGGGTGGAGTCGAAAACATTAAGGGAAAGACTATCGCCATGTGGGGCCTTGCCTTTAAGCCTGAAACCGATGACATGCGAGAAGCCACAGCTTTAGTGCTTATTGACTTGCTTCTTAAGGCCGGCGCAACAGTACGCGTATTCGACCCTGTTGCCATGAACGAATGCAAAAGAAGGATGAGCAATCGTCATCCTGAGCAAAGCGAAGGATCCATAACGTATTGTAACGACATGTACGAAGCACTCCTCGATGCAGAAGCCCTTCTCCTGGTTACAGAATGGAAGCAGTTCCGCATGCCTAGCTTTGCGGTGATGAAAAAGGCTATGAAAAAAGCACTCATTATCGATGGCCGCAACATCTACGACGCCAAGGAAGTGGGCGAGGCCGGTTTTGAATATAGCGCAATTGGGTGCTAGAGGGAAGAATATTAAAATGAATGATGTCCAGCATATGTTCATCGTAGGCAGCAAGGGGATACCCGGCGCATACGGCGGCTACGAGACATTCGTAGACAAACTGACAGAATACCACCAGAACGACCCCAGATTCAAGTACCATGTAGCCTGCAAGGGCGACAAGAACGGTGAGTTCGAATACCACAATGCACGCTGCTTTATAGTGAAGGTTCCAAACATCGGCCCCGCACAGGCTATCGTGTACGACGTGGAGGCCATCAAGCAGAGCATCCGCTATATCAGGGAACACAACATCCAGCACCCCATCGTGTACTGCCTGGCCTGCCGTATTGGCCCCTTTGCGGCAAAACTCAAGAAACAGATCCAGGCCCTGGGCGGCAAGTTCTACGTGAACCCCGACGGCCATGAATGGCTCCGAGCCAAGTGGCCCCTGCCCGTGCGCAAGTACTGGAAAATCTCCGAGTGCCTCATGGTAAAGCAGGCCGACCTGTTGGTGTGCGACAGCAAGAACATCGAAAAGTACATCCACAAGTCTTACGGCAAGTTCAACCCCAACACCACCTTTATCGCCTACGGTGCAGAAATCCGCAGGAGCAAGTTGGCTGACAACGACCCCAAGTTTACCCAGTGGCTCGCCGACAAGAACCTTAAGGCCAAGGACTACTACCTGGTGGTGGGTCGATTCGTACCCGAGAACAACTATGAGACCATGATCCGCGAGTTCATGCTGAGCAAGACCACTAAGAGCTTTGCCCTGATCACCAACGTGAACGAAGCGTTCTTGACCGAACTCAAGAAAAAGACCGGCTTTGACAAGGACCCCCGTATCAAGTTCGTGGGCACCGTGTACGACCAGGAACTGTTGATGAAAATCCGCGAACAGGCCTACGGGTATTTCCATGGGCACGAAGTGGGCGGTACCAACCCAAGCCTGCTGGAAGCCCTTGCAAGTTCTGACTTGAATCTTTTGCTGAACGTAGGGTTCAACAAGGAAGTTGGCGAAGACACTGCCATCTACTGGAACAAGACCCAAGGCGACCTGGCCAACACCATCGAAAAGGCTGACGCCATGACCGAAACCGAAATCAAGGCACTGGCAGAAGCCAGTACCAAGCGCATCGCAGACGCATACAGTTGGGAATTTATTTGTAACGAGTATGTGAAAGTTTGGATACGGTTGTAGTATATATTTATGATTAGCGTTATTGTTCCCGTATATAATGTAAGTGCGTATCTAAGACGTTGTGTTGATAGTATTCTTGCTCAGACTTACTCTGAATTGGAAGTTATTCTTGTAAATGATGGTTCAACGGATGATTGTTTAGGTATTTGCAAGTATTATGAAGCATTGGATAATCGAATTGTTTTGATTGACCAAAAAAATCAGGGTGTCTCGGTGGCAAGAAATCGTGGACTTGCTATCGCGCGTGGTAGGTGGATTAGTTTCGTTGATGCTGATGACTATCTAGATTTGGATTTTTATGAAATTTTGATAGAAGGAACGAAAAAAACAGAATCCGAAGTAGTATGCTGCGGAGTTAGGCCTGTAAATGAAAATGGCGTAGAGGTTCCTCACCTGCAAACAAAGCGCATCCCGACTACTGCGGTTTCGCTGAATATGGATCGTGTGTATCGTCATTTTTTAGGGTTAGAAGAACGTTTTATCTATTGGTCTCCTTTTGACAAGATATATCGTGCTGATATCGCAAAAAAAATTCGATTTGAAGTAGGCCGAAAACGTGCAGAGGATTTTTTTTATTGTTTTAATTTTTTTCAATACTGTTCTTCTTTATATTACATTCCTGAAAAAAAATACAACTATTTCCAGCGTTCCGATTCCGTGACGCACATGAGAAACTTTGATGAGTCGCAATTTGATCCGGTAGATTTGTCAAAAAAAGTATTGAGTATTCTTTCCTCAGGACGAGCGTCAGAAACAGTCGTTGAACTTTCTCAACAACATTACATAGTACAAGTTGCTCGGCTGGTAAAGTCTTTTTACCAATACGGTGGCGATGAAAAGGTACTTTTTCAAAATCGGGTAATTAATGAAAGAAATGAATTGAAATGCCAAATGAGTTCTTTTATGAAGATGCCGATTCGCTTTGCTGTTCTTTGTTTTTTTTCTGCGTTTTTTCCTCAACTATTCAAAATAAGAAAGATTAGGGGATAGTATGGAAGTATACCTAGGGATGCTTTTTGCTGCGTTGGGAATGTCATTTTTTGTTGTTTCTAGTGGTACTCGAGAGATATCTCTGAAAAGAAGGCGCTTTCTATCAATAAAGAAAAATGACGTGAGTTTTTTTTTGTTGGCTTTGCCCTGTGCACTAGTTTCAGGCTTACGATATTATGTGGGGACTGATTATACAGTGTATTTGGGACGATATCATTATATAGGTAGTGTCTTTGCTGGTCAGCCGCGAAGTATGGAACCTCTTTATAGGGGTATTGTTGAAATAGGACATTTTTTTAATTCAACCCAAGTGGTTTTTTTCATAACGGCACTTCTGTTCTCTCTGTTCATACATAGATTCATAGTTGATCAGTCAATCCATGTCCCTTTTAGTGTGTTTCTTGTTTTTTTTACGGGTTCATTTACCCAGTCTGAAAATATCATGCGGCAAATGCTGGGGGTCTCCATATGTCTTTATGCTTTAAAGTATGTCTATACGGGTGAGATGAAAAAATATATGTTTTTCATCTTGATAGCTTCAATGATTCATTTGATATCGATTATTTATCTTCCGATGTATCTTTTTTACAAAATGGATTGGCCATATAGCAAAAAAAAGCTTATTGCAATTTTTTTAGGGTTGTTTTTAGTTGGAAAAATGCTGTATATTCTAATTTCTCAAATTTTGATATTTACCGGGTCTGATTATATCTATTATTACGGCTCTTCAAGGGATTCCGGATCTAGTGCTGTCCTGACGGCGGTGTCTGTTTTAGTATCTATTTTATGTTTTGTGGCTATATCTGACAAGGATAAAATGTATAAACAAAAGATGTTTATGTTACTTTTTATGCTCATCTCTTGCTTAGTTCTCTTTTTGAATTTTCCAAATGCCAATAGACTGGTGTATATGTTTATTCCCATTCAAATTGTGTTAATCCCCAATGTAGTTTTTGGATTAAAAAAAAATATGCGAAGATATGTGCTTGTTGCGGGGCTTTTGATACTTTATGTTTCCTTTTGGTATTATTATTTCTTTTCGCTGAATATCGGGGGTACATTTCCGTATCATAGCGTTTTAGGCTCATAGAATTATGCAGAGAAAAGTTTTTTTAATTGCCTACGCCCATAAAAATTTTGGCGACGATTTATTTGTCCGTCTGCTATGTGAGCGATATCCTCACACTCAATTTTACTTGGAAGCGTCAAAGAGTAATGAAGCTTTGACACAAATTGCGAATTTGATTCTCTTAAAAGAATCTTTTTTTCAGAAAGTTTTAAGGAAAATAATTCCTTTGTATGTCCCGTTTCTTTCAGTCGTAAAAAGATCGTATTCCGTTGTATTTGTAGGTGGATCAATGTTTATGGAACGTTCTGGCTGGGAAAAAAGATTGGAACAATTGAAACGTATTAGAAAAAGTGCAAAAAATTTTTGTATTCTGGGGAGTAATTTTGGACCATATAGTGATTCTCGTTTTTTAGAATCATATAGGAATTTTTTCCATTCTCTGGAAGACTGCTGTTTCAGAGATAAACATTCCTATCAATTGTTTAGTGAGAATGAAAATATTCGATACGCTTTTGATATTGCTTTTTCCGTGTTGTATGAAAAAAAAATCGAAAAAACAAACAGTGTGCTGATTTCTGTAATTGATCCTAGGCAAAAAAAAGATATTTGCGAATATGAACTACAATATTTTAAAGCTTTAGTTTCTGCGGTTCAAAAATATAGCATGGAAGGGAAGAAAGTTACTTTGCTATCTTTTTGTGAGGAACAGGGTGATTTAGATGTTTGTTATAGAATAAAAAAAGAACTACCGTCATGTTCTGACGTTGATGTTGTGAATTATGACGGCTGCATTCATATGGTATTTGATTTGTTTGCAAGAGCGGAAATTGTTGTTGCATCACGTTTTCATGCGATGATAATGGGATTTCTTTTTGATTGCAAGGTGTTCCCTATTGTATATAATGAAAAACTATCGAATGTTTTGGATGATCTGGGATTTGATGCAGAATGCTTTGATTTGAGAAAGATTAGGTCAATTTGTGACAATAACTTGATTGAGATGAAAAATAAAAAATTATGGATAGAACGGTCAAAGAATCAATTCGTTTATCTTGATAAGTTATTAGGATGATAATGATGATGTCACAACTGAAAATTGGCGCGTTGCTTTCGTATGTAGTTCTGGCTTTAAACAATTTGTTAGGACTTTTGTATACTCCGTATCTTTTGCGAATGCTTGGAAAATCGGAGTATGGTCTCTACTCAATTGCTGCATCTATTATTGCATACTTGACTGTTCTAGATTTGGGATTTGGAAACGCAATTGTCCGATATACAGCAAAATATAGAGCGGAAGGAAAGCATGAAGAACAATATAAAATGTTTGGAATTTTTTTCTTACTTTACTGTTGCATAGGGCTTGTTGCTGCTGGATTGGGGTGTTTTTTTGCCTTTAATACGGACATTTTCTTCAAAGAAGCGATGACTGCATTGGAGTTAGAGCGTGTTCGGGTACTCGTGATATTGATGGTTATGAATTTAGCAGTGACTTTCCCGTTAAGCTTGTTTACATCGATTGTTACTGCATACGAACAGTTTATTTTTAGCAAGTCTTTAAATATCGTTAGAATTATACTGAATACGTTGACGATGGTTGTCCTATTGCAGTTCGGTTATAAAGCGGTTGCGTTGGCTGTTGTTGCGTCATTATTTAATGTTTTGACATTGTTAGCAAATTTATTTTACTGCAAGTTTAAACTTAAAATAAAAATGAAATTTGGTCATGTGGATTGGTCTTTTTTAAAAGAGATATCGATTTACTCTTTTTGGATTTTTTTGAATGCAATTATTGATCGAATATATTGGAGTACAGGGCAATTTGTTTTAGGTGCTTTTGTTGGAACTGCTGCTGTTGCTGTTTTTGCTGTGGCAATTCAGCTTGAACATATGTATATGGCTTTTTCAACTGCGATAACTAGTGTTTTTTTGCCCAAAGTGACTGCAATAGTTTCTAATACAGCAAATAGTGATGATGAAGTAAGCTCTCTTTTTATAAAAACAGGACGGATTCAGTTTTGTATACTCGCATTAATATTATCGGGTTTTGCTCTTTTTGGAAAACAATTCGTTGTTTTATGGGCAGGAGAGGGATATACGGAAGCTTATATAATAACGATGATTTTTTTCATTCCATTAACGGTTCCCCTTATTCAAACCCTTGGCATTACAATTTTGCAAGCGCGAAATCAAATGCGCTTTAGGTCGTTGCTTTATTTGGCGATTTCTGTAGTAAGTTTGATTTTGCAGTTCATCCTTACGAAATTGCACGGTATTGTCGGTTGCGCTTGGGCTATTGGGGCTTCTCTAATTTTGGGCCATGGAATCATAATGAACGTGTATTATCAAAAAAAACAGAGGATCAATATATTACGATTTTGGAATGAAATTTTGCGGATGGCAAGAACTCCGTTGATTGTGGCGGTTATAACATATATTATTTTAAAAAGAGTTTGCTTGGATTCTCCAATGCTATTGCTTATTGGAATATTATGCTATTTGTCTGTTTATTTACCGTTGTTTTTCCTGTTCTCAATGAATGAATACGAAAAAAAACTGGTATTAAATCCGATGAGAAAACTAGTTCACAAAATTTGCTGATAGTTGAAATGGATGCTCTCTTTTACGGGATTAATTGAAAAATGAATGATTACAATGTAAGCTATACCAAAAAGAACAACTTGTGCCTGGGCTGTGGACTATGTTCGGATGCATGTCCCACGGGATCTATTGAAATCAAGCCTGTGAATGGGGAATATCGTCCTTTTATTAATGAATCTACCTGTAATAATAGTAAAGGGTGTCATAGATGTTCCATGGTGTGCCCTGGAGTTGGGGTCCAAATTAACGGTATCGGAAAGGAGAAGTTTGGAAATTCAGAAAGCAATTATCACAAGTTAATTGGCTGGTATAAAGAGGCTTTTTCCGGGCATGCTCTTGATTTTGAAACGCGCTTTCATGGGGCATCCGGAGGAATTCTTTCTGCATTTGTTGCTTACTTACTTGATAAAAAGATCATTTCCGCAGTAGTAGTTGCTGAAAATGATATGTCTCGTCCTTTTTTGAACAAGACAGTCCTTGTACACGATTCTAAAGAGTTGTATAAGGCAAGGTCTTCAAAGTATTGCCCTGTAACTTTTTCTGGAATCATAAAGCAGGTGAAACAAGAAGAAGGCCAAGTTATCATTGTCGGCTCACCTTGTGCAATTCAAGGTTTTCGTAAGTATGAGAAAATAGATTCTAAGTTCAGAGATAAGGTATTTGGTTTATTCGGACTTTACTGTTCTTGCGGTAGATCTTTTAACTTGACGGAATACGTTTTTAAAAAGCGAAAAATAGAACAGGATAAATTGACCTATTTCCAGTATAGAGACGAAGGTTGCCTTGGGTCTTTGATCGCAAGGACAGACAGGGAGTACAAAGAGGAATTCCAGCTATATTACCATCCTTTAAGAAGTTTCTTTATCCCGAATCGCTGTCAATTCTGCATTGATCATTATTCGGAATTAGCGGACATGTCCTTTGGAGACATTCATTATGGGAAATATAAAGATGATAAAATTGGCGTAAATTCACTAGTTGTGCGAAATGCGAAATTTAGTGATTTACTGAGGTCTGCTGCAAATGATGGATACATAAAATTGGATCCACTAAGTGAGGAAGAACTTATAAAATGTCAGCACTCTGCCCCTAAAAAGAAAGGGCGTGTTGGTGGTGTGTTGCGATTTGCAAAGACCTTGGGGCTGAAAGTCCCAGAGTACGATGTAGAACTAAAAAATTATTCGTATATAAAATCTATCGCTTACTATTTATTTGCAAAGTCGCAAATGTTTGTTGGCCGTAGGCGTTGGCTTTGGTGGATTATTCCTTTTGTTGCAAAAAAAGGAAAGGTTGACTAAATGAGTGATCAGAAAAGAGTTGTTGGAGGGGTTGTCATTATGCACCCCAACCATAATAACTATGGCACATCTTTACAGGGGTTGGCTACTGTAAAGATTATTGAGAAACTGGGCTATAAGTTACGAATTATCAGATATATCAAGAAAAGATCCTTGTGGGAAACCATTAAGATTCTTCCGGGATTGCTAAGAAGTGGAGCACTATCTTCTATTATAAGCGGAAGAAAAAGCGCTCGCTTTAAAAGAAATCATCCAGACTATAGCAAAAATATTGATTTGCGAACCTCGGTGGTAAATAAGTTTAAGCAAGAGTATTTTGAGCCGTTGTGTGATTATTATACTGGCTGGAAAAATCTTCAGAAAGGTTCTAAAAATTACGATATTATCTTCGTTGGAAGTGATCAGGTGTGGGGACCTTTAAGTCTTTATGCTGGTTTCTACAATTTGATGTTTGTTGATAAAAATGTCCCCCAGTTTAGTTATTCAAGCAGCTTTGGGAAGTCCTTTATTCTCAATCACCAGAAAAAGGGGGTTGCAACTTTTTTGAATAAAATGGATGCAATTGGCGTAAGAGAAATTAGAGGTAAAGAAATTGTTGAGGAATTGACCGATAAAAAAGCTACTGTTGTGGCTGATCCTACACTTCTTTTGACCATTGATGAGTGGAAACACCTTTCGTCAACATCTAAGAAAAAAATCTCAGAGCCCTATATTTTGTGCTATATGTTAGGCCCTCGTTTGGATAACAGAGAAACTGTGACAAGCATGGCTAAACAGCTTGGATTAAAAATAGTGGTTTTTCGTCATATGGATTGGTATGAACCTGCTGATGAAAATTTTGGCGACATTCCTGTGTATGATGCAGACTGTTTGGACTTCGTAAATTTGCTTGATAATGCATCTTATGTTGTTACCGATTCATTCCATTGTACGGTTTTCAGTATTATTTTCCATAAGAAATTTCTTACATTCTATCGTCTTCCTACAACAAATAAGCAATCTTCTCATAGTAGGATAGATAGTTTATTGACTATTGCAGATTTAAAAAATAGAGTTTATCAAGATGAAGGGAATCCAGTAAATCAAATTGATAGCGCTATTGAATGGCCTGTAGTTGATAGTCGTCTTGCTGAGTATCGAGAAAAGTCTATGCAATTTCTTCAAGAGTGTTTAGAAATTAGGCGATAAGTTCTTATGAAAAAATTGAAATTTTTGTTAAAGAAAGCAGGCGGAATAGACTTTTTTAAGCAACAGTGGCGATCTCATACATTGTTGTTCACTCTTTTTGTTATTCCCTTCTTGGGCTTTAAAAAAAAGTCTTTAGAAATTTCTAGACAGGCTATCAATAATCTTCGATTGCAAAAAATACGTCGTTGGTGTAAAAAAGATGTATTTCGTTATCGTCAGAACGAGTTGATAGGGAAAGAACAAACTTCATCAAATAAAGTTTGGATTTTGTGGCTTCAGGGAATTGATTCTGCCCCCGTTGTTGTTCGGAGGTGTTATGAATCCATGAAGAAAAATCTACGTGATAGAGAAATTGTTCTTTTGACTGAAGCAAATTATCGTGAATACGTTACTTTCCCTGATTATATTCAGAAGAAAATTGATAATGGTGTTATAACACGCACCCATTTTTCTGATTTGCTTCGATTGGAACTTCTCGAACATTATGGTGGAACGTGGATTGATGCCACTGTCTATTGTTCCGGAAGCAATTATCCCGATTACCTGTTTGATTCAAACTTATTTGTATATCAATGCTTAAAACCTGGTTTAGATGGAGAATGTTATTCTATTTCCAGCTGGTTTATGACTGCTTGTACAAATCATCCTATAATTTGTTTGACAAAACATTTGCTTTATGAATACTGGAAAAAACGTAATTCGATGATAGACTATTTCCTTATTCATGATTTCTTTGAAATAGCATTGGAAACATATCCTGAGGAATGGAAAAAAGTTATTCCGTTCTGTAATTCTGTGCCGCATATGCTTTTATTGCGTTTGTTCGATACGTATGATTCAACGATGTGGCAAGCTATAAAGGGGCAAACCTGTTTTCATAAGCTGACATATAAGTTTGATGATGCAATAATAGAGTTACCCGACACTTTTTATTCAAATATTTTTAGATAGAAAAGGTATAATATGAGAGAAGCTTTGTCCATGTCTCAATTGCAAGCCGCTTCATTGGAAGTGTTGCATCGTGTTGCTGAGGTTTGTGATTTACAAGGTTTTCGGTATTCACTTGTTTATGGAACGTTGATTGGAGCGATTCGTCATAAAGGTTATATTCCATGGGATGATGATGTGGATATAATGATGCCTCGACCTGATTATGATTGTTTTCTCGAATATTTTAAAACTCATCAAAATGATTTTCCTAATCTTAAACTTTTTAATAGGGATGAGTGTCCTCAGTATCCTTATATGATATCGCGAGTCAGTGATGAACGGTATGAGATTGTTGTTGAAAATGAGAAACCCTACGGTATGGGGGTTTTTATCGACATCTATCCATACGACGGTCTTGGAAACACATCACAAGAAGCTCTGTCTTTCGGATTAAAAGGGGACCGCTTGTCATCATTTTGTTACCAATCAACAAGAAATCATTATGCAGTAGAAACGACAAAATCGGTGATACGAAAATTTCTGAAGTATCCAGTATTTTTATTTGCAAAGATGATAGGTAAGGATTATTTCCAACGGAAACTGGATGCTCTTGCACGAGTAAAATCGTATGAATCCAGTGAGTATGTCGGTTGCGTAGTTTGGTTAACTGGCGGCGCAAAAGATATCTTTAAACGAGAGTGGTTTGACGAATTAATTGATTGGCCGTTTGAAAAATATCACTTTAAAGTACCGAAAAGGTTCGATGAAGTTTTGAAATTGACATACGGGGACTATATGCAACTTCCCCCAGAGGAAGACCGGATTGGTCATCATTATTTCAAAGCGTATAAGAAAGAATGATATTTCACCGAAAGAATTCTAAACTTTTCAAGAATACAATTCGTTAGTCTGTATAGTTTGCATATGAATGAAATTCTAACATCAAAAGGGATTTATCACTACAGAACAAAGTTTCCATCTATTCATCAACGAATAGACCGTGAAAAAATGTTGGAAAATATCCGAATTCTTCAAATTTATCTTGATAAGATTGGAATAACTTGGGGCCCTGCGTTTGGAACGCTTATTGGCATTATTCGTAATGATGATTTTTTACCATGGGCTACAGCTACAGATTTCTTTTTTCTTAAAGAGGATGAGGAAAGATTTAAGGATGTTTTATGGTTGTTAAAGGAAATTGGCTTTGAACTTGTCCGGTATGAACGTCGCGGATTGTATTGTTTGGTTCGAAAGGGACAATGGCTTTCGTTTTATGTACTGAGAAAAATCTCTGCAGATATTAGGCATTCTGGAGGATCACATTTCCTTTTTGACAAGTATTTGCATCAGACTGTAAAATGGGATTTTAAAGGTATTGAATTGAATGTTCCTCAGGAATTAGATGAATATTTGACATTCCAATACGGAGATTGGGTTCACACCAAAAATACTAATGCGGGAAAGATTAATAAAATAGAAGAACTAAAGTTAAAGATAAAAGATGTTCTGCCCGACAAAATCTATTACTCATTAATTTTAAAGTATCATCAAAAGGATTTTGAGGCATTTAAACGGCGCTGTGCAGAAAATGGATTGCCTATTCCTGAAAATGTTGAATTGTCGTATTTGAAGCCTCGCAAGAATAAGAAAATACTAACTGTAGGTGTGTATGACCTTTTGCATAAGGGACATGTGGAATTGTATCGCAGAGCAAAAGGTTTGGGAGATTATTTAATAGTTGCAGCACAAGATAGTGATTTTATTCTAAAGTACAAACCGAGTGCCAAAGTTTTGAACTCTACGGAAGATCGAAAGTATATGATTAAGTCCATTCGGTATGTTGATGAGGTCATTACCTATACGGACGTTGATAAAATTGTTCAAGAAATAGATTTTGATGTTTTTGTTACTGGACCAGATCAGTGTCATGAGGGTTTTCAGCGAGCTATTCGTTGGTGTGAATCTCATGGTAAGGAACACATTGTTCTTGCCAGAACAGATGGTGTATCATCAAGTGAACTGAAAGCTAAAATTGCAGAAAAAACCAAAAATAAGTAGGTGAAGTATGGATGCTAAACTCGAAAAAGCTAATGAGGCCTTATTGAAAGAGTTTTATAACCGATATGGCGGTTTTTGGCGTTTTCCCGAAATGCTTGATTATTGCTATTTGGTTAATCCATACTTCAATCGTTCAAAAATAATTGCAGAGATGCAAGAGTTTTTCCCAATTCTGGTTTCTGAATATCCTTCAGGAATGAGTGTTAATTCGAAGTTGGCAAGTGAGTGTTGGAATGTAAACCCTGATTTTATTATTCCTGGGAATGGAGCCGCCGAACTCATTAAAGTTCTAATGGAGAATATAAACGGAATTATGGGAATTGTTCGTCCCACATTTGAGGAATATCCTAATCGCTTAACAGAAAATCGTGTGGTAACGTTTGTTTCCGACAATCGTGATTTTCGATATACAGCAGATGATTTGATTGATTTTTTTGAACGCCATCCGGTGGACTCTCTTCTGCTTATTAATCCAGATAATCCGTCTGGTAATTTTATATCCTATGAAGGGCTCCTTAAAATTGCAGATTGGTGCGAAAATAAGAACATTAGATTTGTTCTTGATGAAAGCTTCGTTGATTTTAGCGATGGTTATGAACATAATACTTTTATCCGAAATGATTTGTTGGAAAAATTCCCTCATATGGCTGTCATGAAATCTATATCAAAGAGTTATGGAATTCCAGGACTTCGTTTAGGGATTTTATGCAGTGCTGATAAAAGTTTAATTGCGAAAATGAAGAAACAAGTTAGTATCTGGAATATTAACTCTTTCGCTGAATTTTTTATGCAGATTTTTCCCAAATATAGAGATGATTATAAAAAGGCATGCGATCAGTTTATTCGTACTCGAAATGATTTTGAAATAGAACTAAAAAAAATATCGTTTATTCGAGTGATGCCCTCACAAGCAAACTTTTTTTTCTTGGAAGTATTGCCTCCGTATAAACCGAAACAATTGTGCGCGATGTTATTGAAAGACTATAATATTTTGGCAAGTGCGTGCCTTGCAAAAAAAGGTATCGAGCCTGACAAGTACATGAGAATCGCTATTAGGAGCCATGGTGATAATGAAAAATTTATTGTGGCCATGAGAAATATCGAAAGAGGGTTATAATCTAAAAGTGGGGCGAATGTAATGAATCGCTACAACAGTTTTGACGGACTTCGCGGATATGCTGCCATAGGCATTTTATTGATGCATTATTTGGCAAATATTGGTTCATCTGTATCAAATGGATTGAAAAACGCATTTCCTCTTCTTTATGGTTCGGTAATACCGTTTTTCACAAACTTTGTCTATATGTTTTTTACTGTAAGCGCATTTTCAATGTGCTGTGGGTATTTTAACCGCTTTGCGAAAAAAGAAGTGCTATCCTCGAACGGTGAAAAACTGATTGTATCATCTTTTGATACGGACTCGTTTTATAAAAAAAGATATTCAAGAATCTGGCCGTTCTTTGCTTTGCTTGTTGCCATAGATGTAATTATGAAACCATCTATAAGCGAACTTTACCAGGCTTTTGCAGATTTAACACTTGCTTTTAACCTTTTGCCGAATCCGGATATTTCCGTTATTGGTGTTGGCTGGTTTTTAGGTCTTGTGTTTCTTTTCTATATGATTTTCCCTTGGTTCGTTTTTTTGCTGCAGACTAAAAAACGCGCATGGTTAGCCATGTTATTGTCGATCGTCTTCCATGTAATTCTTGTGCGTTATTTCTTGACAAACGAGTTCTGTACAGCAAATCAGATTAGCAATGCTCGCCATAATATGGTGTTCAGTTTTCCCTTTTTCATGGCCGGCGGCTTATTGTACTTGTACAAGGATAAACTGTCGTTTGAAAAGTTTAGTAGTAAGGTCATTCTTCTTTTGGTGGCTTGCGCAGCAACAATCATTTACTTTACGCCATGGGCGCCTAAACCCTTTGGCGAAAAATTTTTATGGATTGGCATAATATTCATACTGTGGATTATGTATGCCATGTCTGGTGGAATTGCAATCAAAGGTTTCAAGTTCCTTGACAATAAGGTTGCAAAATTCCTTGGAGAATTCTCCATGGAAATCTACCTTTGCCATATGGTAATGTTCCGTGTTATAGAGAAAGTCCATCTAGATCGATTCATTCACAACAACCACCTTTTGTATTGGACTTGGTGCGTTGTTGGTATCGTTCTCGCAATCCTTTTTTCTTACGTGGTCACTAAAAACATCTTCCCCAAAATCGGAAAGATTGTTTCTAAAACTGGTTTTTCCTTGTAAAATTAGACTAGGCTTAAAATGAAATTTTTCGTAACTGGTGTAGGCGGCCAATTGGGCCATGATGTTGTAAACGAACTTGTCTCCCGCGATCATGTTGCCGTGGGTTCTGACATTGCTCCCGAATATGCGGGGGATCCCAACAAGGACATCTCCATGCGTGAGGTCTACGGATTGGATAAGAAATTAAGCCGCTAGAGCGGTTTCCAAAGTTCCGGTCTGGCGGTTTCCTCCATTCCGGAACGACGTTTTTTTTTACGCCGGAATAATCAGAGTTTTTCAGAACTCAGGACAAAGTATTGCCCGAAGCCTGCTTTATACATTCGTACCTATAAACGCATCAGAGGCTTTTTGAGCAGGGTTAAACGGCTCATAAAAAATATCAAGCTATAGTTTGTCAACAAGACTGTCTAATTCCTGAATTCTTGATAAATAGACTTCCTTGAGCATTGAAATTGCCTCATCAAAAGATTTATTTTTGTCAGGAAAAAACGATGAAGATAGATCAATAGACCATTTTTCATTGTTCTGGTTGCCGGATTGATGAAGATAAACTGACAGAGAATCAATTGTTTTTTCAACGTCCTCAAAGGATTTTTTGTAGGACTTCCAGCTTTGTTTTACAATCTCCACAAACTGTTCGTTTTTCAGCAATTGCTCGTTCCATATAGCGGAGTTATTGCGCCAACCTGTTTTGGATACTTTAAAGGTTCCCCAATCAAAGTCCCATATGGGACCTGCATGTATTTTTTTATCACTATAGTAGGTGTATACACTTTTGGGATGGTTTGGCTCACTATTTTGTGTGAGTTCATAAACAATCATGTAATCTGCAAAAGATTGTAAATCAATCAAGGATACAATGTCTTTTGAATTAGGTTTTTCTTGCAGTTTTTTTTCAATGGTGTTAATCTTTTCTTGGATTGCAGCTAGTTGATTACTGGATAAAGTGTCAGGATTTTTAATGTTTATCGGTAAATCATAATAATTCGACTTGAACTTATATTTTTCATCGTAATTAACATCAAATTCTAATAAAAAATTGTCTTTCCCTATTTCAAGTCGGTTTTTATTAATTTGAACTTTTTCCGCAACATAGTAATTGCCTTGATAAACTCTGTTTAGGTAGACGTCAACAAATTTTCCTGATGGCGTCCAAGGAAGCTGAGTTTTTTTACCGATTTCAAAAGCGATTGCATTTCGGATGAGAGTTCTATCAAAATAATTTGCTAGTAAAACCCATTTTTTTGCTTTTTTCATCCCCAAAAAATTTAGTGCTTCATTAAATGAAATTGTATAGGGCTTTTTCTTTTTTTTCCATGTTGAATTCCCTCTCCCTTTAATCGTCAGTTCCATTATTTCACTTTCTGGTGCGTTTTCGCCCCATATCTGAAGTTTGGCTGGAATTTCTGTTTCGCGATCTTTGATTGCTCGGAAATTTTCAGTTTCAATGACAATCCTAGGAATTCCTGCATAGGGATATCCGGAATCGTCTAGGGGGAGGTAGTCTTGGGGATTTTTAGAACAGAGGTCTTTATGTTTTACAATGGGGCCATTGTCGCATTCATACATTGCCAGTACGGAATCACCTAATTCAGGATCTTTCTTAATGACTGAATCTTCTGGAACTAGGTCTATCCATCGATATCCGTTGCAGTATTGTTTCTTGCCGAGTTTTGAATCATCAATGATTTCGCCATAACGGTCGCCATCGCAGGCGTAGTATTTCCCACTGAGTTCAAATTCATTTGATTCGGATGAAAAGTCTGAACATCCGTTTAAAATCAACAATGGAAGGACTGTCAGTAGAAAAAATAATTTCATTTTATTTGCTCATTATAATTATTATCTTTTGTAATGTAGACATCCTTATAGGTAAGTGCAAAGATAACAATTCAACATCCTCCCCCTTAAATTCAATGATAAAAAAACTGATGGTTTTAGACCATCAGTTTTTCATATAGTTCGCGCTTGTTGTTCTGCTTTAACCCTTTTCTAAGGAGGCTTTCAGCTTAAGAACTTCCTTGGATGAGAGACTGCAAATCGAAATGATTTCATTAATGCCGTATTTCCGTTTTAGCATAGTCATTGCAATTTCAAGAGTTTTATTCTTAGTAGCCTCTTTTGCAGCCTTTTTTGCAGCTTCCTTTGCAGCTTCCTTTGCTGCTTCCTTTGCAGCAGCTTCCGCTTTAAGTACTGCGCTGGCAAGGCGGGTATTGTATTCATCTTGTCTTTTCTTTTCACTGAGTTGAGACATGAACATATC
>NZ_FRBB01000025.1:0-32036 GCF_900142505.1 Fibrobacter sp. UWH5 | reverse complement strand
GATACCGAGGGAAAGGTGTAAACCATATCAGTGAAACTGTCAACTCGGTCAGTAAAAACACCCCAAAAGTGTCAACCTTTTTTAGGGAAGGTCATTTTGACCTTAAAAATGGGGAATGTCGGGTATAAAATGCTGATTTTTTTTAGAAAATAAGGTTGTGTTGCTATCTTTTGAGAGAAAAGTATAAGGCGCGAATTGAGGATTTTATGAAAGCAATGAAGTTTGTATTGCCCAGTCTGTTTGCAACTGCTATGGCTTTTGCCCAGCAGGGGGCTCCTACCGGAGCTGCCGTTGACCCCACCGCCGATGAACAGAAGGCTTTGGACGCCTTGAAAGGCAAGGTGGAAGGTATAATCGCCTGGTCTACAAGTCGAGCAAATTCTCATCACGATATCTGGCTTATGAATGCCGACGGAACTGGCGCTCATGCCCTGACTGCTAGTGATAATGTGGACTGGTTCCCCAGAATTTCCCCCGATGGATCCAAGGTGCTCTTTAACCGCAGCAAGGGCGGTTGGGTTCCCGAAAACGATGCCAACTACCCCGAAAAGTGGGACCTCTGGATGGTAAATCTGGATGGAAGTGATGCCCATAAGGTGGTTGAGAATGCGACCTGGGGTACGTGGCGCCCTGATGGAAAGTCTATTGTGTTTAGTCGTGCAGGCAAGGTCTTTACCATGGATTTGGCTTCCAAGGCAGAAACTATGATCCTTGACGGCGAAGTCGCTTTTGACAAGTCTGGCGTAATTCTTCAGGAACCGAATATGAGTCCTGATGGAAAGCATCTGGCTATTACTCTTCGCGGTTCCATGCGTGAAACTGGCGTCTGGAATCTGGAAAAGGGTGGCTGGACCAAGTCCGGTGACGGTTGCCAGATTGACTGGAATTTTGACGGTTCAAAGCTTTATCGCGTGAATCCTACGGGTAATGGCGGTACTGCCGCTCCTAGCGAAATTTTGTGGTTCTCTGCCAAGGATGGCAAACAGGTTGAAAAGGTTGGCTTCTTCGGTATACCCAAGAATGTTCGTCTGATGGATTTGCCGGGTCGTCGCAGTCATGAATACTTCCCCAGAATTTCCCCTGACGGGAAGTGGCTGGTGTGGGGTGCTACCGATAAGGGCCATGACCACGACATGTTCGACTACGAACTTTATATGTGGAAGATTGGTGAACCGGTAGAATCTGCTACCCGTATCACTTACCATTCCGGTAACGACCGTTGGCCGGATATCTGGCTGGGCAAGGTTCCTGTTAAGGCTGCGCCTGTTGCCACCGCTGCTGATGTAAAGGCCCAGGCTGCCGCAGCCGTTGCAGGTGGTGCAAGCGATGCCAAGATGGATGAGCTGATCAAGGCTATCGATCGCCTGACCGATGCGGTGAATGCATTGACCCGCACTCAGATGGACAAGAACATGGCCGCCGAAGGCGCTGAACACATTCCCGCAGGCGTCGCCGAGGCCAAGTAATGTTCTCCACTCGCGTGTCATCCTGAACGAAGTGAAGGGTCCAGCAAAATATGTTCTCTGAAAAGAAATTTCTCGCCACAAAGGATTCCTCCAAGAATAAGCGTATGGCGGAACTTCTCCGCGTCATCATCCTCCAGCTGGGGGATGACGTTCCCCGCGCTCGTCGTGAATTCGAGACCTATGCGGAATGGATGAAGCTTCCTGCAGAAGAAACTTTGGTAGGGAAGAACCAGGCTCAGATGATTGACCTGTACAAGACCTTCCGTACCCGCGCAGGCCTTGGCTTTGAACGTGACGTCTATCTGGAACAGGAACCGGGCGACCGTCAGGAAGCCGTAGAAAAGCCCATTCAGTTTGCTGTGCTGGTTCATAACCTCCGCAGTGCCTTTAACGTGGGTTCCATTATCCGTAGTACCGACTGCTTCGGCCTGGAAGGCGTTCATCTTTCCGGTTATAGCTGCAGTCCCGATCATGTGACTGTGAAAAGTGCTGCCCGCGGTTGCCAGGAATGGATTCCCATCAAACGCTGGGAAGATCCCTTTGACTGCATCAACTGGCATAAGGAAAACGGATACGAAATTATCGCCCTTGAAACAGGTGAAGATATTCCGGACATAAACAAAGTAACATGGCCGGAAAAGGGTCTGATTATCTTGGGAAACGAGGAGTTGGGAATCGCTCCCGAAATCATGGCCGCCACCACCATGAAGGTGACCATTCCCATGGCTGGCCGTAAGGCCAGCATGAACGTGGCTGGGGCATTCGCCATCATGGCCTTTAAAATCCGCTCGAGCTATTCTGCATAGTAACAGCGGCAGTTCTTGAAACTCTCTGAAATTTTTGCAAGGAAATGGAAATGAAAAAGAATTTCTTGACAAGTGTTGCGTTTGCGCTGGCTTTGGGCCTTGTGGCCTGCGATGACAGTACTTCTGCGAATGGTTCGTCCGGGAATGAAAATCCCGCTGAAGTGTCTTCCTCTAGTGTCATTGCGAGCGAAGCGAAGCAATCCAGCAGTTCTGTAATCGTCTCGTCATCCTCGGCCACGACCGAGGATCCTGGCAGTTCTTCTTCTAGTGTCATCCTGAGCGGAGGCAGCGCCGAAGTCGAAGGATCTAGCAGTTCTGTAACTTCCTCTAGTTCCGTGGAGTCCTCTTCGTCGGTTGTTAGCTCCTCTAGCGTGAAGAGTTCCTCTTCTGTTGCAAGTAGTTCCAGCTCTGCGGTTTCCTCTAGTTCTGTGGAATCATCTTCTAGCGTAGAACTACCTCCTTCCTCTAGTGTCATCCCGAGCGAAGTCGAGGGATCTAGCTGCTCTGTTGCATCTTCCAGCTCCGCGAAGTCTTCGTCGTCGGTTGCAAGTAGTTCCTCTGCAAAGAGTAGTAGCAGTGTAGTTGTTGTAAAGGGGTCCATGACCGATTCTCGCGACGGTCAAGCCTACAAGACAGTCACCATCGGCACCCAGACCTGGATGGCTGAGAACTTGAACTACGACCCGGATCCGGATAAAATCTCCAGTATGAGTAGCTACGCATGGAGCGGTTGTTACAACAACAAGGCGGACTCCTGTGCCAAGTATGGTCGTCTGTACACCTGGGAAGTTGCCATGGACAAGGCTAATTGTGCCTATGGCAAGAAGTGCAATGCTTCACTTAATCCGACAACTCCTGTTCAAGGCATTTGCCCCGAGGGCTGGCACCTGCCAAGCCATTACGAGTTCGAAGAGCTGATCAACTACATTGACCCAACCTTCAGGTATGACCATACTGATGCCGCCTATTCATCAACGGCGGGCGAGTACCTGAAGTCCAAGTCCGGCAGCAATGGGACGGATGCTTACGGTTTCTCCGCGCTCCCCGGTGGTGGCAGGAACGTCAGTGGTGGCTTCTACGGTGCCGGCAACAACGCTGGCTTCTGGTCTTCGAGTGAGCTCAATAGCGACGACGCCTTCAACTTGGAACTGTACTGCAGTAGCGAGAACGCGCGCCTCGGCAAGGCCCTCAAGGTCATCGCAAGGTCGGTTCGCTGTCTTCAGGATTGATTTTTTGTAAAACATGTACTTGACTACCATTTTTACAAAACTTATATTTAGGGCATGATTAGGCGCCAAATCAAAGACTTCCTGTTAAAGTCTGCTTCGCAATACCCGGTCGTTCTGGTTCATGGCCCCAGGCAATCCGGGAAAACCACTCTTTGTCGCGACACTTTCGCCGACAAACCCTACATATCTCTAGAAAATCCTGACACCAGGGAACGAGCTTTGCAGGATCCCCGGGGGTTCTTCAAAAGTATCCCTAACGGGGCCATTCTTGACGAAATTCAAAATGTCCCCCATTTGTTATCCTATATGCAGCAGATTGTCGATGAATCAAATCAAAAGGGTCTGTTCATCATCACTAGCGGTAATAATTTTGCATTACAGCAGGCTGTTACGCAGACTCTTGCCGGTCGTGTCGCTATGCTTAAACTGCTGCCATTTTCCTTGGACGAAATCAAGGAACTGAACGCAAATGATTCCATCGACAGTCTAATTCTTTCGGGAGGGTACCCCCGCTATATAACGGAACGTCCTGACCGGTTCTTCTTTTACCAAAATTACATTTCTACCTATGTTGAGCGGGATGTTCGCCAAATTGTCAATATAAAGGATGCAGCTCTTTTTCATAGATTCCTTGTTCTTTGCGCTGGGCGAATCGGCTCCATATTGGATTACACTTCCCTTTCTAACGATTGCGGAATCAACGTTAGGACCGCGAAGGAATGGTTGTCGATTCTTGAGGCTTCGTTTATCGGCTTTACATTAAATCCGTGGTACATGAATAGGACTAAACGCTTGATAAAATCGCCGAAGTTCTATTTCTATGATACTGGGCTTGCATGCGCCTTGCTTGGAATTACCGAAGAATCACAATTAAACCGCGATCCCTTGCGAGGCAATCTTTTTGAAAACCTTGTGATTCTTGAAAGAATGAAGCGCTCGTTTAATTGTGCGGAGCAGAAAAATTTCTGGTATTATAGAACCAGTGACGGCAAGGAAATTGACCTTGTTGAAGAAACTGGAAGAATCCTGACCCCTTTTGAAATAAAGTCTTCGGAAACATTCAATTCGGAATTCGTCAAAAACTTTGGTGTTTTTGAAAAGGAATATCCCGAAATGTGTGGAGAAAAAACGGTCATTTACGCAGGCAAAGAAAGTTTTGAATTCAAAGGCGTTCAAGTCAAAAATTTTAGACCGTAGTTTGCATTCTAGTTTTTCCAAAAATACCCCTAAAAACGCCCTCAAAAGGGACGTTTTTTGCTTTAAAATGTCAGGTTTTTACAGCTCGCTTTGTAAGAAATTTCTATTTTTTATAGAGCATGCAAAATACCCCTAGAACACGAGTTCTCATCGTAAACGACGATGGGTTTAGGAGCGACAATCTGCGCGCTCTTGCGGCTGCCTTGTCCAAGGTTGCCGATGTGTTCGTCTTTGCCCCCGAAACGGAGCAAAGTGGGGTGAGCCAGGCCTTTACCGTGCGTAGGGCTCTGAGGATTAAGGCCGTTCCCGCCGATGATGATGCTCCGGTGGCTGCCGATGGATCTAGGAATTGGCCTTTCGGTTTTTATTCTGTGTCTGGAACTCCCGCTGACTGTGCCAAGTTTGCCCTTGGCCATTTCGCCAAGTTCGGGCTTTCCCAGGAACCGGAGGGTTGCCCGGGTGTAAGTTCTGCGGCAGGGGAGTTCGACGTCTGTTTCTCTGGCGTGAATGTGGGGGAAAATTCCGGCGTCTCGTCCTTGTATTCAGGTACGGTGGCCGGTGCCCGCGAAGCCGCCCTGTGGGGTGTTCCTGGTGTTGCGCTTTCTCTTCGCGGTTGCGGGGGAGACCTGCTGGAAACTGCTGTTGAATTTGCAGTTCGTGTGGTCAAGGATCGCCTTTTTGAAGGTATTGCGCCCGGAACCTTCTGGAACGTAAACTTCCCCAAGGTAAAACCTGCAGACTTCAAGGGCTACAAGTCCACGAAGATGGCCCACGAGATGTTTACGGACCACTACAGCTTGGTGGATGCCGACGATGGCTTTGGCGACAAGCTGTGGCTGCTGGATGGCGACAAGTTGTGGAATGAATCCCCTGTGGATAGTGATGACTATCTGTTGAACCAGGGTTATGCGACTATTACGCCCCACCGCATCAACCAGACCGCCTACGAAAGTTTGAAATTAATAGATGAGATGATAAATGAAAAATTAGCGGAGGGTGGCCAAGTTTAGGAGTGCTTTCCTAACCACTAACCACTAACCACTAATCACTAATTTGAGGAAAAGTGAATGTCTGAAGAAATGCTTCCAGGTACTCAGTTCAAGTCCTTGATTGAACAGGACATGCAGGACTGCTACCTCCGCTACTCCATGAGCGTGATTGTGGCTCGTGCTCTGCCCGATGCCCGTGACGGCTTTAAACCGGTGCATCGCCGCGTCATGTACAGTATGCATAAGCTGGGTGTGCTTCCCAATAAGCCCACCGTGAAGTCTGCCCGTATCGTGGGTGACGTGATCGGTAAGTACCACCCCCATGGCGACTCCGCTGTATACGAAACTCTGGTCCGTATGGCTCAGGACTTCTCCCTGCGCTATCCGCTGGTTTTCGGTCAGGGTAACTTCGGTTCTATCGATGGTGACGGCGCCGCTGCAATGCGTTATACCGAAGCCAAGATGAACAACCTGGGTGTTCTCATGCTGGAAGATCTTGAAAAAGATACCGTAGACATGGGTCCCAACTTCGATGAATCCTTGGAAGAGCCGAAGGTCCTGCCTTCTGCCATTCCCAACATGCTGGTGAACGGTACTACCGGTATTGCTGTGGGTATGGCCACCTCCATGGCACCCCATAACCTCCGTGAAATTGCAAACGCTATTCATGCTCAGGCTGTAAATCCCGACATTACGGGCGAAGAACTGCTGAACTATGTCAGCGGTCCGGACTTCCCTCTGGGTGGCATCATCTGCGGTCGCGCAGGTATCCGTGATGCATACCTCACTGGCCACGGCAAGGTCCGCCTCCGTGCCCGCACAGAAATTGAAACCGACAGCCGCGGCAAGCCCCGCATCATCGTGACGGAAATTCCGTACATGGTGAACAAGGCTGAACTCTGTAAGAAGATTGCAGAACTTGTTAAGGACAAGCGCGTCGACGGCATTACCGACATCCGCGACGAATCCAACAAGGAAGGTATCCGCGTCGTTATCGAACTCCGTAAGGATGCTGTTGCAGAAGTGGTTCAGAACAACTTGTTCAAGAATACCCAGCTGCAGACTACCTTCAGCATTTACAACCTGGCCCTGGTGAACAACCTGCCCAAGGTTCTGACCCTGAAGGACTTGATCCAGATTTATATCGACCATCGTCTTGATGTGATCACCCGCTCCACCCAGTTCGACTTGAAGAAGGCTGAAGCCCGTCTCCACATTATCGAAGGTCTGCGCATCGCTACTCAGAACATTGATGAAGTGGTGCAGATTATCAAGAGCAGCGCAACCACCGAAGCCGCAAAGAAGTCTTTGCAGGATCGCTTCAACCTGGATGAAATTCAGTCCCAGGCTATCGTGGACATGCGTCTTGCCCAGCTTACCGGCCTGAACCTGGAAAAGTTGGAAAACGAATACAACGAACTGATCGCTCTCGTTGCCGACTTGAAGGACATTCTTGAAAAGCGTGAACGCCGCATTGCCATTATGCTTGAAAAACTGGATGCAGTTGTGGCCAAGTTCGGTGACGAACGCCGCACCTCCATCGAAGATGCTGTAGACGATTACGACTACGAAGACCTGATTGCCGAAGAAGAACAGGTAATTACCTTGAGTAAGGAAGGCTACATCAAGCGCCTGCCTATCGATACCTTCAAGGCTCAGTCTCGCGGCGGTAAGGGCGTTGTTGGCACCGGCCTCAAGGACGATGACGACGTGGACCAGATCTTTACTGCAAGCACCCATAGCTACCTGCTGGTGTTCACCAATAAGGGCCGCGCTTACTGGACCAAGGTCTATCGCCTGCCCGAAGGTAACCGCAACAGTAAGGGTCGCCCCATTATCAACTTCATTGGTCTTACCGAAGGCGAAAAGGTACAGGCTATTGTGCCCGTCCGTAAGTTCGGTGGTTACTTCTGCCTGGTATTCGCTACCAAGAAGGGTATCGTCAACAAGATGGACCTCACCCTCTTCAGCCGTCCCCGTAAGGCTGGCGTCAATGCCATCAGCCTGGATGAAGACGATGAATTGGTGAAGGTACAGCTGGTGGGTATGTCTGCCGAAGAATTTAACGCCTCTCAGGAAGGTGACGACAATGATGAATCTGTAGAATCTCAGACTGCAGAAAATCAGGCCGCCCCTGAATCTGAAGATGGCGACGATACCGCTGCCCAGCCCATTGCCAAGGACCTCCTGATGCTTGCCACCAAGAATGGTCAGGCCGTAACGTTCCCCATTAGCTGCATGCGTTCCATGGGTCGTGGCACTCACGGCGTGAAGGGCATTACCCTGGCCGAAGGTGATGAAGTCATCTCCCTCATCTGGCTCAAGGAAGGCAACAAGATCGTGACCATTACCGAAAAGGGCTTTGGTAAGCGTTCTCAGCCCAGCTCCTACCGCGTGACCAAGCGCGGCAGCAAGGGCGTTCGCAACCTCAGCGCCGACGGTATGGAAAAGACCGGTTCTGCAGTATTCGTAGAAAGTGTTGCAGATGATTACGACTTGATCATTACCAGTAAGGAAGGCCAGGTCATCCGTATCGAAGCCGATTCTATCCGTCTTACCAATCGTAGCGCGATCGGCGTGAAGTGCATCCGCCTGAACGATGGCGACACCGTCCAGGATGCAACTGCTCTGCCTAGCGTCGAAGACATCGAACATGATTCCGCTGAAGCCAAGGAAACCTTCGATCACGTCGAAGGCGTTGAAGTGGATGACGATTCCGTTGTGAAGGATGATTCTCCGGAACAGCAGATTGGTGCTCCTTCTGAAGACTAGCGATAGTTTGTTCTAAATTATCGGTTAAAACTTTTAATCCCTGTTGCTTATTATTGCAACAGGGATTTTTTTACGGAACTCTATAAAGCCAACGTTCTTTTTGTTGATTTTTTTTAGAAAAAAGCTGTTTTTTACCTGTTGTAGCTGTTGTAGAAGGCTACAACGGAATTGATCCAGTAGTGCTTAACAACCGATGTAGAATAGTATAGATTAGAATAGAGTACAAATAACCCCCCCGAGAGGATAAGTATGAGTATCAAAAAAGTTTTAACAACAGCCTTTGCCATGGCTGCAATTTCGTCATCCATTTCCTGGGGACAGACCGTTACCTGCTCCAATGGCACATCCCAGAAAATGGGTAGCGCCGGTGGCTATGATTACGAACTCTGGAGCCAGAATGGTGCCGGTTCCGCAACTATGAAGCTTAACGTAAGCGACGAAAATGGTGGTGCTTTCGAAGTTGAATGGCAGGGTACTATCAACATGTTAGCCCGTACCGGAAAGCGTTGGGGATCTAACTCCAGTGTTACCGTACAGAATGTGGGTAATATTACCTCTGAATTTGAAGTGGAATGGAGCTCCACCGACAACGTGAAGTATGTCAGTGTCTATGGCTGGGGCTATTACGACCAGGCGGACATTCCCAGTGGTTTCAGCAATGAAATTGAATACTACATTGTCCAGGATCGCGGAAGCTACAATCCTACCCAGGGCGGTAAAAAGTGGGGTTCTGCAACTATCGATGGTATTAGCTACGATTTCTATACTACCGACCGTATTCAGCAGCCTTCTCTTTCGGGTACCAGCACCTTTAAGCAGTATTGGTCCATCCCGTCGAATACGAGCCAGCATCGTACCAAGGGTACCATTTCTATTTCCAAGCACTTCAGCGAATGGGCTAAAGCTGGTATGAAGATGGGTAAGCTGTATGAAGTTGCTTCCATGAAAATTGAATCCTACACTGGAAATACGGGTACTGCAAAGGGTTATGCTAAAGTTAAGAAGAACCTGCTGAAAATCGGTGGCAGTGCCGATGAACTTGCCCTCAATGTAACTGCATCTCCGGCTGCTGCAGGTACTGTGACAAAGAGCCCCAGCGCTAACTATTATGCTCCCAAATCTACTGTACAGCTCACCGCCAAGGCTAACGAAGGCTGGAAGTTTGTGGGTTGGGAAGGTGGCGCTACTGGTTCTACCGAAACCATTTCTGTAACCATGGACAAGGAAAAGTCTGTGGTCGCCAAGTTTGAATTGGTTGGCGAAACCTCTGTGAACCTTCTTAAGGATGGTAATTTCCCTAGCGGCAGCGTGATTTCTACAAGCAACGATGCATCTTGGTTCCTGGGTCAGGGTACAAACTGGGGTGGCTCTGCTGCAAAGACTTCTGTTGCTGGTGGCTCGGCTACGGTTGATGTTACCACTACTGGTAAAGAAACTTATATGCCGCAGCTTGTTCAGTACGGTGTGGCTCTTGATAAGGGCATGAAGTACAAGTTGTCCTTTAAGGCTAGCGCAGATGTTGCTCGCAAGATTGAAGTTTCTTTCCAGCAGTCCGTAGACCCCTGGGGTGCATACGCCACTAAGGAATTTGACATCACCACCACGGAAAAGGAATACGCATTTATCTTTGCTATGGAAGAAGATTCTGATGATGCCGCTCAGTTTGCCTTCAATTTGGGACAGGCTACAGGTGCTGTCAAGATTAGTGACGTCAAGCTGGTCTTCACCACTGCTGAACCGGGTTCCGAAACTGATCCTGGTACGACTTCTTTCGGTTCTATGGTTCAGGGTGTTCAGTTCGAACTGGCTGTGGGCAGCTTCCAGGTATTCGATATGCAGGGTAAGAGCCTGGGCTTGGTTGAAGTTGCTGCCGGTACCTCTCTGAAGGATGCCCTCAAGGCCAAGTTCCAGCAGAGTGGTGTCTATATGGTTCGCCAGGGCAATCGACTCCAGAAGGTTTCTGTCTCTCGCTAAGAAAGGCAAAAGGTTTCGTTACTCACTCAATTGCTCCTTACAAAACCTCTGTGATTAACGAAGAAACGTCCCGTGAATGCGGGACGTTTTTTATGTGTGCGTGATATGAAAAATTCCCGAAAGATGAAGGAGGCTTTTTGGGGGCCTCTTCAAAGGCGGTTTTCGGGACTTGTTTTTATTTCAGCAAATCTTCGGGAACGGCCTCCGCCATGGCCTTATAGGCTGCGGCGCTAGGATGCAGGTGGTCACCAGAGTCAAAGCCTGGGGCGAAACATTCTGGGCGGGCGGAATCGCGTACAGCGGCGTCAAAATCAACGCAACCGTCGAAATCCGCTGCGGTTCTCAGCCATTGGTTGAATGCGTTACGGATGGCGTCGCGGTTTTCGTTGTAGGTGCGCCAGCCGTAAATGGGGAGCAGTGTGCCGCTGTAAACTTTGAGACCTAGCTTGCGGGCGTGGGTGAGGTAGATTTCCTGAATGCCGCTAATCAGATCTTCTGCGGTAGGCATGTCGCTCCAGGGACGGAACTTATTGACTTCGACGCCCACGGGATGGATGATGTCGTTGATGCCATGCTGGATAATTACTGCAGAAGCTCCCGCTACGTTCAATTCGATGGGGAAGCGGGTGGCGCCCTTTAAACCGTAGGCGGCATAGGTGATGCAGTTGTATTCGCGGAGAATGCGGGTGCCGCTGACGGCGCGACGAATGACGGACACATTGCGGAAGCCTGCGTCCCATGCGCGCAGGGCGAGATAATCGGGCCAATCCTGGGCGGTAATGGAATCACCGTAGCAGACCAGGGCGTGGTTCTGTTCTTCGGTGAATACGTCGACGGTGTTCAGGAAGTAAAACCAGTTGGTGTTGCGGGTTAAATCGGCGGGAAGGTCGCGGTCCTTGGCGAAATTGCCGTAGCTGTACTTGCCATTGGAAAGAGGGCCCGTAATCAGGGTGCCTGCGTTCATTTGTGTGAAGTCTGCGAAGTACATGCTGACTTCTATGGTTTCGCCGGCGGTAATGTCAAAGGCGATGGAGTCGCTTTCTACTTCGGTGCCGGGGGCCATGGTGATGGAGACCTTGCTATCAAAGGTGATGGCTGCGGGGGTGTAGGTCGTTGCGTTTGCGGTTTGCGGAACTTGCTTGGCGACGAATGCGCTTGTAATGGTGACGGGTTCAGTTCCTGTCAGATTGGAAAATCTGAAACGGATCTTACTTCCCGAAAAACAAATGCGGATGGGGTAGCGGAGGGTGATGTCCTTGGCGTATACCGCTGCAGTTCTGTCTGTGATAGAGGTGGCGTTACCCCAGGCGGCAACCCATTTGGTGAATGTGGACATTGACATAACCTTTTTTTAAAGTTAGCGTTCCTAACCTGATTTACCGGAATCCAAATTTAGCTAAAATGGGAAACTTTCTATCTTTGGTGTCATGGAGCTCCCGCAAAAAATGGGAGAGTGCATTATGAAGTTTTTTGTTACAGGTGTGGGTGGCCAGTTAGGTCACGATGTGATGAATGAATTGGCTAAGCGCGGTCATACCGGTGTCGGTACGGATATGGCTCCTGAATACAGTGGTGTGGCCGATGGAAGTGCCGTTACCACGATGCCCTACGTTCAGTTGGATATTACTGATGCCGCTGCCGTTGAAAAGGTGATTTCTGAAATCAAGCCCGACGCCGTGATTCATTGTGCTGCCTGGACTGCCGTGGATATGGCTGAAGATGACGCCAACGTGGCAAAGGTACGTGCGGTAAATGCCGGCGGTACCCAGAACATTGCCAACGCCTGTAAGAAGCTGGATTGCAAGATGACCTACATCAGCACAGACTATGTGTTCGATGGTCAAGGTTCTGAACCCTGGCAACCGGATTGCAAGGATTACAAGCCTCTGAATGTTTATGGTCAGACTAAGCTGGAAGGCGAACTTGCCGTTTCTAACACTCTGGAAAAGTACTTTATCGTTCGCATTGCCTGGGTCTTTGGCTTGAATGGCAAGAACTTCATCAAGACCATGATCAACGTGGGCAAGACTCACGATACCGTGCGCGTGGTGAACGACCAGATCGGTACTCCCACTTACACGTTTGACCTGGCCCGTCTGCTTATCGATATGAATGAATCTGAAAAGTACGGCTATTACCATGCTACCAACGAAGGTGGATTCATCAGCTGGTACGATTTTACCTGTGAAATTTACAAGCAGGCTGGCATGAGCACCAAGGTTGTTCCTGTGACTACTGCGGAATATGGTCTTTCTAAGGCGGCTCGACCCTTTAACAGCCGACTGGATAAGAGCAAGTTGCGTGAAGCTGGCTTTGAACCGCTGCCTACCTGGCAGGATGCCCTGAGCCGTTACCTAAAGGAAATTGCGGAATAAAATGAACGAAGAAAAAGAAACCTATCGCGAAGTAATGCCCGGTGAACTCCCCTGTGAATGCCCCGAATGCGACGGTGTCATGGTGGTGGATCCGGATAACAGCTACAAGTTCACCTGCGACAAGTGTGGACATATCAAAGATTAAAACCGGCGGTTTTAATCTTTGAATTACAAAGTACGAATTATGAGATAGGTGATCTTGGCTGGACCATGCCATAGGATTCTCGTAACTCATACTTCATAATTCATAATTGTTCTGATGGATCTTACTGCTTTAAAGATTGAGTACCCGGAGCTTCCCGTTGTTCAGAAACGGGAGGAGTTTTTTAAGCTACTTGAAAAACATCAGGTTGTGATCGTCAAGGCGGATACGGGATCCGGTAAGTCTACCCAGTTACCGAAATTCCTGCTGGAGTATTTAATCACCAGGGGTGGTGATTTCAAGATCGGCGTGACGGAACCTCGTCGCTTGGCGGCTATGTCTATTGCAGACCGCCTGCGTGAGGAACTGAAGGCGGATGAACTGGTCAGCACCAAGATCCGTTTCTGGGAACAGGGATCCAATGATGCTCCTATCAAGGTCATGACCGATGGTATCCTGCTTCAGGAATTCCGTCGCGACAGACTTTTTAAGCAGTACTCCGCCATCGTGATTGACGAAGCTCACGAACGCTCCTTGAACATCGATATCCTGCTGGGGATTTTCAAGTCGGTGCTGAAGGCGCGTCCCGAGTTTAAGCTGATTGTGGCTTCTGCCACCTTGGATGCGGCCCTCTTCGAGAAGTTCTATGATAACAGCTGTGTGCTGGAAGCGGAAGGCCGCACGTTCCCTGTAGAAGTGGAATATTACTTCCGGGATGCGGTGCAGAAGAGCAAACCGAGGGATGGTTTCCGCGGACCTTGGGATGATGACGACGATGATCGCCGTGATGCCTCTGGCAAGGGGGACTCCGGTCTCATAGAAGAAGCCCGCGATGCCATTCTGGATCTGGAAAGCCGCCATCGCGACCATCTGCTTTGCTTCTTGCCGACGGAACGTGATATTCAGGATTTGGCCAACGAATTGAAGCCGGATCTGGATGCCGCCAGCTTTGATATTTTGCCGCTGTATGGCCGCATGAGCCCCGATGAACAGCGCCGCATTTTCAAGAGTACCAGCAAGACCCGTGTCGTTCTTGCCACAAACATTGCTGAAACTTCCCTGACGATTCCCGGTATCGCCTACGTGGTGGATACGGGTATGGCTCGAATTTCACGTTACAACGCCCAGTCCCGAATTCAGGGCTTGCCTGTGGAAGAGGTTTCCAAGGCTAGCGCCCGTCAGCGTACAGGTCGTGCGGGCCGTGTGAAGCCCGGTGTCTGCATTCGACTTTATTCTCCCGAGAATTTTGAAAAGCGTGACGACTTTACGGAACCGGAAATTCGCCGAAGCAATTTGGCCAACGTGGTGCTGCAATTGCGCAGTCTTGGCCTTGAAATGGAAAGCTTCCCTTTCTTGCAGGCTCCGCCTCATTCTGCGTTCCGTGGCGCCTATAAGACTCTGTTTGAACTGGGTGCCCTGACGGCGGATAATGCCAGCGGTCATGTGACGAAGTTGGGCCGCGATATGACGAAGCTGCCTATGGATGTGGCTTTGTCTGCGGTGCTGCTGCGTGCTCGTGATGCGGGTGTTTTGCAGCCGGCCCTTATTGTGTGCGCCGCCCTTTCTATTCAGGATCCGCGAGTGGTTCCTAACGAGGAGCCGGAACGCGGTCGTGTTCGCGGACTCCATCGAAAGTTTGCGGGACACAAGAGCGATTTTATCACCTATGTGTGCATGTGGAATGCATTCTGCGAAGCCTGGGATACCGATCAGAAATCCTGGAACAAGTTGCGCAAGTTCTGCGACAAGATGAGTCTGCATTTTTTGCGTTGCCGCGAATGGATCGATTTGTACGAACAGTTCGGACGAATTCTGGATGCCAAGTTCGAAAGCCGCATTTGCCCGCCAGACAAGTTCCATCAGGACAATTTGCACATTGCCTTGCTCAGCGGTTTCTTGGGCGGTATTGCCCGCCGTGATATCGAGAACGGTTGCTACCGCCTGGTAAGCGGTCGTGAAACTCACGTGTTCCCGGGTAGCGATCTGTATGGCAAGAGTGTGGAATGGCTGTTCAGCGCCGAAGTTCGCGAAACCAGCCGAATCTTCTTGACCAAGGGCGCAGAAATCAAGCCTGAATGGATTATGCAGGTGGCGGAACCTTTCTGCACCCGCCGCTGGTATGCGCCGGTGTGGAACAAGGAACGAGGCTTTGTAGAAGCTGTTGAAGAAGTGACCTTCCGCGGTCTTGTGATTAGCCGCGGTCACCGTGTGGATTATGCCCGCGTGAACCCTGAAGAATGCTGCCAGATCTTCTGGCGCGAAGCGGTTGTGGTGGGCGAGATGGCAAGGCCCTTCCCCTTCATGGTCCACAATGAACGTGTGGTGGAAGATTTGCATGCCCTGGAAGCCCGTAAGCGTCAGTTTGGTCTGGCTCCCAGCGAAGATGCCCTGGTGGACTATTATGTGCGTATTGCACCTAAGGTTAATTCCATCAGGACCTTGAAAAAGTATTTGGAAGAGTCTGGCGACCAGTGGCTAAAATTCGATGCGAAATTCTGGCTGGATCAGCTAGACGAAAAGATGGGCGTTGCCTTGCAGTCTAGCGGGGACCGCAGTCTTGGAAAGTTCGGCGATTTGCTGGATGGTGCCTTAAAGGGTCGCGGTAATGATCCCCGTGCCGCCAGGAAGCACGAAGAAAAGCCTCAGGCGGAATTGGGCGGTTCTGTAGAACAGTTCCGCATTATGGAATTGACTCGCGGTAAGGAACGTGTGGTGACCGGCGAAATGGTTTTCGACGCCACCAAGGATTGCGACGGCATTACCTTGAGATTCCCCTATGACTTGCTCACGGAAACTTCTCCGGCTACTTTGGCGCTTTCTATTCATCAATGGCGTGAGTGGATGGTGGAATCCATCGTTCGCGAAATGCCCAAGTCTGCCAAGAAGTACCTGGAAGGCAGACGTACTCAGATTGATGATGCCTTCTGCGAAAAGCTGGTGAACAATCCCCATAAGGCTCCGCTGCTGTGCCTGTACGAGGCTTTGGCTGAAATTAAACAGTTGGACTGCGATATTCCTACCGTAACTCCGGAACGTGAAAATCATCTGCGCTTGCATCTTAAGGTGTTTAAGCAGGGTGTAGAAGAAAAGTTCCCGCTGGAACTTTCTCCGGAGTGGGGAAGCTACCGCCTGTTCCTGGCGGTGCGTCCGGTGGTGGTGACTTTCGGTATCGATTTCCCGCTGGAGAACTTGCGCTTTGGTTGGCGCCTGGGAGAGTCTGCCTTGATGGCTCCCGAGGAATCGACTTTCTGGCAGGATTTCCGCAAGCGTCTGGAACGGGGCTCGACGGCTAATTCCGGGACGGGTTCTGCTGCGGGTGCAGCTGACCTTGTTGCGGACCGCCTGAATATGCTGGAAACGGGCGGCCTCTATTCCGACGGCTTCAAGACGGCCCTTAAAATCTGGGTGGCGAAATCCCTTAACGCAGACGGTCTGGACGCTAATCGCTGTACCCGTTTTACGGGGCTGGAATTTTCCCGCGGCAAGAAAATTTCTGATTTCAGGAATTTGGCAAACACTACTCGCAGTGAAGACGAAGAAATTCGTCTGGCCCTCGTTCGTGGGACTTACGAAGCAGGCCTCCTTGGCGGAAATGCTTTTGTCAAGGCTTGGGACATTCTGAAGAATTTCAGTGTGGCCATGCGTCAGGGCCACGATCATGCGGTTGATGCTGCGGGATTCGTGGTGAATAAAATTGCGGCTCTTTACCAACAAGATAACGCTTTGTTTGACCGCGTTCAGGCGCTTGGTAATTTGCTGGATCATTCTCTTGATCAAAAAGTTAGCGGAACCCGTCGTGACGTCCATCCCATAGATTCGGCCGGGACTCCGGCCCGTGAACTGGATGCCCGCGCTCTTCGCGACTTGTTCCGCCCGTACCTCAAGGCTCGCTTTATGAAGGATCATGAGCTGAAGGCGGCTCGTGACCTGCTTTCTCAAATTGAACGCAAGAATAGCGATGATGCTGAATTCCCGGAACTTTTCTTGCAGGCCAAGGCCATGCTGGAAGATTTCGAGATTGTTCGTTTCAAGCGGAAAGGCGACGATTCCGAAGAAGTGGTTGAAGTGGACGCTTTGGCTAAGCTAAAGGGCCGATTTGGCCGTCTATAACGTGGTTTGGAAGGACGTAATTTTCTAAATTGTGTCCGATGAAATTTAATTTCCGCAATTTTTGTATTTCTTGCGTGATGGGCCTTGCTGCCCTTACGCTGACTGCTTGTGATTTGCCCTTTAGTTTGGGCAAGAATGATTCTGTGATTGTTTCTGTTGGCGAATCTAAGTTGCAGGATTCCGACGTGCGCCGCATGGCTCCGGATTGGGATTCCTGGGACAACCGTCAAAAGCTTTCTTTCCTGGAACACTGGATTAATGAAGAAACCATTTACCAGGAAGCCTTGGCCAACAACGTGCTGGAAGATACCGTGCTCCAGTACCAGATCGAAAAGACGGTTCGAAAGATTGTCGTTGATCACTTCCTTCAGACTTTTGCAGATACCATGATGGTGGGCGATGGCGAACGCCTGGACTACTATACCAATCATCAGGATTTGTTCCTCCGTGGTAAGACCACCATTTCTGGCTTCCTGATTTACTTCAAGGATTGGCAGAGCGCTGACACTTATTACAAGGGCCACAAGAATACGGTTTACGATTCCGTTCCGGGCCCCCATTACCTGGTTAAGAAGTACGAGACTTTTGACTCTGTGGCGGTGACGCCGGACAGTTGCACCATTCCGTCTCTAGATAGTGTGTCTGTGGGTAGCCTGACCCGCATGAAGTATTGCGGTGGTTCCCTCAAGATGGCCGTGGTTCTTTCTCGCCTGGATTCTGCCGATGTGCTGCCCTATGCCGAAGTGGCTAACGATGTGGCTGATCGCGCCTGGGTGGAACATCAGAAGGTGGTGATGGACCGACTGAAAAAGGAATGGAAAAAGGCTCGCCCCATTTTTTCACAGATGAATGTTTTTAGTGGAAAGGAACAATAAAAGGTATGATGATGAAGTTCCGTTTGATTTTGTTGGCGTTGTGTGCTGTGGCTTCCTTGGCTTCTGCAGAACCGGTCTTGATGGAAGGGGTTGCAGCAGTTGTAGACGGCAAACCTATTATGCGTTCCGAATATTTGAGCAGCCTTTATCGGTATCAGGAAACACCTGAAGGCTCTGCCATGAGCGAAGCGGATCAGCGTAAGTATGTGCTGGATCAGCTTATCGAAGAAAAGGTTCTGCTTTCTCGAATCGACCGCGATTCCATTGTGGTGTCTGACGCCGAAGTAGATCAGCGTGTGACGGCCCACTTGCAGCAGTTGGCTTCTAGCCAGAACACCAACTTGGCCACTTTGGAAAAGGCAATCCGTGCCCAGCTGGGGATTAGCATGGCTCAGTACCGCGACCAGCTGGCCAAGCAGATTCGTGGCCATATCGAAATGAGTCGTGTCCGTCAGCGTCATGTTGGCTCCATCAATCCCACCAAGAAGGAAGTGGATGCCTTCTACGCAGCCTATAAGGATTCTCTGCCGCCGCAGTATAATTGCGTCTTGCTGAGCCATATTCAGATACCCATTGTTCCCGATGCCGCCATTGTGGACTCCGTGAAGAAGTTGGCCGAAGCCTTGATCGATACCCTGAACTTGGGTATGAGCTTTGAACTTTTGGCCAAGGCCCACTCTCAGGATACTGCCGCTGCCAAGGGCGGTGACCTGGGTTATTACAAGCGCGGTCAGCTGGACCCTGTATTTGAACGCGCCCTGGATCAGCTGAAGAACGGTCAGTATTCTGCAAGCCCGGTAAAGACTTCTCTGGGTTGGCATATTCCTCGCGTTCTCGGTCGTAAGGAAGACGGCGTTCGTTCCGCACAGATTTTGCTCTATACCATTCCCTCTGCCAAGGACAGTGCCGACATTCTGGCTCGCGCCGACTCTCTTCATAAGTCTATCAAGTCTGCCGAAGATTTTGGCAAGGCTGCCCGTAAGTTCAGCGAAGACAAGGCCAGCAACTTTGCCGGTGGTCGCCTGGGCTGGTTCCAGAAGAGCGAAATGGTTCCTGCCTATGTAGATCCTGTCTCTAACTTGGAAGTAGGTCAGGTTTCTGAACCGGTGCTGATTGATGGTGCCTACCATCTGTTCCGCCTGGATGATTCCCGCCAGATTCGTGAACTGACTCTGGAAGAAGATTACGGCAAGATCGAACAGATGTGTGCTACCCACATGGAAAACGAAAAACTCGGCGCACTCATTAAGAAGTGGCGTGAGGAAGTCCATGTGGAAATCCGTATGACCGAATAATTTTTTTGCTGAACCATGATTCATTTTAACCACGTCACCAAGTCTTACGAAGAAAACTGGAAAGCTCTTTCCAACGTTTCTTTCCGTATTCACAAGGGCGAGTTTGTGTTCTTGACGGGTCATTCCGGTGCCGGTAAGTCTACGCTGTTGAAGCTGATTTACATGGACGAACGCCCTGACGATGAACGCGGTGGACAGGTCATGGTGAAGTTTACCGGCGATTGCCTTTACGATAGTAAGAACACTCCCGACAAGAACATCCAGGCGCTGCGTCGCAAGATGGGTATCATCTTCCAGGACTTTAAGCTGTTGCCGGATCGCAATGTTTTTGAAAATGTGGCCTTGGCCCTGCGTATTGTGGGCACTCCCAACAACAAGATTAACGCCGCCGTTTTTGACGCCTTGGCTTTGGTGGGTATCAGTCAGAAGCGTTTTGCCATGCCTTACACATTGTCTGGCGGTGAACAGCAGCGTGTGGCCATCGCCCGCGCCATGGTGCATAACCCGTACTTGTTGCTGGCTGACGAACCTACTGGAAACCTTGACCCGAAAAACGCAGAAGAGGTGTTCAAGATTTTTAAGGAAATCAATGCCCGCGGCACTACCGTTTTGATGGCAACCCATAATCCCGACTTCTACATGAACAGCACTTTCCGCCGTCTGACTCTTGACCACGGCGAACTGCTCAATCGCGATATTATTTAAGGCCTCCGAATATGTTGAGGGGAATGGCTGTAAAAATCATTTGCTGCTTGGCAATGATTTGTTCCTGTTCCTTTGCTGGTGGGCTTTGGACGTCATCCTGGTTTCCATTCCATTTAACTCGTTTTTGGATTGCCATAGAAATGGCTCTATTCTACTTTTAGGAAATCTGGATTTCCTTGATGCAACCTGGTTTAAGGTCGCCTAAAATAAATTCATCAATCTGAATGCGGACCAGGCGGAGAACCTCGTAGCCTAAGTGGGCTAGCATGCGGCGAATTTCGCGGTTCTTGCCTTCGGTCAATGTGATTTCTAGCCAGCAGTTCTTTTCGCCTTCGGTGTGGAGGACGGCCTGCTTGGCGTGCATGAATTCTTCGGATTCCCCGAAAACGCGGGGCGGAACTATAAAGCCCTCTTCCATTTTGTGAAGGTCTTCGGCGGTGGGCTTGCCCTTGGTCTGCACGCGGTAAATTTTCTTGTGGATGTCTGTGCCTGCGCTCTCGTCTCTCGCCTCTGGTCTCTCGTCTGATTTGCGGGGTTCCAGAATGCGGTTGGCCCACTCAGTATCGTTGGTGAACAATAGCAACCCTTCGCTGGCTGCGTCTAGGCGGCCCACCGGCGAGATGTGGGGCGGTTCCTTGCCCGAATACATTTTGCGGTATTGCTCTGCGAAAACTTCCATGACGGTGGCGCGCCCCTTTTCGTCGTTTGCCGTGGTGACGATTCCCCGGGGCTTGTTCATCATGAAGTACACTTTGGCGTTGGCTTCGATGCGCTTGCCGTTGATGATGATTTCGTCGCTTTCACGGGCAGGAGTTTCGGGGTCGTGGATGATGCGACCGTTCAGGGTGACGCGGCCTTCACGTACAAGCATTTCGGCCTTGCTTCGGCTGCAGTAACCCCGCTTGCTAATAACGCGGGCAACGCCGTGAGCGCCTCCGCCAAACTTGTTGGCGGTTTTCCCAAAGGATGGCTTACCCTGTTGCGGACGCTTGTTGAAACTGTTGCGAGAATTGAAGACCATTTTTTTACGTGTCATCCTGAGCGAAACGAAGTGGAGTCGAAGGATCTAGAGCACATCTAGAAGGCTGAATATTTTTTTATTTAAAGCATTGTTTGTGGCATCCGCAGAGCCTTCGTCAATGCCTTCCGGGAAATCCTGGTTCCGAGCCCGTTCTCCGCAAATGTCCACCCCAAGTATTTTACGGTGGGCAAACAGATTCTTCAAAATATTTTCCAGTTGTTCAAAGGTTAGACTGCCTTGGTCCCAGTTGGTCACCACGTCGTCAATGGAAAGGACATCCTTGTCGATACTGATATATAGGTTTGATGAACGTAGGGCGGCAAGTGCTACCTGTGATATATCAAAATTTGGGGTGCGTAACAAAGTCTCGGGAATGAATGTCACGCGGCTTGCGTACTTCTCGAATTCCGCACTAGGTTCGTTCTTGATTTCTTCAATCAGATGGTCCGCAACGCCGATAAGCACCACATTTCTAATAAACTTGTTGTTGTCCAGAACTTCCTTGACCCAGCCCCCGCAACTGAGAATTCCTTCAAATCGGGGTGGCTGCATATCGGGATGATGATCGAATATGACCAGGTCAAAATCTTCGTTGACGCGGTCCGTCCACAGCTTGCTCATGTAGTGGTAATTGCCGTTGTCAAAGAAGTGGATGCCGGTGAAACCGGCGTCGTTATTAGCTGTGACGCGGTCTGCGGCTTGGTCCATCATTTTACGGATTTCAGCTTGGGCGTCGTCATCGCAGTAACAATCAGTGCCGCTGATATTTGTGCAATCCATCCAGTAGACGTTGGCGCGTTCCCGCAGTTCCTGCATAAAAGGCTGTTCGCTATAGATGCCGGTAAAGTCTTGGATGGTGCAAAAATTCATGACGTAAAGTTAAGAAAAATCTTTTAGCTCTATTTCGGTATCCTTTTTGATATCTCGGGTGAGCAAGTAGAAAATGGGGGTGTCGCAGGCCGCAAGAATCATCTTGAAGAAGTATTGCCCCACCATCATGGATAGTAGCACCGGGCGCATTTCTGCCTGGAACAGCCAACCGAATCCGAAACCGAAGGCGATGCCGATAAACACAACGGTATCTAGAATTTGGCTGGTCATGGTGGAGGCGTTGTTCCAGATCCAGCGATGTTTGGTATCGCCATGCTTGGCGATGTAACGGGTGCGAATGCTGTGGAAAATCCAGATGTCCCATTTTTGTGCGATGAGGTAGCCGGCGAGGCTTGCCACCACGAACACCCAGTTCTGACCTAGAAGGCGAACGTAGGTTTCTTGCATGCTGTCGTCTGCGGCGGGCAGGTGCTGGGTCAGCAAAATCAGGAGGGTGGCAAAAACTTGCCCCACCAGGCCGAAGATGACCGCCTTGTTGGCTTCTTTCTTGCCCCAGATTTCGCCGATGATGTCGGTGGCCAAAAAGGTAAAGGCATAGCAAACGCCCGCACCAGGCAAAGTGACTGCGTTGCCGAAAAGGCTAATGCCTGTGTACATCAGCTTGGCAGTAACCACATTTGAGATGACCAAGCCAACGGTGAAGATTATGTTTAGAAGAATCAAGTTTTCGTTGGTCTTTTTCATGAGAGAAATCCTTATGCGATGGCGGGGTCCTTCACGTTGTTGGCGGCAAAAGCTTTTGCGCGGTCGATGCAGGTGCCGCATTCGCCGCAGGGTTTATCGCCGCCTTCGTAGCAGCTCCAGGTCAGTTCAAAGGGGGCTTTAAGCTCCAGACCTTTCTTGACCACGTCTGCTTTTGATAGTCCTGCAAAAGGAGCGGTGACGCGGACTTGTTCGTAGGTGCCGATAGAAATGGCTCTACTCATAGTGCTTACGAAAATTTCGCTGCAGTCGGCGTAAGCGTTACCGGCGGCGTCATCTCCGTGGGCACCCAGGTAGATTTCCACGTCATCGTTTTCGAAAATGCTTTGGGCGAGACTGGCACAAACACTGAGCATTAAGCCGTTGCGGAAAGGAACGTAAGTGGAAACCTTGCCATTGACGGGCGTGATTTGCTCGGCGTAGCTTTTGTGCTCGATGGCTTGTGTAGACTGGGCTAACAACGAACAGTTTGAAAACTGCAGTACACTGGATAAGTCAAATTCGTAATGAGGCAACTTGTAATAGTCTGCCACCTTGCGGGCACATTCCAGTTCCTTGTTGTGTTTTTGACCGTAAAAAATGGAAGTGGTGGCTACATTTTCTGCGCCGTATTTAGCTACGGCCATGGCCACGCAGACGGTGGAATCCACACCGCCTGACGAAAGGACGATTGCTTTTTTCATAGAATAGTGGTTAGTGGTTGGTGATTAGTGGTTAGAATTACAGAAAATGGACTTCTCCTGCCACTTCTGCTTACTAATCACTAAGCACTGCTTACTTATTTCCAGGAGTTTCTGCGGTCTACGCTGGCGAAAAGCCGGTCGGTTGCCTTCTGTTCGTAAATGGTACCCGGTTTGCCATAGTTGGCGAAGGGGTAAATGGAGATGCCGCCACGGGGCGTGAAAATGCCTTCCACTTCAAGGTACTTGGGTGAGAGCAACTTCACCAAATCCTTCATGATGATGTTGGCACAATCTTCGTGGAAATCCCCGTGATTGCGGAAACTGAAAAGATACAGCTTCAGGGACTTGGATTCCACAATGTACTGGTCCGGAATGTAGTTGATGCGGATTTCCGCAAAGTCCGGCTGACCGGTTTTGGGGCAGAGGGAAGTAAACTCCGGGCAATTCAGCATGACCATGTAGTCATTGTCGGGATGCTTGTTGGGGAAACGTTCAAGAACGTCGGGATCGTAATCGTACTTGTACTTGGTATTCTGATTGCCAAGCAAGGTGACGCCTTCCAATTCAGCGTCGGTACGGCCGGAATTAACGGACGTATTGTCGGTCATATGTGCTCCTAGTTTTGTTTAGAGACAGGAGGTTTTCGAACTGTCTTTGCGTACCGCAATTTAGAAAAATAAAGGCGGTCCATCAAGACCGCCTCGGATAACTTTTTATCACCAAGTTGTATAACCTTCGGTAGGAGTTCCGCATGTTCCTAAAGGACCGATTTTTTGAATTTCAAATCCACCTTTATAGGATCCGTCCAATTCTGGTCCGTTGTCTTCGAATTGGACCATAAATCCCACGATTCGCGTGAGGAAGTCTTCCTTTGTTACCCGTTGTTCAGCAAAGCCATCCTGACGACTGAAAACTTCCCAGGGAAGGTCTGCTATGACAAGGGAATCTGCACTTTCCATCCATGCCATATAATTGATTCCTCCCGAATAATTTTTTGCATCTTCGGGGACAATGCCGAGGAAGAATCTACCTTCTGATTTGAAGACGGCGCAAAGCCCACCCCAGTCGGTTATGTCTTGCTGTTCTTCGTAAATGCGAATAGTTGCGCCGGCATAAGTGGATTCTCCCATTTGGCATTTTACAGCGCCCTTCAAACCTGTAAAGTCGTACTCTTCGTAGTAAACGCTTGATGCTGAAATTTTGCAGGCGTCGCAGTTATCTTCGTAAAAACTCCAGACACCCAACTTATTGGATGTATCTTCGCTACTGGAGGAACTATGAATTTCGGATTCATTCGATGATTCCGCAGTTGCTTCACTGCTGGAAGAAATTTCTTGACTGTTGGAATCAGAGGATTCGCTTATGCAACTTGTGCTAGAAGTATCATCTCCGCAAGCCCAGAATGCTAATGAAAAGGCTAGGACAGAGCCAAATAAGAATCTGTTTTTCATATAAACCTCCTACTGGAGGAATTATAGAAAAAGTCTTATTTAAATCGTTTGCAGAAAGTACAGTTTTGACAGAAGGGATGGCGCAGCTCGTGATTGGTAAAGCCTTCCTTGATTTGGACCGCAAGAGGAGAATGCAAAATGTTTAAAAGACTGTTGTCTTGAATTCGTCCTAACGTAATTTGTCCGCTGTGATCCAGACAGCAGGCCACAACGCGGCCGTCGTGAAGGATGGCACAGTGAGTGTCCAAGGCGCGACACGTTCCCTTCGGAAAGTTTGCACAAGAACTTGAATTGTCGTCGTTGGAGACGGCCGCGGGCCATTCAAATCTTGAGTCCTGATGAATATAAATGCGACCTTCCACAAGGAAACTCTTGTGGCGGCTGCAGAAATGCTCCAATGTGATGGGTGTGCGGCTTTCTTCCGGTGCACTGTTCTCATCTGCAGAGCCTGTGCGGCCTAAGGCTTTATTCACCTGCTCCAGCATGTAGTTGTTCCAGGCGTTGGAACTTTCGTCGCCTACATTCCACAGTCGCAAATTGATGTACAAGTCGGGACGTTCCGCAGCGGCCATACGGCAAAAGTCTAGAATATTCTGCAGGTTTTCCGCGGCCTCCTCAAAGGACAATTCCGCATAGGCGTGGGTTGAAAAATTCACCTGTCGGACAGCGGGGGAGGCTAGAATTGATTTGCCACAGCGTGCTATGGTGGTGCCATTTGTAGTTAAGTTCAGTTGGAGCTTTTTGCCGTCGGTGCGGGCGTTGGAAACTTCCTCCAGCTTTTTCAGGTACAGGGAAAATCCCGGATGTAATGTGGGCTCCCCAAGAACGTGAAAGTAAACTTGTTCTGTAACGACGGCTGCTTCGGTAACACAACGCTCAAAAAGATCCGAGCTCATGAATTCACGAGGCGCTTCTGTCTTACGCTTTCCGCAAGGGCAGAAACTGCAGTGCAGATTGCACACATCCGTGATTTCAATGTAAACGCCGTTCATTTTCTACCTGAATGTCATTCTGAGCAAAATGCCGTAGGCTTGGATTCGAGGAATCTAACGACTGGATCCTTCGACTTCGCGGCGCTTCGCTCAGGATGACGTTTTCGCTTGTTTCTTGAGCTTTTAAAAGAGTTGCCTAGAACTTCAGTTTCAGTTTCTTCTGGTTGTAAATGGATTGTCCGCCGTTGCAAACATAAGCTGCAATGCAAACTACAAAGAATGCGGGCAAACAGTCGAAACCGAAAACTTCACAGCCGATTAAAATCGGGGCCCAAAGGGTGTTGGTTGCACTTCCGAAAACAGCGGCGTAGCCAAGGGCTGCTGCCAGGGGGAAGGGTAGGCCGAACATCACTGCAGAAACTGCACCAAGGCTTGCGCCGATGCTAAACAGCGGAGTGACTTCGCCTCCTTGGAATCCTGCGGCCAATGTCAAAATGGTCAATGCAAATTTCAGAATCCAGTCGTAGCTCTGGATGCCGACGGCGATATTGGAACCGTCAGCAATGCCTGCGCCGGCGAAGCACATGTCAATCAGGTTGGTGCCCAGGCCGGAATAGCGACCCTGCCACAGCAACAGGAAAAGTGCGCTCAAGGTAACGCCCATAATGGCGATACGCTTCATTCCGTCGGGGAATTTCTTGGCGAAAAATTCCTTGGCCAAGTTCAGCAACTTTGCAAAGCCTCCACCAATAACGCCAAACAAAACGCCCAGCAAGGCAAGCTTCACCACAAAATTCATGTCCAGTGCGCCGCCATTCATAAAGAGCCCGCTAACGGTTGCGCCGCCGTCGGTGCTCAAAATTCCGTTCAGGTCTACCGCAAACTTTTCAAGCCCCAGCATATTGGAAACCTTGCAGGCGGTAAAAGCAGCCACTGCAGCCGGCAGCAAAGCCATCAGGTCCATGTGGCCAACAATCAGCACTTCCAATGCAAAGGCCGTTGCCGCCATAGGAATCTGGAAAAGTCCGCTGAAGCCTGCGGCCATGCCCGCCACCAGCATAATGTGGGACGCATTTTCAAAAGGCAGTTTCTTGCTGATGTTGTGACCCAGTGCGCCACCAATCTGTACTGCCACTCCTTCGCGGCCGGCGCTTCCGCCGAACAAGTGGGTAAGCCAAGTGCCCACAGCCACCATGGGAATCAAACGCAACGGAATGTGGCTTTCCTTGCCCTGTCCCACAGAGAAAATCAAGCCCATGCCCCGTTCTGCGCCCTTGCCCCATTTCTTGTAGGCGAGAACGATGGCGATACCAGCCAGAGCCAAACCCGGAATAAAGTAGATGGGGTGTGCATCTCGCAATCCGCCAACAGTCAGCAAGACCTGGCCGAAGAATGCCATCAGCGCGCCAATGGCTGCACCCATTCCTGCGGCAACGATTGTCAAAACCGGCAGGGAGAACCACTTCTTGAAAAAGCCTCCAACACGGGCCTTCATCTGTTCCTTCGCCATCTTCATCATCTGCTCCTTCATTTCGGGAGACATGTTGGCGAACTGTTCCTTGAACTGGTTGTATTTTCCAAAGTCGCTAAAATTCATAAAAAATCTCGTGATTGTGCAGGGGCGGCCTGCTTTAATTTACGGCGACAAATTTAGAAAAAAGGTTGGTCCGCCGTGTAAACGATTTCTTGCTTCGGGATAAAGCTTTTTTAAAAGAAAACAATCTATATTCATTGCGGCATAAGAGGATTAGATGAAGCGTTCTATTTTGTTTGGTGTGGTGGCCTCTGCGGCCATAGGTTTGAATTTAGGGGCCTGTAGTGATGATGACGTCAGTACGGGTATTGCTAACGAAATTTCCAGTTCGTCGGAAGATGCGGCTAATGAAATGCCTGCGGGTACTTCTGTGCTGATTCCCGAAGATACAATATCCAATGTTTCTGCCGATACCGCGTTGACTGTTCCTGCAGATTCCTCGACGGTTCCCGTTGACACCTCTGCGATGGAGCCTGCAGACACAACGATAGTGCCTACAGACACGACGATAGTGCCTACAGATTCCGCGGCGGTACCTACTGATTCCATGACGATCGCTCCCGCGGATACGGCAAAAATTTCTTATGTACTTAAACCGTATGACGGACCATTAGCTAACCCCCATAAGGGCTTTACCGTTCCTGTGGGCGGCACCTGGACTTTTGTCCCGGAATTTAAACATGGTCCCTATGGTGAATTGAACAATCGTGCCTGGGATTTGATCACTTATGGCTCCGGCTATTTTCAGTGGGATTCGCTGAACCCTGGCGAAGGTGTGTACAATTGGGCTCCTGTAGAAAAAATCCTGGAGGCTTGTCAAAAGAATGGTTTGACGTATGCGCTCCGCGTTCTGCCTTATACGCCGTCCTTTATTAAGGGTAATGATACTCCCGAAGAAAAATACGACTGGACTCCCAAATGGGTTTATGAAAAGGGCGCAAAAAAGATTACCGCAAAAACTTTGAAGGAAGGTTACGACGCCACCGTTCCTGTTTGGGATGATTCCATTTACTTGCAGGCCGCCAAGGATTTTGGAACCGCGTTGGCTGAAAAGTATGATGGGGATCCCCGCCTGGAATACATTGATATTCGTTCCTTTGGGGAATGGGGCGAGTGGCATGCTTCCCATTTGGTGGGGAGCGAAATGCCTTCTGCCGAAATCGAGAAGGACATGCTGAAACATTACGCCTCTGTTTTCAAGAAAACCTTGATTGTACTGCCTTCCAATGGTTCCGGGGATGTGTATACATACGCTCTCGGCTTGGGTATTGCAAAGCGTGATGACGGATTTATCGGTACTCCAGGCAGAGCAGATTCCCTGGTACGTTGCTACAAGGCAGGGCTGCCTACAATTGCGGAAAACTTGGGTGGCTATCAAACCATGCTCACGTATAACGACGTCATTCCTGGTGGTTATTTGAAGTGGACTCCGCAACGTTGGGTGGATGCCATTACTACCGCACACCTGACCTACTACGTGCTGGATCAGGATAGCGATGATGGCTACTATTTCTACAAGGATAACAAGGCGCTGGCGGATTCCATGACCCATGTTATCGGTTATAATTTTACGATCGCCAAGGCGGAACTGCTAACCGTAACCGAAGCGACGGTGACTACAAATAAGTTAAATATTGCGGTGAAGAATTCCGGTGTGGCTCCCTGTTTCTTTGACGTGTATCTGGTGGCTGAATTTGTGGATGGCGAGGGAACGTCCCTGGCGCAGATTGGCAAGACCGTCCATATTCCCAAGAAAACGTTCAAGGATGGCATGACTCAGGAATTCTCTTTCACCCATGAAGTTCCTGCAAGGCAGACCAATGTGGCGGCTTTGCCTGGCGTAACTATAGCCTTGTCCATTTATGAAAGCGAAGAGGCTTATAAGAAGGGCGAAAATCCAACCGTCCGATTTGATAATGAAGGCCTTCAGGAAAACAGGAAACTGTATTTAAAACCGTAGGAAAATGGATTGCTTTTGCTGGCGGGTCCAAGGTTGTTCCTTGGATTTTTCTATATGCAACAGAGTGTTTGAAAATTGCGATTTTATATGCGATGGCAGCAAGTGGCAATACACTCCGCCTCCAATGTAATCGCTGTTTCTACTAAAAACCAAAAGCCCAAGGTTCTTCACCTTGGACTTTTCATTTGTGTTTTAGGCTAGATTGCCACGCTTCGCTCGCAATGACAACTGCCTAACGATTTTGCTTGGCGGAATTACAAGCCGGAAAGTTCGCGGGCCTTGGCTTCAACGCCTGCGATATCCTTGGGATCCTTCAGCATGATGTTCACGAATACGGAACCTGCCACGACGGCATGCACATGCTTGCAGAGAACCTTGGACTGTTCGCCGGTACGGATGCCGAAGCCACCCAGAACCTTGGCGCCGCCCTTGCCCACGGTATCCAGGAAGTCGAGAGTTGCCTGGTCAATGACGGTCTGGGAACCGGTGGTACCTGCGCGGAGTGCTGCGTAGATGTAGGTGAAACCCTTGGAGGCCATTTCTTCCAAACGAGCCTGGGTCATGGAAGGTGCTGCCACGGGGATGTTTTCCATGCCGTACTTCTTGCAAGCGGCGGTGAGGCCTTCGTCGTTATCGAAGGGAAGGTCCGGAATGATGCAAGCGCTAACGCCTGCGTCCTTGCACATCTTCACGAAGTTTTCGACACCGGGGGTAAATGCCAGGGAGCCGTAAGTCATGATGTAGATGGGAATGTCCGGATGCATGTCGTGAATCTTCTTCACGATTTCAAGACCCTGCTTGGTGGAGTAGCCCTTTTCCAAAGCCACGGTAGATGCGGTCTGGATAGCGGGACCGTCGGCGCTAGGATCGCTAAAGGCCAACTGGATTTCGAGAATGGAGGCGCCGCCCTTTACCAGAGCGTCGGCGATTGCCACAGAAGTTTCTCCATCAGGGAAACCGGCGATCAAATGGGACATTAAACGGATTGGTGCGTTCATATTTTTAGGTGTGAGGTGTGGGGTCGCTCGCGTTGCTCGCTTTGAGGTCGGCCTTTGGCCTCTGAGGTTAAAGTTCAAAGGTTGAAATTTGAGGTTGTGTTTACTCGCTTTGATGTGAAGTTCTTTTGCCTCTAGGTGCCTTGGCACCGACCTCATTGCTCAAAGCGCGAAAGCGCGTCCTCAAACCTATTTATTCATAATTTCTGCGTCGTGGATGTCTTCATTGTTTTCGAGGCGCTTCAGTTCAGCGGCCAGGAATTCCTTCCACTTTTCGGGGCGGAACACGGGGCTGGTAATGAAGATGTCCTTGTCGCCACGGCCACTCATGTTGATGATGATTGCCTTATCCTTGGGATAATCCTTGGCGATCTTCATGGCGGCGGCACCGGCGTGGGAACTTTCCAAGGCGAAGAGGATGCCTTCGTTCTTGGCGAAGAAGTTTACGGCTTCCAAAGCTTCCTTGTCCAGGATGCTGGTGAATTCTACGCGGCCACATTCGCCGAGGGCTGCCAGCTGAGGGCCGATGCCCATGTAGTCGAGGCCTGCGGAAATGGAGCGTGTGGGCTGGGACTGACCATCGTCATCTACCAGGAACTTGCTCTTGTAACCTTGAACGATACCCACCTTGGCAGCATTGCCCACCATGCGGGCTGCGTTTTCGCCAAGCTTCGGACCTACGCCACCGGCTTCTGCACCGATGAGGCGAATCTTTTCGTCTTCGATAAACGGGGTGAAAACGCCAATGGAGTTGGAACCGCCACCAACGCAAGCAACGATGGCTGCGATGTCCAGGTTGCGTTCTGCAGCCTGACGCTTCACTTCTTCACCGATGATGCTCTGGAAAGTACGGACGATATCGGGGAACGGTGCGGGGCCGAGAGCGGAACCCAGAACGTAATGAGTGGTAGCAAAGTTGGTTGCCCAGTCGCGCATGGCTTCGTTCACCGCGTCCTTCAAGGTGCGGCTACCGCTGGTGACAGGCACCACCTTGGCGCCGTAAAGTTCCATGGTGGCAACGTTGGGCTGCTGGCGACGAACGTCAACTTCGCCCATATAGACGATGCATTCCAGGCCCAGCTTTGCGCAAGCGGCTGCAGTGGCGAGACCGTGCTGACCTGCGCCAGTTTCTGCGATAATGCGGGTCTTGCCCATCTTCTTTGCCAAGAGGCACTGACCGATGGCATTGTTGATCTTGTGGGCGCCGGTGTTGGCGAGGCCTTCAAGCTTGATGTAGATCTGAGCGCCGCCCAGAAGTTCTGTTGCGGTGGGGGCGTAGTACAGTGGAGTTTCGCGGCCGATGTAGTCGCGCTGGATAATTCGCAATTCTTCCAGGAATTCCGGATCCTTGATGTACTTGTTGAAAGCTTCTTCAAGATCGTCCAAAGGGCGACGGATGATTTCAGCGACGTACTTGCCGCCGAACTTGTCGAAAAAGCCATTATCTGATTCTACCAGAGATTTTGCCATAATCAGTATTCAGGTTTGAGGTCGTTCGCTTCGCTCTCTTTGAGCTCGGCCTACGGCCTTTCAGGTTAAAGTTACGCGGCTTCGCCGCAAGTTTTATACTCCTAAAAAATAGCTTTTTAGGCTTAGGTTCCTGGACCCGGAGGTTTTCAAATGTTTGGAAAAAAAATAAAAGCCTCCAGGGAGTCTGGAAGCCTTTTGCCTTGATTAACTACACGTGCAAAAACCAGACTCTATGTTAGAGTCCGCGCCACCATCGGCCGTCAAAGTTTTCGCAAAGTACGTTAATCATCTTCATGTTTTGAAATTTATGAATATCTCAAAAATTTGGCAAGGGAAAATTTTTTCATAATTGCCCAAAGGCATTTATTGTCTTATCCTGAAAAAAGTTGACACTATACAAAAAGGCAGGTATAGTGCAAATGGAGACAAAACAGGTCACAAAGTCGGTTCTCGCATACGACG
>NZ_FRBB01000039.1:0-4332 GCF_900142505.1 Fibrobacter sp. UWH5 | reverse complement strand
CTCAACACAATCAGGCTAGGCGTGTCAAACGCAAGGATCGAGGCGACGAACAACAAGATAAAGCTACTGATACGGACTGCCTATGGCTTCAGGAATATGAACAACATGCTGTCGCTGATAATGTTGAGCTGTTCCTATGTAGATGTAAAGATTGCCTACGAATGGGAATCGGAATCGAGAGAATCATCTAGCAAGGCTGCCTAAATGCTTCCACACATGTTGATGATGCCTCTTTTAAAATGTTTTTTTTACATTTTTCTTTCTAATTAGTTTTTATCTTGTTTATGCATCACCAGACTATGACGCTGATTATGCCTTGCCTGGCAATTATGTTGAATATGCGTCAAAAGTGTCTGGCTCCAAATGTAACGTAAGTTTTAAAAGTCCTCTGAAGAAAGTTGTTTTAGATAGCACAATATATCGTTGTAATCAAAAATTTGAAATTTATTTTGAAGGAGGAAATGTTTTTTTGCAGCGCTGCTATAAAAAACGAGTGTACAAAGGATACAAAGTACGCTGAAGCTAAAGTTTGTAAAATTAATTTCTAGCAAAAGAAAATAAGTGCTTTGAAATTTACAGAAACGATTGCTAGTGATTCTTTGTCAGAAGAATTATTTTTCAATTTAGCATTAAATGGTCTTTTTTCTTTTTATAAAGACGAAGAGCCCGTTCCATTCGTATATTATGCGAAGTATTATCTTTGGTGTAATGATGATGGAGGTCAGTCTGGGGATTTGATTTTTCAAAGAAAAGATTTTTGGCTCTTTTTGAGACGAACAAAACTTATTTGGATGTAAAAAAAAGTGGACTATGGCGTGATTTGATAAGAGGGTGAAACCTCTATTGAAAATTCAACAGATCCAACGCGTTTCTTTAAAAATGTTATATTAGAGACATGGCATTAAAGAGATTTCCAATCGGCGTGCAGGATTTTGTTCAAGTCCGCAATAACGGATACTATTACGTAGATAAGACTGATCTTGTCTATAACTTGACGCATACAAGCCAATATTATTTCCTCAGCCGTCCCCGCCGTTTTGGAAAGTCGCTTTTGATTAGCACCTTGCAATACTATTTCGAGGGTCGTAAGGAACTGTTTACCGGCCTTGCCATGGAACGTTTGGAGACCGAGTGGAAAAAGTATCCGGTCATTCGCCTGGATTTGAGTACGGTAAAGAACTTGGAAGCAGAAACTTTCGCCTCCAATATGAACGAAATTCTAGCGGCAAATGAAGAAAAATATGGCATAAACAATGATAGTTCTAACCAGGCTTGGGGAAGTCGTCTTTCTTCTTTGATTCGTGCTGCCAATGCGCAGACCGGTGAACAGGTTGTTGTTCTTGTCGACGAATACGACGCCCCGGTTCTCGAGGCTATGGGTGATGCTGCTTTGCAGGAAAAGGTTCGCAACCGTATGCGTGACCTTTACGCCCCGCTCAAGGCGCTTGGTGGCATTTTGCGTTTTGTATTCCTTACGGGTATCAGCAAGTTCAGCCAGCTCAGCATCTTCAGCGAGTTGAATAACCTGAACGTCATTACCATGGATGACGAGTATGCAGCCATCTGTGGCATCACCAAAGAAGAACTGCTGACCCAGATGCAGCCCGAAATCCAAGCTCTAGCAGACAAGCAGGGCATGACCTACAACGAAGCAGTTGCTGCCCTGCAGCGCCAGTACGATGGCTACCATTTCTGCGAAAACTCTCCGGATATCTACAATCCCTTTAGCTTGATAAATTCCTTGAGCAAGCTGAATCTAGCGAACTACTGGTTTGCTTCCGGTACGCCAACGGTTCTTACAAAAGCCATGGCCCGTTACAAGCTAAGCCCCGAGGAATACGACCGAGGTTTTGATGTCAAGCAGAGTTCTTTCGATGCCCCCACGGAAACTGCGGAAACCCCGATTCCCATTCTTTATCAGAGTGGATACCTGACCATCAAGGGCTACGACAAGAATGCGGTTCGCCCATATAAGTTACAGTTCCCCAATGATGAGGTCCGCGAAGGCTTGCTGGATCTTCTGACGTGCACCTATACGTCTAAAAATGGCGACGATACTTCCGAATTTCTGGATCATTTCATCACGGCGATGAAGGCTGGCAACCTGGAAACCGCACTTACCGAAATGCGTGCGTTCATGGCGAGCATTCCCTACGATATTGAGAAACAGAACGAACTCCACTACAGGACTATTTTTTACCTGATTTTCAGAATTGCCTCGCCCTACCTGGTGCGTAGCGAAGAGCGAACCGCTGCAGGCCGTGCCGACGCCGTGGTAGAAACCGCCGACAGCGTCTACGTTTTCGAGTTCAAACTGGACAAGAACGGCACCGTCGATGACGCCCTAAAACAGATCGACGATAAAGGCTACCTGCTTCCATATTCCGTGGTGAACAAAGCCGACGGAACGCTGAAGAGCTTGTACAAGATTGGAGCCGCCTTCGATACCGAAAAACGCACCATCGGCGAATGGAAAATCCAGAAATGCTAAGATTTGTGCTGCAACCTACGCGTAGTTGCAGTAGGGGCGATAGCCTTATGCTGACCATGGCCTACGACGGTTCCGGCAGGCGCGTGTCCAAGACCCGCTACAGCAAGGCTTGCGTTTCCGACGAGGCCGATGGCGTGTATGCCGCTGACTGGGAACGGGAACTCGTCACACACTACACAGGCATCGGCACCGAAGTTCGTGAAAACTATCGTGACGGCAGCCTCCAAAATGCCCGCGTGGTCGTAAATATGCCCCAGGGCCTGGGCCGCTACATGCCCGAGGACGCCTCGGCACCAGTGGTGCCATCGACGACTCTCGACGAAAATGGAAAGCCGACCGACTGGAGCGTATTCAATCCTAAATTCGAATGGTATCTCAAGAACCACCTTGGTTCCACCATGCTGGTGTACGGCACCCAGAGTACCTCAAACGCAGACGTTGCTGACCTCGGTGAAGTGAAGAAAGCTTATGACTACCGCTCCTTCGGCGAACAGATTGATCTGATCGCTGACGCAGGCGACAAGGTGACCGAGAATTTCACCGGTAAAGAACGTGATGACGAAACCGAGCTGAACTACTTCGGCGCAAGATATCTGGATCCAATGCTCGGATTGTAGATTTCAGTTGATGCTGCTAGACAGTATGATAGTCCTTATACATACGTTGGTAACAATCCGATTATTACAACTGACCCGGATGGAAATGTCGGCGTTGTCGGTGGAGTGTGTAGTGTTGCGTGGGGCGTTGCGCAAAATTATGCAGAAGCGAGTCTTTTTGGTCAAAAATTTAATTATACAGCTACCGATGCTATTATCGATTTTGCATTAGGCTTTTTTGGTGTGAGTATTGTTGAAAAAGGCGCGAAAATTGCAAAATCAGCTAAATACGCTAATACGATCAAAAAAACAAAGCCCATCACATACAAAAAGAGTGTAGCTGTTGCAACTAAACATAAATGGGCGAATAGACTTGAAAATGCCGAGAAAGACATAAAGGATAATGCTTTTGGGATTGTTAAGGATGATGTTATAAACATTCCTGGAAGGGTAGAGCATGAAGTGGGTAATCTTGTGGTAGACTTTGTGCAAAATGTTGCAACGGATAAAAATAGTTCTCAGGAATCAATGAGTACTGGGGAAGGAATTGGTGCTCTGGCTCCTTCTGACAACACGGCAACCCAAGTAGATTATTAATACAAGATGTGGAAAATAATATTAAATCTTTCGTGCGTTCTTTTTGTTGGATTTGTGTATTTTGAATGTGACCATACAGGAAGGCTTTTCCAAGATTTCTTCGTTAATGCAGGACGGGGAAACGTGTGGGGGATACTTATTTGGACTCCATTTGTGCTTCTTATTTATGGAATACTTATACTATATCTAAAAAGAAACGACAAGTATAGAAAAAGAAGTGGTAAAAACTTTGGAAAGGTTGAGGGGAATCCTGTTGTAATAGCAAAGACCAATGATTTGTCAAAAAACAAGAAAAAGAGAACTGAGTCCAAAGGCACTCGCAAAAGGAATCGGGAGAAATCGAAGGACATAAAAAAATAATCACAAGTTGGAGCGACGCTTCGATTTATCTGAGAGCTTTTTATCGATCCACAACCCAGCTTCCGAGATTGTTGTACACTACGATTCGCCCCCCGTTTCAGTTCCTTGCATTGCAGGGGGCGGGATGCTCTTGAAGTATTCTTTTTGTTTTGACTTTGTTGACACGGCTTTTAAATTGTTATATCTTAGATGTCATGGCCGTTAAATGCATGTCACATGACTTGGATTACCGAAAGACGCACCTTGCTGTTGCTGCTATTGAAAATGCAGCGTTAAAGCTTGGTGTTG
>NZ_FRBB01000019.1:0-77076 GCF_900142505.1 Fibrobacter sp. UWH5 | reverse complement strand
CTATCGCCGATGGTACCTGGCCTACGGGTCCGGGAGAGTAGGTCGCCGCTGGATTCACGGGCCCCCCGAGGAAAAACCTCGGGGGGCCCTTTCTTGTTTATGTCCATCGCCGTCGCGCCGGGGCGTCGACGCGGGCATCGCCCGCCGTACATGGGCGCGGCATCGGCCCACCGCACCTGCCGTCGCCAGGCGCAGGCCATGAGCTGTCGCAGGAGGCTTACCGGGAAAGGCGGACCCTGCCGGCGGCCTTTCCGCCTGTCCCCGGGTTTGCGGGGCCTGCCCGACGAATCATCCCCTCAAAAAGCTGTCTATCAATTTGTGTAATAGATATGTATTGCGTTGCCTTACTTGCAAGGATGTCCTAATCTATCTATATTTGGGCCACTAACCCCCAAAAAACCTTAAATTAAGGCAATCTTATGTCAGATCGTTTTATCGTGACCGGCAACTTCACCGATGATCCGTTTGCCATTGATATGGCTCAGTACATCGGTCTCCGCGAAGACATTTCCGACGTGGTCTCCCTGAAGACTTTCGCCAACTCTGAATTCTGCCCCCGCTATATGCTGGATGCCGATGATATCGAACATATCGGCCGCCGTCTGGAAGGCAAGATTGTCTTGATCTGCTCTGTTTCTAACCATGAACGTAGTCGTAACGACTACGCTATGCGTAACTGCATCCTGGCCCGCGCTGCCAAGGATAACGGCGCCGAACAGGTTGTTCTCGTAGAACCGGATTTGTTCTACTCCGCACAGGACCGCGGTCCCCACCGTATTGGCGAACTGGAAAAGGATCGCCCGGATATCGACCTCAAGAAGTTTGATGGTCAGGCTTTCACTAGCTTGCTCTATGCCGATCTTCTGAAGAAGGCTGGTGTGGACGCTGTTGTTACCTGCCACAACCACAGCATCAAGGTTCAGAACCTGTTCAACGATATTTTCGAAGGTCATTTCCACAACCTGATTCCTACCGATGTCTATGCACACTACATCAAGAACAGCAACTTCGTGCAGACTGGTAAGGATGGTAACAACCTGGTGATCGTTTCTCCGGATAAGGGCGCACGTCCTTTCATGAACGCTGTGTTCGATGCTCTCCAGCTCCCCGAATGCAAGCGCGTGGTGATGGACAAGGTACGTACTGGCGAACGTGAAATCTCCATGACTTTCAACCCGGAACTTTCTGACATCAGCATCGATGAAATTGAAGGTAAGGACGTGATCGTGTTCGATGACATGGTCCGTACCGGTACTACTATCGTGCAGTGCTGCGAACACATCAAGAAGGGTCATCCCAACCGCGTGTGCTTCGGCGTCACCCACTTCCACACCAGTGCAGAAGCTCGTGAAAAGCTGAACAGCCCCGCTATCGATGAAATTCTGACCACCTCCACTCTCCCCGACATCATGAATCGTGACTGCCAGGGTCGTCTCCGCAAGAAGCTCACCGTGCTGAAGCTGGGCAAGTGGATGGCTCGCCATATCATGCAGACTTACGGCATGGACGATGGACGCTTCGAACGCGATTTCTACAAGATCGACATGAGCTCCAAGAATCCCCGTTGGCCGCCTCAGCAGTTCTAGTCTGAATCGATACGGTTTAATGTAAGCGATTTAAAGAAGGCCTCGGACTTGGTCCGAGGCTTTTTCTATGGGTTAGATTTTTCTGTTTGCGATTATACCTAGGTTCCTTCATTAATTCGGAATGCCACCATGGTAATGTCGTCAAACTGGGGAGCCTTGCCGGCATGGGTCCTGACGGCCTCGCGAACGTCCTTACAGAGTTGTTCCAGGGGCTTGTCCTTGGAGGCATTCAGTGCGGCCAGCATTCGATCGTTGCCGAATTCCTCGTTGTTTTCGTTCATGGCTTCGGGAATGCCGTCGGTGTAGGTGAACATGATGTCGCCGGGTTCCATTTGCAATTCGAAGTTCTGGTACTTGATGCCAGGCATGCCGCCGACTACAAAGAAGCTCTTGATTTGGGCCAGGTAGAATTCTTTGCCCTTCTTCAGGAGTGCCGGCTTTTCGTGGCCCGCATTGCAGAAGGTGAGGACGTTTGTCTTTAGGTCCAGAACGCCGCAGAGGATGGAGACGAACATGTCGACGGTATTGTTTTCGCAGATTTCCTGGTTGGTTCGTACCAGGGCCTCGGCTGGAGAGTAGCCGTTCATCAGGTTGTGGCGCAGGATAATCTTGCTGACCATCATGAATAATGCTGCGGGGATGCCCTTGCCGGATACGTCGGCGATACAGAGGGCGATGTGGTCTTCGTCGATAAAGAAGAAGTCATAGAAGTCACCGCCAACTTCTAGGGCGGGGTCCATCATGGCGTAGTTTTCAAATCGTTTGGAGTGGAGGGGCTTGGGGAGGGCCGCCAGCTGGATGGCTGTCGCAATTTCAAGGGCCGTATGTTCTTTCTGCTTTTCCGCCGTCATTGCCATAATGTGGTTCAGGTAGTCATCGATCTTGCGGGACATGTCTACGTAGGAGCGGGAAAGGGCGCCGATTTCGGTGGTATACTTCAGGTACTTTTCGCACTTGTTGGAGATTTCCTCCAGCTTCTTTTCCATGGTTGTATCGTGGCTGAATATCATGGCGATTTCACTCATCTTTTCGATGGGCTTGATAACGGTGCTTTCGATAAACCGCAGATGGATAAGGCTTCCCCAAATGAGGATGTTCAAGGTAATGACGGCACTGTAGTAGACCTTGTTCCATAGGTCCAGATTGCTGAGGTTGTACCTATAGTGGAACACGTTATAGGCGGCGATACCGGAGCAGATAGAAATGAGGATGCTCAGCAGGAGTATGAACAGCAGGAATTTTTCGTTAAGGGAGAACGAGAGGATGGTATTCCTGGGGGAAGCGCGGTGGTACTTATACTGGAACACGACGGAGGATAGGCTTAGGTAGGGGATGCCCATTACGATCATCGCCAGTAAGTTATTGAAGAAGATATTTTCGCCCAGGATAAAATTCGACGGGAGGCCGACACACTTTAATAGCAGACAGATAAGGAACGCCACAAGGAGGGCGTCTGCCGTGGATATGATGAGGTATTCTACGACTTTGTGGACTCGGTTCAGTCGGAACTTGTTGATGTTATTGCGGCGGAGGTAATGCCAAACTTTGGCGGGAATGTACCCGTAGATAATCTGGATGAGGAATCCCGGTATGAAGACGGCGGCGGAGTATCCTGACTGGATGTCGGAGAAGAGGTTTGCGAAGGCGCAGCCCAGGGCTCCGGGGAGACCGAAGGTCATGGAAAACAGCATTGGGAGGGCTGCAACCAGGCGGACTTCCGTCGTATCCGAAATCTTGAGGAATATTCGGCAGGGGAAACCTAACAAATAGAAGGTAAGTCCACAGAGTAGGGCGATAACGACTTTGGTCAGAAGGGGGTGTTTCTTCATTCTTTCTTTCATTTGACAATATCCGCAAGAATTTTTCAAGTTTAATATAATTTACTTACGAAATGGTGATTTATATTATAAAACTTTTAGTGCGTTATGGCACATTTTGAGATGGTGGTCTTTAGGGTGAATTCGGTGGCGAATTGCGTAGACTAAAAAAAAATTTTGATTATCTTTAATGTGCAAGGGCTGAAAAAACAAAAACAATCAACCATAGGTGTGTATGTCCGCAAAAGTGACTAGCAGCGATCGCATCGAAGAACTTTTCCCGGAAACTCCGGTCCGCAAGATCCTTACCCCCATTGAACGTCTCATGAAGGTGGAGACTACTGGCGGTATCGTTCTTATCATTATGACCATTGCAGCTTTGCTGTGGGCTAATCTCAGCCCTGAGTCCTATCATCATGTATGGCACATGCCTTTTGCCGTGACTATCGGTAGCTGGCTTGGTACTGCTGATTTGCATTGGCTGATCAATGATGCCTTGATGACCATCTTCTTCTTTAACGTGGGTCTCGAGGTGAAGGGCGAGATGACTTACGGCGAACTTCGCGATCCGAAGGCCGCAAGTCTTCCGATTCTCGCGGCTGCCGGCGGTATGCTTTTCCCGGCTTTGATTTACTTGGCTGTAAACGGTCTGACAGGTACGGACGCGACTCGTGGTTGGGGTATTCCCACGGCAACGGATATCGCTTTCGTGGTTGGCTGTATGGCTATCCTTGGCAAGAAGGTGCCCCATGCTCTCCGCGTGATGATTTTGACTTTGGCTATCGCCGACGATATCGGTGCCATTCTCGTGATTGCCATTGGCTACCCCAGCGGTGACGGTATCAGCTTTGCCGCTCTGGGTACTGGCGTTGCCTTGCTGGTCTTGATCAATGTGCTGTTCCGTCTGGGTGTTCGCAACTTGCTGCTCCATGGCGTAATCGGCGTAGCTGTGTGGGCCTTCTTCGTAAAGAGCGGCGTGCATCCCACTATTTCGGGTGTGCTGCTTGGTCTTTCCGTTCCGGCCAGGGCTGTGATTGCCGGCGGCAAGATGGGCCTGTTTGCAAATAATGTGGGTCACGTTCTTTCTGGCGAAGCTACCGACAGCGAAGAGAAATATCGCGTGTTCAGCCTGCTGAAGCAGGGCGCCAAGGAAAGTATTTCTATGCAGGAACGCCTCTACAAGACTTTGGCTCCCTGGGTCAACTTCTTCATTATGCCGCTGTTCGCCTTGGCCAATGCCGGTGTCGAAATCAAGCTTGGCGGTGTGGAAGTTCCCGTGATGGGCGCTGTTGCCCTGGCTCTGGTATTCGGTAAGCCTATCGGCATTTTCCTGTTCAGCTTCCTCTCTGTGAAGATCGGTATTTCAAAGCGTCCGAGCTACAGCTGGAAGGCTCTGTGGGGCGGTGGCATGTTGGCCGGTATCGGCTTTACCATGGCTCTGTTCGTGGCAAGTCTCGCCTTCGATGTTGGCGATCGTCAGGATTCCGCAAAGCTGGGCATTCTGCTGGGAAGCTTCAGTGCCGCCATCCTGGGTACCATCTATATGAGCTTGGTTTCTAAGCCGAGCAAGGATGAACCTGAAGGACACGGTCACCACTAAGATATAATCGGGCGGGTAACCGCCCTTTTTTAATAATGCCGCATTTTGTATACATGCTTCGTTGTAAGGGGAATCGCATCTACACGGGTTATGCCGTGGATGTGGAGGCCCGTTTTCAGCAGCATCTGACTGGCAAGGGGGCTCGCTTTACCAAGGCTTTTCCGCCGGAGTGTATTCTGCGAACTTTTGAGCTGGAATCCAAGGAGCATGCCTTGCGGTTAGAGGCTCGAATCAAGAAGCTGAAACGATCCGACAAGGAAGTTCTTGCTGCCGGAGACAAGACTCTGGAAGCGGTTCTGATGGGAAGTCTCGACCAGCTTTTAAAACCCCGGAGGGGTTCCAGGTTTGCGGTAAAACGCCCGCTTATCCCCCAAAAAAAAGAATCTTGATTCCTGCGAAATCTGATTTACTGAAGGACCAGGTCCACCACCAGGTAGGCTGCCATGACCAGGCTGCAGACGCTGATAAAATTCTGGATGAACTTGTTGCCTTTCTTGCGCTGGAGGGCGCTGCCGAAATAACCGCCACACCAGGCGCCGGCTGACATGACGATGGCGATGGGCCAGTTCACTTTTCCGGTGAATGCGAGAACCGCGGTGCTGACCACCAGGAATACGGTTGTGAGGCAGTTCTTGAGGGCGTTTACGTGGATGGGGTCTAGACCGGTGTAGCGGGTGAGGCTAAAGATCTGCACGAATCCAACGCCAATCTGCACGATACATCCGTAGACTGAAACCAGGGCGAACCCGATGGCTCCGCCCAGGGTCAATTTTTCGGGCGGGTTTGCAGGGGGCTTTCCGAACAGGTCTTTGCGGGTGTGGCTCATGATGACTACCAGGCAGATGGCTCCGGCGATAATGGCCTGGAATACCTTGTCGCCGATGTTTGCGAGAAATCCTACGCCAAGGAGGGCTCCCACCAGGGAGGGCCAGAATAGCTGCTTGAAGAGTTTCTTGTTCAGGTAGCCGTGTTTTGCCAGGTTGTGGACGCTGCTCAGGTTTCCGATGATGAGGCCGATGCGGTTGGTGCCGTTGGCCACGGTCGGGGGCATTCCCAGAAAGATCATGATGGGAAGGCTGAGGGAACTTCCGCCGCCGGCGATGCTATTGATGAGGCTGACGACAGCGCCCAGGATAAAGAAAGCGGGATACTGGCCGTACTGCCACCAATCTGCGGATACTGCGGTCATTTACTTGCTCAGTTCCTTCTGCAGGAAGTTCCTGTTGTCGATCACCTTTTGCTTCTGGGAGTTGTCGGGATATTCCGCCAGACATTTATCCAGGGAGGCGATGGCTTCGTTCAGGAGGGCGGCCTTCTTTGCGGCGTCCTTCTGTTTTTGGGCCTTGCCGAAGAGCTGGCTTGTGGTCTTGCGCTGGGCGTTGCAGTAGGCGTCGGCCAGCTTGTTGTATTCCTCGATGGCTTCCTTGCGGAGGGGGCTGGACTTGAGCTTGTTCAGAAGTTCCTTGGCTTCGGCGAACTTGCTTTTTTCCACTAGGTCCTTTGCCTTGGCAAGTGCTTCGGCGGGATCGTTCTTCTGCCAGTAGGCGGCGGCTTCGGCGTCGTTGTTGGCGGACATGTTGCGGATGTCGTCGATCATGGCCTGGATCTTAAGTGGGTCTTCGAAGTCGCGATAACGCATCTGGAATTCCAAGGCTTTCTGTTCTGCTTCGGTGAACTTTGCCTGGTCGTTTGCCAACTTGAGGATTTCGGATTTTTCCTTGCGGGCCTTGTCCAGGGTGTTGTTGTAGGCGATCTGTTTTTGCTGGTTGGCGAAGTTGGTCAGGGAATCGCCGGGAACCAGCGCGATGAGGTTATCGGCGGCTTCGGCCACCAGACTGTAGTTGGAACGGGCGCGGTTCATGTTCTGAATTTCAAGGACCAGCGGCTCGAACTGCTTTGCGCGTTCCGCATTGGTCTTTCCGAATTCGGCCAGCATGGAGTCGGCCTGATTTTCCCATTGATTCCACAGGGGCTTGATGACGCGGAAACGCTGGAGATATTTTACAGCGTCGTCGACCTTACCCTGTTTGTACAAACTATCGGCGTATTCGAAAACTTCGTTTGCCATGGCGGGGAACGCCGTGTAGGGGTCGATGACCGTAAGGGCCATGGGTTCATTTTCCGAGACCTTTTCCTGGGCGGAGGCCATAGAGGATGAGGACTGCTGGGCGGGTTCCGCAGACTGGGAAACAAGTTCGTTCTTAGGGACTGCTGAACTGGAGGAGGGTGCTGCGGTTTGCTGAGGTTTAGATTCAGAAATCGCAGAGGAGGACTGCTCCTGAACTTGCTCGGGTGCTGCCTGCTGTGCTCCTTGAGAGGATTGCTGTTCTGTGTTTTCAGGCTCGGTGCAGGGGGCGGGGGCTCCTGTACATGCAGAAAGGGAAAGTCCCATTGCTGCGATTCCTGCGGTACTTAAAAAAATACGAGAACTGAAATTCATACAAAGATCCTTTGTTTTAAAATCGTCCTGAACTTTTTCAAAGGGCTAAAAACTTATTCGGCCTCGATAGGAACAAATGCGTTGTTGCCATTGAATCCTTCGGGCAGATCCCAGTCATCATCCTTGGGCATGGCGGCTGCGGCCGGTGCCGGTGTAACAGACGGTGCGTGAGGTGCGGGTTCCGCTGCTGCAGTTGCTTCTGTTGCGGGAGCCTGTGCGCTTGTGGAATCCGATGCTGCGACCTCTGCTGGGGCGGTGGAGGCTTCGGGCTGTTCTGCAGCGGGCATGGGTAAGCTAACCATGATGCCGGATTCTGCTGCAGATTCCGCGGCCATTTCCTGCACTTGCGGAGGAGTGTAGCCCGGAATGTCGATCCAGGGGAGAGGGCGTCCTGCTTCGGCGCTGGCCCCGGCAAGAGTCATACCGGTCATGGGATCTACTACAAGTTCGCCTCGTTCATTGCCTAGCTGCAGCGGGACTTCGCCTGCGGCCAGAACAGAAATATCCAGGAAGTCCACCTTCTTGGGAGTGCCCATGATTTCAATTTCTTCCTTGGCGAAGGCTGCCCACTGGGGGAGACCGCCAGAGGCACCTGCAATGCGGGTACGTCCAGACTTAAGAGGTTTGTTGTTGTCGAAGCCCACGTAGCTACCGATGGCCACGACAGAGTCCAAAGTGGCTCCGTTCTTTTCGCCGCTGTAGGTGGGTATCGCGCCCATGAAGGCCACGTTTCTGTAGTCGTTTGTAGTACCGGTCTTGCCCAATGCAGGGTAGCGCAGGCTGACGGTGCTATCGGGGGAAGTAACCGTAATGGCGTTATACTGGCTGCGTGCTGTACCGTTGCTGAATACGGAGTGGAGCATTACGGCCATCTGGGTTGTAATGTTGTCGTCGAGGATGGTCTTGGATTCCATCTTGTTCTTGAAGATGGTGGTGCCGTCACGATTCTTGATTTCCTTGATAAAGCTGGGGTCGGTCCAGTCGCCATCCAGGCTCTTGTAGATCTTGCCGGTAAGCAGGGTCTGGTATGCGGTAGAAATTTCTGACAGGGTAATTTCGTTTACGCCCAGGGGCATGCTGAACACTTTCTGCAACTTCTGGTGGATGCCGATTTCCTTGGCGAAGCGTGCGTAGTCGGCCATGGCCAGGGAACGTCTGTAGTCGGGCCAGAAACGGATGTGGTCTGCATCCAGGTAATCGGCTTCGCCATCGACGGGTTCGATCATGGTGGTCAGACGCTTCATGTCGGCCAGAGTAAAGTCGGGGAACAGCTCCACGGATTCCAGAGGCGGAAGCTGGGCTGCCATATCCGGATCCAGTTCCAGGGCCTCGCGGGCACGGAGCTTTTCATAATAGCTCTTGTAGTTGTGCTGGATGAACTTGACGGTCTGGGCATCCTTCTTGGACTGCTTCATGGCGATGTCGTTGTGGGTGCCGTAGCGCAGGTTGATGACGGCCCTGGCCTTGGCGTCCTTGCCTTCACCCTTGTAACGTTCGATGAGGGCGAACTTGGCCTTGGTAAATTCGATTTCCTTCTTTACTTCTTCCTTCAAGGTTAGACCGAACTTGTCGCGGAGTCTTTCAAAGTAGGCCTTGCGTTCTTCGTTGTCGAATCGGGCGTAGTCGTTTTCCTTGGCGACGGCGTCAAATTCTTCGGGGCTGAGTTTGTCCAGCAGGTGTTCCAGCAGCCAGATGCTGGCGATATTTTCGGAACGGGTGGTGGCCCAGGCGATGCTTACGATGTCGCCCTTGTTCTTGTGGTCGGGGCGAGGGAAGTAGAACTGGTTCGTGAACTGGAATACGTTGAAGTCGTTTTCAAGCGGGTCCAGGTAATTGTAGTTGTACTTGAGAGCCAATGCGTAGAGCAGGGGTTTCCAGCTGGAGCCCAGCTGACGCAATGCCTTGAAACTTCTGTCGAATCCGGTGTTGTGGAAACCACCCTGGGTTGCGACTACCTGGCCGTTCTTAATGGCGAAGAGGCCGCCCTGCAATACAGGTTCCGTCTCGATCTTGCAGGGAACGTAACCGTTGATTTTTTCTACGTCCAGAATGCTGACCAGGAGGATGGCCCCCTTCTTCAACTGGGGTGCCAGAGCCTTGTTCACGTCGCCGGGCTTGCGGGCGTCACCGCTGATCTGTACGGCGAAATCCTTGATGGCCTTTTCGGTGACGATACCTTTAAGCTGGCCGAAACTTAAGGTGAGGGATTTCAGCTTGCCGGTGGAATCCACGAATACGCTGTCGACGGCGCCGTAGAGGTAGTCGCCGCGGCGGGCGCTCTGGGCCTTGTTGGCGAACTGGGACTTGGGAAGTACGAAACCGCCCAACTGCATCTGGAGTCCGCTGATATTTGTCTGCAGGGCGCGCTTGGCGGCATCCTGGGATCTTTCGTCGAGGGTCGAGATGATGGTCAGCTGAGCCTTGCGCCAGTCTTCGATGCCATGCTTTTCGAATTCAGCCTTGAAGAAGTCTCCGTCCAGCTTTTCTTCGATACGTTCCAGGATGGTGCTGACAGAGAAGCGGAAGTTGCCGTGGTTGAACTGCAGCGGCGTTTCCAGGGCTTCGGCCATTTCTTCTTCGGAGATGTACTTTTCGTCGACCATGCGGCCAAGTACGTAACGCAGACGTTCCTCGCCACGCTTGATTGCCTTTTCGCGGCGTTCGGCGCTACGCTGGATGAACGGGTCGTAGTTGAAGGGCCCCTTTACGGAACCTGCAATGAAGGCGCATTCGGCGAGGCTCAGTTCCTTCAGTTCCTTGTTGAAGAAATACTGGGCGGCGATGGCTACACCCTTACCGGTACCGGAAACGTGGAACTGGTTCAGGTAGAATTCAAGAATGTCCTGCTTGCTGAAATGGCGTTCCATGCGGAGGGCGTTGATCAGTTCCTTGCCCTTTTCCTTGATGCTGCGTTCCTCGCGGCCGAAAATGTTCTTGACGGTCTGCTGGGTCAAGGTGGAACCGCCCTGACGCATGTGGCCTGCCTTGATGTTTGATGCCATGGCGCGGGTGAAACCGTAAATGCTGAAGCCGTTGTGGTTCCAGTAGCCGGCGTCTTCGGCGGCCACCAGGGCGTTTACGATATTGGAGGGGATGTCGCCGTAGGGTACATAGATACGGTGGTTGGCGTCAAAGAAGGCTCCTAGCAAGGTGTTGCCGTCATTGTAATAGACGCGGGTCTCGCCAGAAAGGACCTGCAATATGGATTCCCTGTTGAACTGGTTGTCGGGATCCTTATCGGGTAACACCTTAAAGACCAGGATGTAGACGGGAATGCAGCAAATGAGGCCCACCAGGGCAAATGCTGCCACAATTTTCAACAACTTTTTTAGAAAACGCATATAAAAAAGTTAGAAATTTTGGGAAATCCCCTTGAAAAAGCGTTAGAAATAAAGTATAATTTGTGCCCCCAAGATGGGAAGATGGCCGAGCTGGCCGAAGGCGCGTCCCTGCTAAGGACGTATAGGACTTAATCCTATCGCGAGTTCGAATCTCGCTCTTCCCGCTGCAAAGACCCCGAGTCGCAAGACTCGGGGTTTTTGTTTTATTGTATGCGGTATTTTATCACATTTTCCCATAAAATGGGCGTTTTCTATTGACTTTTACATTTTCTTAAGAGATATTATATCCGTTGTAAATATTTTTTTAAGGAGTCCTCTATGAAAGCATCTAGTTTTTTTGCCGGTCTTGCCCTTGGCGCTGCTGCCGCCCTTGCTGTTTCCAAGAAGCTGAAGTCGTCTTGCAGTTGTGAAGGAAACGCAGAAAATCCCGCCCTGAAGGATGCTGAAAACGCCGTGGAAACCCTCCGCTGCTCCGTGGATTCCCTCCGCAAGGAACTGAACAGCCGCATCGAATCCGAACAGACCTATGCCGCCCAGTGCGAAGACCTGAAGGATCAGGTGGCCAAGATGGACGTGGAAATCGGCAACCTGAAGAACATCTGCGAGAAGCAGGACGGTGTAAACAGGAAACTGGAAGAGGAATTGGAAGAAGCCAAGTCCAAGTAAGTCAGACTGGTTTTTGTTCCGTACAAATACTGTAAAAAAAAACAGGAGCCTGCGTCCCTCGGTCGCGGGCCTTTTTTTGCTGTTTTATGGCCATGTTGGCGCGATTCAGTCATTCCTTTATTTTTAAATTTTGATTGTGGCACGAATTTTGCGACATAAACTTTTTTTGAGATTGGCTCTCGTTCCGGTGTGGGTCGTTTTGTTCCTGTGCGGTTGCGAGGAAATCGAAGAAGAAAAGCCCTGGATCCAGGTGGAACGTCCGGAAATGCTTTTTACCGACACCACCCTTCTGGATAGTTACGACAAGGGTGTGCAGGCCTGGAAACTGAAGACGGCCTATCTGGAACGTTGGGGCGACAAGGACCTTGTCTTTGTGAAGCCGGTCCTGGTGGACATTTACGATTCTCTGGGAGAACGTACCGCGTTCCTGCGTGCCGATTCCGGCCGCCTGGATATGAAGTTTACCTATGTGTATGCCTATGGCCACGTTTATGCCCTGACGCCCAAGGGGGCTTCGGTCCGCTCCGATTCCCTCCTGTGGAACAAGAAGGACAACCTGGTAAAGACTGACAGTTATGTTCGTGTGGTTAGCGAAGACGGCGACGTGCTTCAGGGCAAGGGTTTCGAAAGTGACGCCCATATGGACAACTGGCGGATTCTTTCTGACGTGACCGGCATTTTCCAGGATGCGGCTAAACGCCTGAAGGAAGAGGACAAGAACCAGGCTTCCGAAATCGAGACCCGCGATAGTTTGCAGAGGGCTAGACCGACTGCTGGTTCTGTCCGCGTGGTTTCATCTTCTGGAACACGGGTGCCGCAATCTTCTGCGTCGCAGGCTCCGGCTGACAGCGCCAAGAAAAAACCTGGACCTAAGAAATCCTGGAAGCGCACCCTTACGAAGAAAGACGAGGCGAAGGACTAGAAGATGTCTCGATACATTGGTTCTTTCAAGTTTGGTCTGTTCCTGGCGTTTGCGATTCTGATCTTGTTTTCGGGCGAGGCGGTGGCGCAGTCTTCGCCTATTATCATGAAGCATGCAGACAGTCTTGCGGTGGCCCGCAAGCGCGGAACTCTCTTGCTGCATGGCCGTGTGCAGTTCCTTCACGATAGTGTGCAGTTCAAGACCCAGCGCGCCATCTGGAATAAGGATGGTGAAGTGGTCCAATGTGATGGCGGCTTCCTGTTTACCCACCCCTCGGGTTATATCGATGCCCGCAACGGTGTGTACCAGAAGAAACGTGGCCTCGCCACCGCTACCGGCGATGTCCATGCTGGTGATTCCGCCCATACCTACTACTTTACCGGCGAGTACCTGGAGTATGATAAGGAAAAGGAAATCCTGACCATGCCTACAAAGCCGGTGCTCCGCCAGTTCGAGAAGAACAAGTCCGGCGGCGAGGATACCGTAAAGATTGTGGCCAGGCGAATTGTGTACAACAAGAAAGATGGCTATGCGGAAGCCCGCGGCGATGTGACCATTACCCAGAAGGACGTGGCCATTTCTGCTGACAATATGAATTACAGCAAGAAGGACGATTACGCCGAGGCTTTCAATCATGTAAAGCTGACCCAGAACGACATGGTGGTGACTTGCGATACGGGATATTTTGACCGCAAGAATAACTGGCTTTCGATGAAAGGCAACCCGACTTGCGACCTGAAGAATTATCACCTGACGGGCGACTCCATTTTCCTGGTGCTGGATTCTACCGGCAACTCCCTGAAGTCTGCGCTGGTGATTCGTAACGCCCACGGCATCCAGCAGGAAGAACCGAAGAGGAATGCTCCGGGTAGCGTGACGGAAGCCTTTGGCGATACCCTCTTTGCAGAATTCAGCGGAAACAAGATCGAACGCCTCTATGTGAACTTGAACGCCCGCGGTTTCTTTTACGAGACGGACCTGCAGGATTACAGAAACTTGATGGACGGCGACCGCCTTGACATGTATTTTAACAAGGGCAAGATGGACAAGGCCGTGGTCTCCGGCAAGGCCCAGAGTACCTATTTCTACATCAAGAAGGATCGTTCCGTGTCTGGCAAGAATGAGGCGTCGGGCGATACCATCCATATCTTGTTTGACGCCCAGAAGAATGCAGTAAAGTCCCTGAAGCTTCTAGGTAATTCCACTATGGCCAGCGGCCGTTATGTTGACCTGGAAAAGGAACGCCGTAACAAGGAACTTGCCCTGAAGGATTCCCTGGCGAAGGTGGATTCATTAAAAAAAGAAAATAAGGCGGATTCGTTGACAGAAGCCGGTGCTTCTATCGATAGTAAGGAGCGGGAAGTGCAACCCGCGAAAAAGCCGTCGGCTTTCAAGAAGGCTTTGTTGGACAGGAATCGGTCCAGAAAAAAATCAGAAAAAACTCCATCGGATTCATCCGCGGTGAATGTAAATTCTAAGCATGTAGAGGAAAAAAAGTGAAGAACCTTGTCAGTACCATACGCACAGAACACCTGCGAAAGGTTTATGGTGGCCGTCAGGTCGTAAGCGACGTTTCTATCCGTGTGTCGCAGGGTGAGATTGTCGGCCTTCTTGGCCCCAATGGTGCCGGCAAGACCACGTCTTTCTACATGATCGTGGGAATGGTCCGCCCTGAGTCTGGACATATCTTTCTTGATGATATCGAGATGACCGACAAGCCCATGTACAAGCGCGCACGACTTGGCATCGGTTATCTTCCTCAGGAAGCTTCCATCTTCCGCAAGCTTAGCGTAGAAGATAACATTATGGCCATTCTTGAAACTCAGGACATGAAGCGCCGTGAACGCAAGGTTCGTCTGGAGCAGCTCCTGGAAGAATTCAAGATTACCCACATTCGCAAGACCAAGTCTATGAGCTGTTCCGGTGGCGAACGTCGCCGTCTTGAAATCGCGCGTGCTTTGGCCAGCGACCCCAGCTTCCTTCTGCTGGATGAACCTTTTGCCGGTATCGACCCCATTGCCGTGGCCGATATCCAGGGCATCATCTCCGGGTTGAAGGACCGCGGTATGGGAGTCCTCATTACAGACCATAACGTGCGTGAAACCCTTTCCATTACGGACCGGGCCTACATTATGTACAAGAGCCAGGTTCTTACGGAAGGCTCCTCTGAATATTTGGCGAACGACCCCGAGGCAAGACGTATTTACCTCGGCGATAGCTTTAGATTGGATTAATTGGGTTTGCATATAGGAAATGCAAATTTTATAAATAAAAATTATTGAAAGTTTTAAGGACGGTTTTATGGATTTAGGAATGAACTTAGGCACGAGTCAGCGACTGGAGCAGACCCTTTCGCCCCAGTTGTTGCAGTCCATCAATATCCTTCAGAAAACGTCCCTGGAACTGGAAACCGCCATCAAGGATGAGCTGGAAAGCAATCCCCTTCTGGAACTGGATGATTCCATGCCTGACGAGGAACGTGAAGTTCGCGATGATGAACTCTCGGAATCCGGGGCGGAACGTTCTGGCGAATCCTCTGCTGACAATGACGCCTATGGCGATGCCGACGATCGTGAAAGCGGCTCTCTGGATGATAGCGCCCTGGTGGATCGCGGACTTTTGGATGGTTCCGATGGCGATGTGAATTACGAACAGCTTTTTTCTGACGGAACCGGTTCCGATGACGCACCCTTCAAGGACTTGAATGCGGGTAATGCTGAAGCCGATGACGAATGGGACCGCCCCATCAAGGATAACGGCAAGAGCCTTCAGGAACAACTTCGCGACCAGCTGATGCTTTGGTCTGGAACTCGCGACCAGTTGGAAGAACTGGCAAAAAATAACTGTTCTGAAAAGCGATTCCGTTCACTGGTTGAATACCTGATCGATTCCGTGAACGAAGATGGTTTCTTGCAGGTGGGCGAACAGGAAAACGCCCCCATCAATATTTCTGACGATGAATTTATCAATGAAATTGAAACCATGATTCGTGGCGAGAAGAAGCTGGAAGAATGTTCCCTTCCGGTGCAAGAGGCCTTGCATGTGCTGCAGGGTTTCAATCCCCGTGGAATCGGTGCCCGCGACCAGCGCGAGTGTTTCTTGATTCAGGCTTACGGCATTCCCAACTTTTCTCCCCTGGCCATCAAGATTCTTGAAAACTGCTATGAAGACCTTCTGGAACTTCGCTACGCCAAGATTGGAAAGGCCCTTGGCGAACCGACGGAATCTGTGCAGAAGGCTATTGCCAGCTTTGCAAGGCTGAATCCCCATCCGGGATTCTCTCTGTCTAACGCACGCATCCAGACGGTATCCGCCGATCTTAAAATTATTGAAAAACGCGGAAAGTTCTCTGCGGAAGCGGTCCGTTCCCCCATGCAGAAACGCCTTCGCATCAATCAGACCTACAAGGCCATTATCGACGACAAGAATGCCTCCAAGTCTGACCGTGACTATGTGAAGACCCACCTGAACAAGGCCATGGAATTCATGAAGGCGGTAGATAACCGCTACTCTACCATGGAACTGGTCATGCAGGCTATCCTTAAACGTCAGAAGGAGTTCTTCTCTAAGGGCCCTGCCTTTTTGAAGCCCATGGTGCTGCAGGATATTGCAGACGACGTAAAGCGCGATGTGAGTACCGTGAATCGAGTGACTAACGGAAAGTTTGTGGATACCCCTTACGGTGTTTATGAACTGAAGCGTTTCTTTACTTCGGGTATCAAGCAGAAGCCCTCTGCAGGGAGTGCCGAATCCAGTTCCGGAGCCGAAGAGGAAATTCTCGGTTCTGCCCAGGTTCTTGACGCCATGAAGAAGATGATCGATGAGGAAGACAAGCGAAAGCCTCTTTCTGACCAGGCTATCTCCGACAAACTTGCGGAAATGGGAATGAAGGTGGCTCGCCGTACCGTTGCGAAGTACCGTGAAAATTCCCTGAAGATTCTTACGGCAAGTCAGCGCAAGATCTTAAAGTAAATTCAATGGGCCTGCACCCCCATTATTCCAAGTTGGAACATTTCTTTTATACAAAAATGACGGCTCCTATTGGTTTTCTGAAGTAAAAAGATGTATATACCTAAACGTGAGGCGCTTCGCCTCGCAGATATTCACTTTTTTCTACGGAGGTTTTTACTATGGATATTCAGTTTTCTGCTCGCCACTTTAACGCATCTGCAGGTCTCCAGGATCGTATTCAGGAAGAAATGGACAAGTTAGCTCGCTTCTACCCGAATATCACAAGCGCCTCCGTCGTCCTTGATCACGAAGTTGAAAATCGCCGTCATTGCGAAATCACCGTGAACATTGTTGGCTCCCAGGTTGTAGCCTCTGCCGACGAAGAAAATATGGGCAAGGCCGTGGATGTAACCCTCGAACGTGTCAAGGTCCAGCTGAAGAAGGCGAACGACAAGCAGAATGACCATCGTGCTCAGCCTATGTCTGACGTCGTCTAATTACAGCCGCGCTAAAATTGTATAATTTTAGTCTATGGCTGAATCAAGACTGAAAGATATCAAGATCCTGCATCGGGAACGCTTCCTGGTGCGGGACTTTTTTTGTCGGTACGGCAAGGACCTGCAGATGGCCTGCCACACTGCCGAAAGTTTTATGGACGCTCCCATTGCGGAAAGTGGTATTCACAGACCCGGCCTCGCCATGGCAGGCTACACGGCGGTTTATAGTTCCCAGCAGATTCAGGTCGTTGGACATACTGAATGGAACTATCTGGAATCAATCGGTTCTGAAGGTCGTGCCAAGGTTTTTGAAGGCCTGAAGGATTTCAAGGCTCCCATGTGGGTGGTGACGCATGCCCAGATGCCTCATCCGGAACTGAAGGCCATGTGTGAACGCCTGGGAATACCTCTGTTCTCTACGACGCTCCATACCTACGAATTCATCAAGCTGTCTCAGCGTATTCTTGAAGAATTTTTTGCACCTCACGCCGTGATTCACGGAAGCCTTGTGGACGTGTACGGTATCGGTATGCTGTTCGTGGGGGACAGTAACGTAGGTAAGTCTGAATGCGTGCTGGACCTGGTAGAAAGCGGTCACCGCATGGTTGCCGATGACGTAGTCCATATCAGTCATGTGGGCCGTTCCATTATCGGCCGACCGGATCCCCTGATCAAGCATCATATGGAAATCCGCGGTGTTGGCATTCTGGATATCAAGTCTATGTTCGGTATTCACGCTATCCGTAAGACCAAGAAGATCGAAACTATCGTGGAATTGCAGCAGTGGCGCCAGGAAGGCGGTTATGACCGTACTGGCCTCAACGAGCAGCAGGAAACCATCATGGGCGTGAACATCCCGAAGATCGTCATTCCGGTGGCGCCTGGCAAGAACCTGACGGTGATTTCCGAAGTCATTGCCATGAACACCTTGATGAAGATGAACGGGCACAATGTGGCGGAAGACTTTAACGAAGCCCTCATGCAAAAGATCAAGGCCAAGGCCAAGGGCGAATACGTTGAGGATTTGCTAGATTTTGACCCGGAGAACTGGTCATACTATGAATAGATTCGTGAGGCTTGTCAGGGAAAACATCATTCCCTCCATCGTGTTCGTGATACTGGTGCTGGCATGTGCTGGCGCCTGGTATTACTATCACCCGTCTAGCCCCTACCATGCCCGTTACTCTTTCGTGGTGCGTTACGATGCTATCGGTACGCTGTCGCCGGGGAACCCGGTGAAGGTTCGCGGTATCGGTGCCGGCGAGATTACCAAGGTGGAGTTGACCGAGGATGCTGTGTTTGTGACGGCGCGGGTCTATGCAACCACCAAGATTCCTGTCAATTCCGAGTTCAGGTTGATTAACTCTGGCTTGATGGGCGAACGTGAAATGTGCGTTCTAACCGGGGATGATTCCCGCCTGATCCATGATGGTGATACCTTGAAGGGGCACTATGATGAGGGTACGTCGGGTGTGGGCCTCAAACTGGTGGGAATGCTGGATGACGTCGCTGAAATCAAGGACGCCCTGCGCATGTTCGTGGATTCCGTTTTTCAGGGTGACATCGGCAAGAGGACCGAAAGGGTTATCAAGAAGGGCAAGAACGTAATCAGTGTGGCCGAGAAGGACGTCAAGGCCTGGAAGTCCGATGCGGAAGCCATCTTCGACAAGCTGGATGAAGACTTGAACAAGGTGAAGGAGGCGCTTGACGGCGTTGTGGTGCAGGGTGGCTCCAAGGTAGGCCAGGTGGAGGAACTGCTGGGCCGAGTAGACGCCTTGCTTCTTAAGTTGAAGGACATGAAGGACCAGAGCGCTAACCTTTTGATAAAATTGTCCAAGGATGACAACACGGCTGGTCTGATTTTAGATCAGGATGGCGCATTCGGCAAGAGCATAGAAAAGCTGACAGTTGACATAGATGCCCTGCTTTCCGATATAAAAAAGAACGGTGTCAAGCTTAATGTGGACATTTTCTAATTTTTTTTAGTAGAAACAAACTATTTTGTAAAAAAAAAGTTATTTATCACTCTATTGATAGAGTAATTCACAACCAAGGAGTTTACCATGGCTGAAAAGAAACCTGTAAAAATGAGCGACGCTGATCTCAAGTTCTTTGAAGATATGCTGATTGAAAAACGCCGCGAAATCGTGACCGCACAGAGCGAGTCCGAAAAGGCGGAGACTTTCAAGAGCCAGGTCCAGGCTGGTGACGGTGGCGAATCCAATAGTGCAGACCTTGCTACCGACTACAACGCTCTCGAAACAAACTTCGAATTGGCTGCCCGCGAAGGCAAGTACCTGGTGTACCTGGAAGAAGCCCTGAAGCGTATTAAGAAGGGTACGTTCGGCATCTGTAAGGTTTGTGGCCAGCTGATTCCCAAGGCCCGTCTGATGGCTGTTCCTACTGCTACCAAGTGCGTAAACTGTAAGGAAGAGACCAAGAAGAAGGAAAAGGAAGATAGCCGTCTTGAAATGGCTCGCCTGTTGGCTGAAGAACAGCGCCGCGAGATGATGAAGCGCAATGCCAGCAAGTAATTGCCTTTAGTGCGGTCTTTCTCTAGAGATTGAAAAAAGCCCCGTAGGTCCAGTAGGACTTGCGGGGCTTTTGCTGTACCTATGGAGGTTGTCTGCGGCTTGTGGGGCGGCTAGCCGATGTCTTCGAAGAAGGCGTCGGCCAGGGCGGCACGGAAAGCGTGGATGCGGTCTGCGTTGGCTTCGCGATGGGGATAGGTGAAGTTGCTGAGGAGGACCACGGCAGCACCCTTGTGGGGGTCGGCGACGATGCTTGCTCCTGTAAAGCCCGTCTTTCCGAAGGTGCGTGGAGAGCATTTCGTTCCCATGAACTTGGGAGAGTTCAGTTCCCAGCCTAGGGCGGTACAGGCGTTGACAGGACCTGCGCTTGTGTGGTGGCCTTCTGCGTCGAAGGCGTTGGTGCTGACCAGTTCCAGCAGGCCTGCCGGGGCGATCCGCTCGCCGCTGACGGGGTCGGTGCCGTCGTTAAGAACCATCTGGACGAACTTCAGCAGGTCCGGTACGCAGCTGAACATGCCGGCGCTCCCTACAGGGAAGAGCTGTCGCAATACCCAGGCGCTTTCATCGTGGATTTCTCCCTGGATTTCGCGGTTCCTGAATGCGCAGATTTCTGTAGGGGCGATTTCTTCCTTGGGAATTCTGTTGAAGTCCCTTGTAAGCGGATCCCAGCCACTGCGGTTCATTTTTAACGGATCAAAAAAGGTTAGACGTCCCTGTTGCTGTAAATCCATACCTGTAAGGCGGCTCAGGATAATGCCCAGAAGGACGCTTGCCGGATTGCCGTAGTTGAAGTCTGCGCCCGGTGGAGCCTGGAACTGGTAATTGTAGAGGGCTTCCAGGATTTTTTCGGCCGGAAGTTCCCGCAAGGTTTTCATGGGGACCCTGTAATCCAGGCTGTGGGTCAAGAGGTGGAATATCCGGATTTCTTCACGATAGTTTGTTCTTAATTCCGGAATATAGTCGATGACCTTGGTCTCGGGGGATAGCCGCCCTTCGAGAATGTGGCAAAGCGCTAGCGTTGAAGTGGGGCATACCTTGGTCAGGCTTGCAATGTCGAAAACGGTGTCTTCCGGAGTGCCCAAGTGAAGGATTTTTCTTGTCCCGTCTGGGAGGATGAACCCGGCGACGGCCTTGTTGAATATGCTCTGGGCCTTTGCTTCGTCTAAAAGGTTGCTCAACTTGTTTTCATTAAAATTCATAGCCCAAAAATATAATTCATAAATCTTATATTTTGCTTGTATGGATGTTTGAGGTTAAGGAAGACTGTAGAAGGAGCCGATATGGAAGGGCGAGGGAAAAAAATCCTGGTTGTAGACGACGATCATCTATCCATGAAAATGACTGAACAGATCCTGAAAGGATTTTCCTTTGAGGTCTTGACAGCCAATTCAGGGGAATCTTGCCTCGATGTATTGCGTCGGTCTCAGGTGGACCTTGTTCTCCTTGATGTTGAAATGCCGGGGATGAATGGCCTGGATACGTTGAGGCTTATTAGGGCCGAAGAAAAGATTAGAAGTACAAAGGTCGTTTTTCTTACGGGTACCATCGATGGTGAACGAAAGAGGATTGTACAGTCGTTGGGTGCCCTGGATTTTATACAGAAGCCCATTTTGCCTGTTAGCCTGGTAGAACAGATTTCCAAGGTTTTCCGCGAAACTTCTAGGCAGTGCATTCTTGTGGTTGATGATGACAACATGAACCTTCGTTTTGCTCAGCGTATGCTGGGGAGCTATTACGATGTGTCTTGCGTGTCTTCGGGTAAGGCTGCCCTTGAGTATCTGAAGACTTCTACTCCTGCCCTGGCCCTGCTGGATTTGCATATGCCGGAAATGAACGGTTTCCAGTTGCTGGAGCAGATCCGTTTGCTGCCGGACGGTGACAAACTTCCGGTTGTCTTTTTGACTGCGGACAACGATCGTGAAACCGAAATTCAGGTGTTCAAGGCTGGCGCCCTGGACTACATCCAGAAACCTTTCGTGGCGGACGTGCTGTTGCACCGACTGAACCGAATTCTCGATTTGAAGCGCTTGCAGGATTCCCTTCAGGAAGAAGTGGAAAAGCGTACTGCGGAATTGAGCGATAGTCGTCGCAAGGTGGCCAACTTGTCATTGCAGGTGGTTACGACTCTTGCCAGTACCATTGACGCCAAGGATAAGTATACCAATGGTCATTCAAGACGCGTGGCCAAGTATTCCCGTGAACTTGGGAGACGTATGGGCAAAACTCCTTCTGAACTAGAAGAGATTTACTTTATTGCCATGCTTCATGATATCGGCAAGATCGGCATCCCCGATGCCATTATCAACAAGACCAGTCGGTTGACTGATTCTGAGTATGGAGTCATCAAGGCCCATCCTTCCATTGGTGCGGAAATCCTGAAGAATATTTCTGAAATGCCCAATATGGAAATTGGCGCCCACTGGCATCATGAACGTTATGATGGCACGGGGTATCCCGACGGATTGAAGGGTGATGCTATTCCTGAAATTGCAAGAATCATTGCTGTCGCAGATGCCTATGATGCCATGACTTCCCGTCGTAGCTATCGTAGTGCGCTTCCTCAGGCGGTGGTCCGTGCTGAAATCGAGAGGGGACGCGGCCTACAATTCGATCCGCAGATTGCAGACTTGATGCTGGAAATGATTTGGGAAGACGCTGATTACGAAATGCGCGATGAGGGTTTTTATGGAGAATTCTAAGTCTCGGTTGCAACAGTTCAGGCAGATTTTTTTCGATGAAAAAATCGAGATTCAGACTCGTCTTCTGAATCTGATCCTCTGGGCTGTTCTGGTGGGTGGCTTTGTCATTTCGATGTTCGTGCTTTTTTTCGAAAGGGATAAGTACGGGCTTATTATTCTTGCTCTTCTTGCGGTTGTTTGCGTTGGACTTGTGCTGTCGGTAAAGAAGCATCCTCAGCTTGCGGGTGTTGTGGTGACTGGTGGCGCAAACGTTATTTTCTTTCCGTTGATTTATCAGAATTTGGGTGGTCTTGAGAGCGGTACGATTCTGTGGTTCGTGCTGGGACTTATTTTTGCCTTCCTTACGTTGCGTGGTGCGCTCAGCTATATCGTGTATGTGGTGGGGCTGGTGTCGCTCAGTGCCTGTATCTTTTACTTTGACGTACATCCTGGTCTGCTTGCAGAAATGCCTGCCGATTTTAGAATCAGGAATATGGTCATCTCGCTGGCCATTGTGTCTGCAATTTTCGGAACCATCTTTAAGTACCAGGATTACGCCTACAGAAAGCAGAACCGTTTGCTACTAGACCAGGAAAAGAAACTTCGCGAAACCATGGAAGACTTGAAGGTGGCGAGCCGCGCCAAGTCTGAATTCCTGGCGAACATGAGTCACGAAATTCGCACTCCTATCAACGGTATTCTGGGCATGAACACCATGCTGTTGAAGGAATGTAATGATGATAATTTAAAGGAGTATGCGCTGAACATTCAGAGTGCAAGCCATACTCTGCTTTCGATTATCAACTCTATCCTTGATATTTCAAAGATTGAATCCGGAAAAATGGAAATTCTGCTGAACAACTATGAGTTGTTCTCGGTTTTGAATGACTGCTATAACATGGTTGTGACGAAGGCCGAAGACAAGAACTTGAACTTCCGTCTGGATGTGGATGAAAATCTCCCGGTCGGACTTTTGGGTGATGAAGTTAGAATTCGTCAGATTATAAACAACCTGCTTTCTAACGCAGTGAAATACACCGAACAGGGATTTGTAAAGCTTACGGTTGGTTTTGAACCGTTGGATTGTGATACCTTGGAAGTTGGTTCCAAGATCCTGTTGAAAATCGCGGTAAGCGATTCGGGTAAGGGAATCAAGTGTGAAGACCAGAGCAAACTCTTCCAGATGTTCCAGCGCATTGACGAAATGAAGAATCGCAATGTGGAAGGTACCGGGCTCGGTTTGAATCTTTCTCGCAAGCTTGTTGATATGATGGATGGCGAAATTCACGTCATCAGTGAGTATGGCTCGGGCTCCACGTTCTTTGTCAGCATTCCTCAGGTTGTAAAGAATCCTGATAAGATGGGTAACTTCTCCGAGAAGTATCGTTCCCTGGCATCAAAGCAGGAACTGCCCAAGGTTCATCTGGAAGCGGCCGGCAAGCGCATTCTTGTGGTTGATGATGTCAAGATGAACCTGAAGGTCGTGGAGGGCTTGCTTAAGGATACTGGCATGCAGGTGGATGCCGTCTTGAGTGGTCGTCAGGCCCTGGAGATGGTCCAAAAGAATAATTACGACATGATTTTCCTGGATCACATGATGCCGGAAATGGATGGCGTGGAAACCATGCGTCTGATGCGGAGTCTTCCGGGAAATAAGAATGAAAAAGTCCCGGTAGTGATGCTTACCGCCAATGCGATTATCGGTGCCAGGGAATATTACCTTAAGGAAGGGTTTAGCGACTATCTGTCAAAGCCCGTTCGTGAGCAGGAACTGCTATTCCTGATTAGGAAATACCTGAATCATTCTGATGGAAACGAAAAAAGAGTAGATGGTGATTCCTCTGCTGAAAGCTCCAGCGCTTCCGACTTAAAGGAAAAGAAGTCTACTTACGAAAAGATTTGTACTCTTCGCGAACTTGATGCCCAGTCCGGCCTTGAACTGTGTATGAACGACGAAAGTTTCTACATCGAAATGCTGCAGGAATATCTTGCCGGAAACAAGAGCGAAGAACTGGAAAAGTTTTTCGTTGCGGCAGACTGGAAGGATTACAGGATTGTTGTGCACGCCCTGAAGAGCACTTCTCTTACCATCGGTGCAAAGAAATTGTCGGAAGAGGCCAAGGCTCTGGAAATGGCTTGCTCTTCTGGAGATGTTGCCTTCGTGAAATGTAATCACGGCTCGATGATGAAGAACTATCAGGTGGTGATAAAGAAGATCAATGAGGCTCTTGGTTTATGACATCTAGAAACGGTGCAAGAGAAGGGCGTTATGTTGCATACTACATCATTGTGATGATGTTGTTTTTGGGCTGCGTCGCCCTATGTGCAATGTTCGTTTCGAAAAATTTTTTGAGACAGAATGAGCGGGATGCCGTTCTTCTTGCTGATTTCAAGCACCGTCAGAATGCCGAGGCCTTGAATGACTTTCTGTATAGGGCAAGTTTTGCGCTAGAGTCGGCCGCGATGATTGTTGATCATCTGATTGCCTCCGGCGAACCTGTCGAAAAAATCCAGGAATTTATGGCCCTGGAAATGAAAAGGGCTTCTAAGCAGACGGATTCCCTATCAGGCAATGTGTTTGGAGTTGTGAATGGAGAGTTTGTTCACGATGGAGACTGGCTTCCTGGCGATGAGTATATGCCGTTGCGTAGACCCTGGTATAAGGATGCTGTGCGTACTCATGGTCGTGTTGTCGTTGGAAAACCGTTTACCAGCACTAATTCCGCAAAGCCTGTAATCTCCTTTAGTAAGAGCCTGTTGGACGAAAAAAATGTGGTCGCATTTACTTTGCCCTTGGCGAGCTTGTCCCGTTTCATCGCCTCCAGAAAAGAAAAGGTTGGCGATATCTGGATGGTTATGGATAGGGATGGCCTTGTTATAGCCAGTTCCGGTGAAATTCGCCAGGGCTTTGATTGTCTTTCTTCTGAAGCATGGGGAATGGATGAAGAAAAGCTTGCTCGTGAAATTTTGCTGGCCGGTGAAAAGCCCTTTGAATTTGTGTACCATAAAGACAAATATATGGTTTTCTCCATGGCTGTCCAAAATGGCTGGAACATGGTCTCCCTTGTTAAAAAGAGCCAGGTCTTTGGCCATTCCCGTGTAATTCTGGTGCAGGTGCTGGTTGTCTTTGGTTCGATCTTTATTGTAATCGTAGTGCTTTGTACAATCACCTTGATCAATCGAATCCGTGTTGTCAGATCGGTACGTAGAAAGTCTGACTTCCTGGATTCCGTAGCCAAGGAACTTAGGACGCCTCTGAACGGAATTCTGGGGATGACTCGAATTCTCCTTCGTGATGCCCGTGATGAAAGTGTTCATGACTATGTTAAAAACGTGCAGGTCGCCTCTATAGGACTTTTGTCTGTCGTTCATGAAGTTCAGGAAATCGCGAAAATAGAAAGTGGCGAATTTGTATTGAATCCTGTGCAGTATGAATTGTATTCGGTGCTGAAGGATTGCTTTGATACGGTTTCGCCAAGGGCTACCGCCAAAAATTTGCACTTCTCCCTTGAATGTGATCCTGATATTCCGTCTAGCCTGTGGGGTGATGAAGACCGAATCCGTCAGATTATTGTGAACCTTCTGACCAATGCCATCTTGTATACGGAATTAGGTGAAGTTCGTCTGATTGTCAGTTATGATGTGATTCCCAATCAGGGTGAACAACGTCTGGATGAATGCATCAATCTGAAAATTACGGTAAAGGATTCGGGCGTGGGAATCCGCGACGAAAATACGGATTCCATTCTCGGATTGTTCCAGATGATGAATGAACCGAAACCTGCCGGAACTCGATTTAGTCTTAGCCTGACAAAAAAACTGATTTCCATGTGTGGTGGCGAAATTATCGTGAAGAGCCGTTTTGGTGAGGGCGCTACATATATGGTTTCGATTCCGCAGCTCGTGTTGAATGTTGAACCTATGGGCGATTTTGCGACTCGCTATAAGAACAGTTCTGAAAAGGAATCGCTGGGCTCAGAAATGTTGTTTGCTCCTGCTGCCCGCATATTGGCGGTCGACGATGCAGAATTGAATCTGAAGGTGATTCGTGGTTTGCTGAAGGAAACCCGCGTTCAAATCGATACGGCATTAAATGGGTCTCAGTGTCTGGATATGGTCCAGGTAAGACATTATGATCTGATTTTGCTTGACAATATGATGCCTATGATGGACGGCCGAGAAACCTTTGAAAGGATGAAGCGCCTCTCTGTCAACTTGTGCAAGGACACTCCTGTGGTCATTATGATTGCAGGTCCTGTTCCTGTAGATAAGGAATCCTATTTGAGTGTGGGCATTGCCGATTATATTCCTAAGCCGCTTATGGAAGAAGATTTGCTTCGTGCCTTGAAGTGGTATTTGCCCAAGCATTTGGTTCTTACCCGAGAAGACTTGAATATGTCTCCCTATGAAGAGATGTCCGCTAAGAACCTGGAAGAAGAAACGTCGGCTCTACTGGCCACTTATGACAAGGTGAACGGATTCTATCAGGTGGCTTCTAGCGAATCTGAAAAGAAGAAAAAGCGTGAACTTGTTGGCGACCTGGAATTGGATATGGTTACTCCTCAAAGTCCCAATGAGCGCCTGTCTGTTTTTGAAGATGTCCTGGATGTTAAACTTGGACTGGAAAACTGCATTAATGACGAGGAATTCTTTAGGGAAATGCTTTCTGAATTCCTGCTGGATGACAAGCGGAAGGAATTGGAACGTGCATACGATTCTGGTGAATGGATGAATTATCAGATTCTGGTTCATGCCCTTAGAGGTACTGCCCGCACAATTGGTGCCGAGGAATTGTCACGAGATGCCAAGTCGATCGAGATGGCTTGCAAGGAAGGTAAGATTGACTATGTGCGTAAGAGGCATGTTGAACTGATTGCTTCATATGCCAATGTTCTTCGAAAGATTCGTGAAGGATTGAACGCAAAATGAGAATGGTAGGCTTTGTATTTGGAAGTATCCTGATGATCATTGCCATCGGCATTTTGATGATGCAGGATAAGAAAGTTGAGACCAATGTGACTCTCCATCGTACGAAGGTGGCCGTAATCATGAACGGCTCGCGAAATGATCACAGCTGGAGCGAATCTCATTATGAGGCCATGGAGAAAGTTGCTGACAGGCTTAATCTGGAAGTGCTCTATTATGAGAATGTGTCCGAGGATTCCCTGACGGAACGCATTATGGAATCTGCCATAAAAAAAGGAGCTCGTATTGTTGTGGCCAATTCCTTCGGGTTTGGAAAAACTGTAATGCGGATGGCCGAGAAATATCCTGAAGTCAAATTTATACATGCGTCAGGTATCGATTATAAATCTAACGTATCTACTTTCTTTGGACGAATTTACCAGATGCGTTATTTGTCGGGAATCGTGGCAGGTCTTACTACGAAGACGAACGAAATTGGTTATGTGGCTGCATTTGATATTTCTGAAGTGAATCGTGGAATAAACGCCTTTGCGCTGGGAGTCGCCAAAGTGAACCCCGAAGCGAAGGTTTTTGTGGGTTGGAGTCATTCCTGGGAAGACTCTGCCTTGGCTGCGGATGCGACTAATGACTTGATTAATAAGCATAATATAGACGTGTTGACGGTCCATGTGGATGCCCTGAGCCCTTACGATATTGCAGAACATCGGAATATTCGGATGATTGGGTATAACCTGGATAATGGAAACCGTTTCCCGAGAACGTTTATGACAGCCCCGGTATGGCGCTGGGAGAATTATTACTCTCCCAAGATCATGGCTATCTTGCAGGACAAGTTTGTTGGCGATCATGCCTGGCTTGGTGTTGATAGCGATATTATTGGCCTGGCTCCAATGACGGCTCTTGTTCCGGATTCCGCAAGGAAAATCGTTGACGTAGAATTCGAACGTTTGAAATCTGGCGCCTACGATGTCTTTTATGGCCCCATTGAAGATAACCATGGAGATGTTCGCGTAAATGATGGTGAAAGCATGACCGATGTGGATATGCTTGAACATTTTGACTGGTATGTGAAAGGGGTGGTGAATGAATAAATTGTTATGGACAATTCCCCTTGTCTGCATCATCCTGACAACGGTCATTATTTCGTCGATTTTGTCTTTTGGTAGCGAAAAGGAGACTCCTGAATCAGTGATAGGAGTCATTATGCCCGGCCGCGTGAATGAATTGGGCTGGAACGGCATTCATTACAAGGGTATTGCGGAAGCCGCCGAAAATTTGGGCGTAAAAGTTTTGCTGGTTGAAAATGCTCGTGAGAACTCGGGACTTTGTGCAGCTGCAATTGATAGCCTTGTTGAGGCTGGCGCAAAGATGGTTATTCTTGGCAGCTACAATTATCCGCAGGAAGTCCTGTCAACTATACGTAAATATCCCAAGGTGATGTTCTTCTCTTACCTGTCCATGTCGGATGAAGAAAATTACAAGGTTTATTTTGCGAGAGTTTATCAGGCCAGGTTCCTTTCCGGAATTGTTGCCGGCCTGTCTACGAAGAACAACAAGATTGGCTATGTGGCAGCCATGAATAATAATGAAGTGAATCGTGGAATAAATGCCTTTGCGCTGGGCGTTGCCAAGGTAAATCCCGAAGCAAAGATTTTTGTTTCGTGGACGGGTGCCTGGGATGATGAGGATATTGAAAAGGATAATGTGAATCGTCTGGTGAATGGTGCAGGCGTTGACCTGGTGGCATATCATCAAAATCAGGATTGGGTTCTGAAGGAAGCCGAAGTGATGGGCGTGATGTCCATCGGTTATAATTTGGACTCTTCTTCCTATTCGCCTAATGTGCTGACATCTGTCTCGACGAATTGGGAAATTGTCTACAAGTCCATCATCCAGGATTACTTTCAGAAAAAGCAAAGTCTGTCTAATTATTGGATTGGCATAGAAAATGATGCAGTAGGGTTGTCTTTTTATTCTTCTCTCGTAAGTGATTCTGTCAAGAACGTCTTGAACGAGACTGTTCTCCAGATGAAAAGTGGGATGGATGTTTTTTCCGGTCCGATTTATGACAATAAGAAGAAAAGGCGTTGTGCCAAGGATGAAATTGTCAGCGATCAAATTTTACGTGATAGTATGGATTGGTTTGTGAAGGGGGTGGTCATTTATGAAGACTAGTATTCGATTGAGGATGATCCTTTGGATGGTGGCGTTTGCCTCTGTCCTGTGTCTTGTGGCCGGTTTGCTGCGTTTTAGACTGGATAGCCTTTTTTATGGATATGTTTCAAGCCAGGTATCAAAGCAGGCTGCCATCATGGCTGAACTCGTGGATGAACGGGTGAGCGTCCAGCTTGAATTCCTGTCGGGAATTTCTAGGGAAATGGAAAAGGATAGTTCAAGAATGTCCGTAATCCTGGAAAGCTACCGAAAGGAAAATGGGATTTCCTATGGAGTGTTGAATCTAAAGGGAAAGCTTATTGTGGGTGATACGTCAGTAACGGTTTCGCCTGCCGATTTTTCAAGCATCGCCCAGTCATTTCGAGGGAATGAGGCTGTCAGCTATAGCGAGGGCAAGGGCTTCCTTTTTAGCGTTCCCATATACCATGGTAGAAACGTTCGTTATGTCCTTTATAAAATCTATAGCGAGTCTGAAGTTCTTCGCTATTTCGACAATCGCTGTTATGATGGGGAATGCTATTCTTCGATTCGTAATGCCGATGATCAGGTGATTGTGGGTTCGGCCAATAACCCGCTTTCTGAAAATCCGATTTGGCAGAACGGAAACTTTGATCCCATTCGCGTTCAGCTGAAAAAACTTCTGAATGTTTCTATTGCCGCAGCCGTACGCGAAGATGTGGGCGGAAAGGGTTACTTCTTCTTTATGGCGGACTTGAAGCAACCTGGTCTTTCTCTTGTTGGCATGGTTCCCGAATCGGTTGCCGCAAAGGGTGTTGAAGATATTACCCTCCTGATTTTCTGGGTTTTCGGAATTTTGCTGCTCTTGTTCCTTATCGGCTTTGGCTTCATATTTGTGTCGGAACGTAAGGCGGAAGAAAATGTGACCTTGAGAGAAGCGAAGGTCCTGGCAGAAAAGGCAAGCCTGGCCAAGAGTCAGTTCCTGGCTAACATGAGCCATGAAATTCGTACTCCGATTAACGGAATTCTGGGTATGGATACAATGTTGCTGAAGGAATGCAAGGATCCGACCTTGAAGGAATATGCCCTAAATATTCAGAGTGCGGGCCATACGCTGCTTTCGATTATTAACGACATCCTGGATATTTCCAAAATTGAATCGGGCCGCATGGAAATCGTTCCTGTTGAATATGACTTGTTCTCTGTGCTCAATGAATGCCGTAACATGGTGTCTATGCGCGCCAACGAAAAGTCGTTGGATCTTCGTGTAGAAGTGGATAAGTCCATGCCATCGGGCTTGATGGGTGATGAAGTCCGTGTGCGTCAGATTATCAATAACCTGTTGTCGAATGCGGTCAAGTATACTCCCAGTGGAAGCGTAATCTTGAGAGTGTCTTACGAACGGAACAATATGGGTTCGCAGTTGGGTTCTCCGGATCTCCGTACCATCAATTTGGTGATTGCCGTTCAGGATACTGGTATTGGAATTCGCAATGAGGATGTCGACAAGTTGTTTGTGACGTTCCAGCGCCTAGAAGAAAAGCGTAACCGCAATATCGAAGGAACGGGCCTTGGCTTGAATCTGACTAAGCGTCTTGTTGACTTGATGGGTGGCGACATCCAGGTGGAAAGTGAATATGGAAAGGGTTCTACGTTTATCGTGGCGATTCCGCAGATTGTGAAGCGTAGCGAACCTATTGGTGATTTTAATGAACGTTGCAACAAGGCAGTGACGGTTGATATTTCCCGTAACCGCTTTAGGGCTCCTCACGCCAATATCCTGGTGGTTGATGACGTTCCCATGAATCTTCGTGTGATGAGTGGCCTCTTGAAGGATACGCAGGTGCAGATCGATACTGCACTCAACGGAATGGAAGCTCTGGAAAAAATCAAGCGTAAACATTACGATGTCATATTCCTTGACCATATGATGCCTGTAATGGATGGTATGGAAACGGTTTCGCTGATGCATACCCTTTCTGGACATCCGAACGAGAGTACGCCTGTAATCATGCTGACCGCCAATGCCGATAAGCATGCCCGCGATCTGTATTTGCAGGCGGGATTCTCTGATTATCTGTCAAAGCCGATTCGCGAAGCGGATTTGCTGGGTGTCTTGCTGGACTATCTGCCGTCTGACCTTCTCGTGATGGTTGACCAGCCTAAGCCTGTTGCGGAACCCAAGTCGTTGGATGACCTGTATCAGACTCCTGTAGTTTCTGTGCCTCTTGCAAATAAGGAAAAAACTCAGCCGGAAGAAAAGTCTCCAAGATATGGAAAGGCTTTGAATATTTCCAAGGATCTGGTGGATCTTTCTGCAACGGGTTTTGTGGATGTAGAAATCGGTCTAGGCTATTGCATGAATGATGAAACGTTCTATCGCGAAATGCTGACCGAATTTGTGAAGACCAATAAGGAATCTGAATTGAATGCGTCCTTGAAGGATGGCGATTTCGAATCCTATAGAATTTGCGTTCACTCCCTGAAGAGTACTTCCTTGACTATTGGCGCAGTGGAATTTTCGAGCCGTGCCAAGGCCATGGAATTTGCCTGCAAGGATGGGCATTTTGACTATGTGCAGATGCATCATGACGCGCTGATGGCCGAATATCGTAACTTCTTGAAAGTCCTTACGGATTTTGCCAAGGATCATCGGGCATGATGAGGTAATAAAATGACTGAAGAACAGATTGATGTGTTGAATCCGGATGGAACTTTCGCTGGCTATTCCCGTGGCCGTACTGAAGTACACGAGAAGGGCCTTTGGCACAGAACGGTGCATATCTGGGCTTTTGACAAGAGCGGCCGTATTCTGTTTCAGCTGCGCGCCGCTGTAAAGGAAAACAATCCGGGGCTTCTGGATACCAGTTGCGCAGGCCATATTTCTGCGGGCGATAGTAGCTGTAATGCCGCTGTCCGTGAATTGCGGGAAGAGTTGGGCGTTACGAAAACCGCCGAAGAACTGGAGTACCTTTTCGAGTCTGGACATGAGAGCGTGCTGAACGGTGGCTCCTATCTGGACAATGAATATTACGACACCTACAAGATTGTCCTGTCTGATGAAGAGGCCGCTAGCCTTGTTCCCCAGCCTGGCGAAGTGGACGATTTTGTATGGATGACCCGCGAAGAATTTTTTGCGAAGCATAAGCTGAATCCCGAAAAGTTCGTAGACCATCCCAAGGATTATGCCTGGCTGGAAAGCAACTTGGTGCTCTAACATACTGAAGGAACGATTATATGGCAATGTTTAAGGATGTAGCTCTGGTTCTTGAAGGTGGCGGCATGCGTGGCGCCTATTCTGGCGGCGTGTTGGATATTCTGTTGGATCACGGGATTAAGTTTGGCGGTTATGCAGGAACCTCTGCCGGCGCCACCCATATCTGCAGTTTTCTGTCGGAACAGCGCGAACGCAATATGCGCATCGATACGGTCCATTCCAAGGATCCGCGGTATAGCGGTTTCAAGTATCTGTTGAAGGGCGAAGACTTTTTCCCGAGAGAGTTCTGCTACGTTACCATTCCCCGCGAGATTGACATCTTTGACTATGCCAAGTTCGAAGAGAATGCCCATATTTCCGATTTTTATTCTGTCTGCACGAACCTGGAAACGGGCGAAGGCGAATACCTTCTGACCCAGGATGTGGACAAGGGCGACGGTCTTGAATGTGTTCGCGCTTCGGCATCCTTGCCGCTGGTCAGTAAGATTGTGGAACTCCGCGGTAAAAAACTTCTGGATGGCGGCATTGCCGACAGCATCCCCTTCCAGTTCATGGATAGCAAGGGTTTCAAGAAGCAGGTGGTCATCTTGACTCAACAGGAAGGTTATGTCAAGAAGCCCAATTCCATGATCCCGCTGTTCAAGCTGATGTACCGCAAGTATCCGAAGTTCGTTGCCGCGGCTGCTACTCGCCATATCCGCTACAACCAGGCGCTGGCCACCTTAAAGCAGTGGGAAGGTGAAGGCAAGTCCTTTGTGTTCCGCCCCAGCGAACCGTTCCAGATCAGCCGTATCGAAAAGGATACCGAAAAGCTGAAGGAACTTTACAAGATGGGCCTGCGGGATGGCGAGCGCTTGATTCCCGCTCTCAAGAAGTTCCTGGAAGGTTAGCGTTTATATTCCGCTAAAATCATCCCAGTTATAATGGCGACCGCCCCTGCGATTGCCACGGGAGAAATGTATTCCCCGATGGTAATGACCGCCGTGATCATGGTAATGAGGGGAATGGCGAAAATGTAGTTGCTGGCGAGAACCGTCCCCAGTTTCATCATCACCTTGTTCCATATCAGGTAGCCGAACAGGTTGCTGAAAATGCAGAGACATAAAAAGTTTCCGATGACCACGGGTTCCCGGAACGCCTCCCATGGGATGTTGTGAGTTTGCCCGAATAGGGTTGAACCCGGGATTCCTATGCAGTCAAGAATCATCAGCGGCAGGGACGTAAGTACCCCGTAAAAGAAAATCTTTCGAATGGCGAAACTGGTGCTGTACTTTTCGCGGGTCTTCTGGGTGCTGAAGGCGTAGAATACCCAGGACACGGCGGCACCGAATGCCAACAGGTCGCCGACAGGTGAAAGCTTCAGGATGAATTTCCCGTTCAGAACCACCAGCGCGGCACCCAGGAAGGTGACGATACTTCCAAAAATCTGGCGCCGGTTCAGACGCTCCGCCTTGTAGAGCAGGCCGCCAACAATCATGATCATCAGGGGGTTGGTACACACGATCAGCGACACGTTGCTGCTTGGTGAAAGCGACAGTGCGGTGTTTTCTGCCCAGAAGTAAGTGGTGCAGCCGGTAAAACCTCCCAATAAAAATTTGAGCTCATCTTTCCAGCAGTCAGAAAAGAACTTCTTGTGGTTGGCGATCAAAAGCATCAGGTAGGTTGTCGCAAATCGTATAAAGAAAATCTGGATGGGGGAAAAGCCGTGCTCGATCAGAACCTTGGTGCTGACGAAGCTGGTACCCCAGAAAATCATGGTGACAATTGCGAGTAGGTGCCAAATCATGACTTCAAAGATAGAAATTCTGTTTTTGGTTTGATAAGCATACGGGAAACGCAAATTTTAAAGAGAATGTTAAATGTTATAGTTTTTATTTATTGCCGCTTATAATTAAAACCTTATAGCAGGGGGAAGATCTTGCAGGATTGTTTTATATGGCGGGTGTTTATATTGTGTTGGCTATAGGAACTAGCTATATTTGGAGCATCAATCTGCGGTTTAACCCCGCGTGCATCAGATTGCACGGCAGGTGGCCGAAGCGATTAGTGCATTTAACATAAAGAGGAAAATATGGCAAATCTCGAAACATTGTGTGTTCAGGCCGGTTGGACCCCCAAGAAGGGCGAACCCCGCGTGCTCCCCATCTACCAGAGCACCACTTTCAAGTACGACACTTCCGCCCAGATGGCTGACTTGTTCGACCTGAAGGAATCCGGCTACTTCTACACCCGTCTCCAGAACCCCACCAACGACGCTGTTGCCTCCAAGATCGCTCAGCTGGAAGGTGGCGTAGGTGCCATGCTCACCTCTTCCGGTCAGGCTGCAAACTTCTACGCCGTGTTCAACATCTGCGAAGCCGGTGACCACTTCATTTCTACTTCCGCAATCTACGGCGGTACCAGCAACCTCTTCAGCGTTACCATGAAGAAGCTGGGCATCGAATGCACCTTCATCGACCAGGATGCTTCCGACGAAGAAATCGAGAAGGCTTTCCGCCCCAACACCAAGTGCGTCTTCGGTGAAACTGTGGCTAACCCCGCCGGCAAGATTCTTGACCTGCAGCGCTTCGCCAACTTGGCTCACAAGCACGGCGTGCCTCTGATCATCGACAACACTTTCCCCACCCCGATTCTCTGCCGCCCCTTCGAATTCGGCGCAGACATCGTGACCCACTCTACCACCAAGTACATGGACGGTCATGCCATGGCTGTGGGTGGTGTTGTGGTTGACAGCGGTAACTTCGACTGGGAAGCCCAGCACGACAAGTTCAAGGGCCTCACCGAACCGGATCCGTCTTACCACGGCCTGACTTACACCAAGTCCTTCGGCAAGCTCTGCTACATCACCAAGGCTACCGTGCAGCTCATGCGCGACCTGGGTTCCATCCAGTCTCCCCAGAATGCTTTCCTCCTGAATGTGGGCCTGGAAACTCTGTTCCTCCGTATGCCCCGTCACTGCGAAAACGCTCTGGCCTGCGCCAAGTACCTGAAGAACCATCCGAAGGTCGCTTGGGTGGACTACGCCGGTCTCGAAGACAATGCTTCCTACGCCCTGGCCCAGAAGCAGTTCAAGGGCGGTCTGCCCTGCGGCGTGCTCACCTTCGGTATCAAGGGTGGCCGCGACAAGTCCATCCAGTTCATGGATGCCCTGAAGCTGATCTGCATCGTGACCCATGTGGCCGACGCCCGTAGCTGCGTGCTGCACCCGGCAAGCCACACTCACCGTCAGCTTTCCGATGAACAGCTCATCGAAGCAGGCGTTGCACCTGACCTGATCCGCTTCAGCGTGGGTATCGAAAACGTGAACGATATCATCGCCGACTTGGAACAGGCTCTGGCACAGGTCTAGTTTAGATATCAGATACAAGATATGAGCGAATAGCGAAGTCTCATATCTGAAACCAGTATCTTGATTTTTGAAAAATCCGCGATGTCCTTCTGCGACAACGCGGTTTTTTCTTTTTCGTATCTCATCCCTCATATCCAATTCCGGCGCCAGATCCTTCGACTCCGCTCAGGATGACTCCCAAAACCGCTCACCACTCATCCCTCATATCTCATGCCTCACCGCTCATTCCCCTCTTGACTATCAATATCAAGGGATGTATATTATTCCTGTCGGTCTATATGACGTTGTATTTGTCTATGTATATGTCGGGGTAAATTATGTATCGTCCGTCCTTAAAGTTGAGCATGGAGATTGTGAATCTGGCTATCGAGATTTCCGTTTTGGCGACCCGATGCGAGGCCTGGCTGGAAGGCCGTCAGGGGCATCGCGGCTTTGACTGCGGCGTCGGTAGAGACCTCTGCGATGAACCCTTTCAGGGGGATTACGACGTGTTTTCGCTGTCGGATTTTTTGCGGGCCCATGCCGACTTGGCGGGGGCGAACCAGCCTGACGGGGGATCTTTCAGGACGGGGAACGGCTGCGTTTTCAACGGCAAGATGTGTATCCACCTGGCGCCCCCTGCAAGCGAAGTGCCTTACATGATGCAGGAACTTTTCCAGTGGCTCCAGAAAAGCGAGGACCACCTGCTGATCAGGGCCTGCATTTTCCATTACGCCCTGGATTACATCCGCCCCTTCAAGGATGGCAATGGCCGCATGGGATTGCTCTGGCAATCGTTGCTCCTGAAGAAGCTGAGTCCCGTTCTTTCGAACCTAACCCGGGAACATTGGGACGAAGATCAGCAACGTCGCTACTATTTTGCCTTTGTGAAGGCCATAAAGGCAGGCGAGGCGGGCCCCTTTGTGGAGTTCCTTTTGCAGGGAATCCTGGATTTGCTTAAAAACATTGCAGAATCCCTTAAAGAAAAGGGGGATGATGCCGCAAGTGTGGAACTTTCTATCCGACAGAACAAAATTTTGGATTATCTGCGAGAAAAAACGCTGACTGTTGAGCAGATTGCCAAGAAGTTGAAAGTTTCGTCGAGAACTGTAGAACGGGAAATGTCTAAATTACAGCAAATGGGTGTTGTTTACCGCGAGGGTTCCGACAAAACAGGCTCCTGGCGGGTACGTTAAAAAGGACCTCGGATGAATCCGAGGCCCTTTCTATTTCGTTAGATTGTTTTAGACAAATTAAGCGAAGTTGTACAGGTCTGTAATATCTTCGTTGTTCTTGTCGTACATCCAGAACTGGTTGATGTGGGCATGTTCGTCTTCCACCAGGTTGATCTTCATGCCGTGCTTGTACTCCAGATAGTTGTACATGCGGTTCAGGTCCTTGCACATCACGTCGATAACGAAGGGGCTGACCACCAGAGTCACTTCGCGGAGCTTGCCCTTGGCCTTGGCGCGAGCCATCCAACGGTCAATCATGCCGAGAGTGCTTTCCAGGGTAGCGATACGGCCACCACCGCAGCAGACCGGGCATACCTGAGTCTTTTCGGTCATCAGGTTCACGCGGACGCGCTTACGGGTCACTTCCATCAGGCCGAACTGGCTAATGGGGGCGGGGGTGATGGGAGCCTTGTCGCGACGGATTGCCTTGCGGAATTCCTGGTAGACGGTCTCGTTGTCGGCTTCGGTTTCCATATCGATGAAGTCGATAATGATCAGGCCGCCCACGTCGCGGAGACGGAGCTGCTTTGCAATTTCGTGGCAAGCATCGATGTTGGTTTCCAGGATAATCTTACCCTGGTCCTTGCCGTGGACTTTGGGACCGGTATTCACGTCGATGGACACCAGTGCTTCGGTCTGCTCGATGACCAGGTTGCCACCGCGGGGCAGCGGGACCTGGCGCTGGAGAGAGCGTGCATAGTCGTTTTCGATCTTGAAGTATTCGAACAGGCTTTCGTTGCTGCTCCACAGCTTCACCTTGTCCAGCTTGTCCGGAGACAGAACCTTCAGGTAGTCGCGGAGGGCGAAGTATTCGTCGCGGTTGTCGATATACACGTAGTCGGTGTTATCGCCAAAGTATTCGCGGACGGTCTGTTCGATGGAATCAGATTCTTCGTAGATGCAGGTTTCGGCAGGCTGGTTTTCGAAGTTGTACTTCGTCTGTTCCCACTTGCTTTCCAGTTCACGCATCTGCTTGTTGATTTCGAATTCGGATTCGTTCAAGCCGTTGGTACGTACGATATAGCCCACATCGCGACCCTTCAGGCGGCGGACCACCTTCTTGAATTCGCGGCGCTTGGCCGGATCACGTTCACGCTTGGACACACCGATAAAGTTGGTACCCGGCATGCAGACCAGGAAACGGCCGGCAAAGCTGAGATGGGTGGTCAGACGGGCACCCTTGGTGCTGATGGGTTCCTTAACCACCTGGACCATGATTTCCTGGCCTTCGTGGAGGATTTCATCAATAGGCACTTCCTTGGAGGAACCGCCTTCGTCATCATCGTCACCGTATTCGCGACGAAGCAGTTCGTTGCGATCGACGGCGTCTTCCTGATGGAGGAAGCCGGCCTTCTCCAGGCCGATGTCAATGAACGCAGCCTTCAGTGCCGGAAGCACCTTCTGGACCACGCCCTTATAAATATTGCCCAGAACTCGATTAGAAGAAACGCCTTCCACTACCAATTCGACGAGTTCACCGTCTTCCATGATAGCGATACGCTTTTCATAAGGCGTCTTGCTAATCAAAATCCCGCGCTTACACTTATTTGCCATTAAAACTCCTAAAAGTTCGACAAAACTTGATAGACACGATAATAGATTTTGGCCCCAAGACCGGTCCAAAAGTATGGGCCCTGTCCGAGCCCCGCGCGCTTCTTGACGGAAAGTACCGACTGCCTGCCAACGCGAGACCTGGGGACCATAAATATATAATATGATTTTTATGCGGGGGAAGCCTCCCCCTCGCTCAAGCCCTTTTTAAGGTCTTTTGCTACCCCCTCTGCGGGGGCACGCCCCCGCAACGCCCCCAACCGTTGACAAATTGTACAACATATTTTTCAGCCAGCGCATCAAAAAAGTTTCGCCAAAGTCTATATTCTAACCGTAAGGAATTTGGGAAACCAGGAGGCTCTATGTCCATCAGGAAACATTGGGGAAAAATCACCTTGAGTATCGCCGCCAGCTTCTGGGCCGGCTGTAACGATAGCGGCACCGAGGCGGAATACATCCAAGGTGGCGAAAACATCTGTACAAACGAGCAAAATGAAGAATGTGGCGGTGGTGCTGTCATCGCACTCTACGGCGTCGCCCCCACTTATGACATCAGCTCCAGCAGCATAACCGGTGACTGCACCGAAGGTAACTGCGCAGAGTCTTCCTCCGGCATGGGAGAATCCTCTTCCAGCGTCAATAGCGAATATCCCTACGTGCTCTATTCCGATCCCTCGGTACACTGCAAGGACAGCACCGTATACGTTCCGTCTCCATGCGAAAACGCCTCCAAAAGCTACGCATCCACTGATGAAAACGCCCCTCTGTACGGCATCGTTCCCATCGTCTGCAATACACCGAGCCGTTACGATCCCATTTTCAAGTGCGACAACGGCGATTCCCTCCCCGCATACCGTTACAAGGAAAAGGACGGCATCATCTACACCAACAAAGAGTACGATGAACTATTCGGCTCCAACTAAGCCAATAATTTAGTAGATTGCCCTGCATGGCCCTGCTCCTCACCATCATTTTCTTCGCCTGGTTTATCAGCAATATTGTCCGCGGCAACATTTCTCACCAGGGCAGTGATTACCATTTCAGGGAGCACCCCATACCGTTCATCATCATCCAGATTTTCCTTCTAGGCTTCGGTCTCTTCTGCTTGAACCGTTTTCTGAGTGAGATCGGGATTCACGTCTTCTAGATTTTAATATCTTTCGTCTCCAGGAAGAAGAAAAATCTATGTCTGACCAGATCAACTTAAAAGACGAACTTTACCTAAAAGATTATGCCGGCAAGATTCACAATTTACCGTTGGGTGAACTGTACGAAGTTTTGGGTGTCGTCAAGAAGGATTCCTCTGACGAACGAGTCAAGATCGTAATGGATCGGATCCATGAGTTAGAGGCGGAAATTCAGACGAACAAGTCTAACAAAAAAAAGAAAGTAAAGGTAAAGCCCGTCAAGGCGGCAAGGGAAGATTCTGCAAATAGGGAATCGCCGGTAAAGCTTTTCATCCGCAAGCTTTTCTGGATTTCTCTCATGGCCGTATTCGTTGTTTCGAGAGTGCAGGACGTCGCCCATAAAATTCTTGATGGTTCGTTTGATGTTACCGAATGCGGAATCACCTTTACCATGGATATTCTTCCGTTTTTTTGCTTTGGTATCGGGTACAAGATCGCCCGGCGTTTTACCATGGCCAAGAAGAAGAAGTTCCATCTTGGAGTCGCCTTTTTCCTGATGGGGAAGGCTGTTCTGGGAATCTGTCTTGACGTCTATCTTGGTGTCGTCTGCCAGTTTTACGATGAGAAGGCGTCCTACGTATCTGTCATCGTTCTTGCGGCGGCCTTGCTTTTTACGGTCAACATGTTCCGCAGGAAGGTCAAGGACAAGTTTGCGACAAACGGCATGTTGCCTATGGCCATTGCCCTGTTGGCGGAACAGCAAATCTGGATGATGTAAGAAAGGCGGGACTGAGCCCGCTTTTTTTATTGAAGATGGGTGGGCGGGGCGCCGGCGCTATTCTTGATGGCAGCCTGCTTGGTAGCCACGATCTTGTCGGCAATGGCGCGGGCCTTTTCCGTAAGCCACAGCCATGAAGTCGTTGCTTCACTGTAGTCCGCTTCGCCGTACATCTGCACACGGCCATCGCGGCGGAGTGCGTCCACCTGGCGCATGCCCTTTACGTCGCCCTTGGGGTAAACGGCAAAGGTGCTTCCGCCATTGTTGTTCAGGATGCTGAAGGCGGGAACGTCACTGGGACCGTCGGCGATGTATACCATGTTCTGGAAGGGAACGCGGCGCACTTCTCGTGCGATAGAGGAGTTGACGTCGATGGTTTCGGGGTACTTGTTGCTGCCCTTGTTGATTTCGAAGATGTAGCGGGTCTTGGAAGTGTTGTCCAGGGCGCTGGCGATCTGGGAAATTTCGTTTGCGGATACTTCGTTTGCGTTAGGGACGTTCCCTGCTGCGTCCTTTGCATCCAGAAAACCGGGTTGCAGTACTTCTTCGATGAATTCACATCCAAAAATTCCATCTACAAAGGGGGCGATGGCGCTGCCACGGATCGTTTCGGCAAAACCGGTACTGACCACGTAATGTTCCAGACGGATGTCGAAGGCCTTGTATTTCGGATCTTCTTCAATCAGCTTCTTGATTTCGCCGAAAAAATCGGGAAGGCCCGGGTAAAAGGCAAGTTCCTTGCCGAAGCTACGGAGCATCTTGTTGGAAAGTCCCTTGAACAGCCCCGCCTTCACATAGGTCAAGATGTGGTTCAGGTAGCTGGTGTCGGAATTGACGGAAATTCCCTGGGCGGCGTAGTGGCTTTTTAGGGCGTTCACTTCTTGCCAGAACTTGGCGCCGTCAACGTTGAAATGACGGAATAGGGGTTCCTGCATGTAAGAGCTGATGAGCGTCTTGTCGCAGTCCCATACCATGGCGATGATGTTCTGTTCAAAAGCGGAATTTGCCATATTGACCTCGTTCCTGTCCACCTATTTGGTGATGAAGAAACTTTCGGGGTTGATGGAGTTGCCCGACAGTCGGATTTCGTAGTGCAGGCCGAGGCTCGTTTCGCGACCGCTTTCGCCGATGAGGGCGATGGGTTGACCGCGTTTTACAAAGCTTCCCTGGGGGACAAGGGATTTCCCTAGGTGGGCGTAGAAGGAACGTACGCCCTTCACATGCTCGATTTTCATGGACAGGCCAAAACCGCGATGGTTGCGGACTTCCATGACGGCACCTGCACCTGTCGCATAGACGGTGTCCCCTTCGACGGCCACGTAGTCGATGCCGCGATGGGGCAGTTGTCTGTCGGTAAAGGGATCGTAGGCCATTTCAAAGCGTTTCTTGACGGCGTGTTCACCCTTCATGGGGTGAAGTACGGGCAGCTTGGCGGCCAGGGCGGAATCGTTTTCCAGGGCGTTCAGCAATTTGCGGAAAGTGGTTTCCAGTTCCATCAGGCTCTTGCGCTTGCGGGCGGCGCGTTCTTCGTCGCTGGTGGTTTCCAGGGTGAATCCCAGACCTCCCATTTTCAGGGTGCTGTCGCGGAGAAGCCTTGTTTCTTCGGCCTTGAGGATGGAAGAGTCTACGGAGGCGCGGACGGCTACCAGTTCCTTTTCGATAGCTGCATTCTGGCGATAGACGTTCGTTACGTTTCCGCTTGTTATGTTATCCATAATGCGGACGGGAGAGAACATGATAAAGCCTGCCACGGCGGCACAAACGCTCAATACAGAGAGTATGGCCCCTAGGAGGGATACGCTGTAGCTCTTACCCGAGGTGGTCTTGCTGGGGAATACATGGATTTCAAGTTTTTTCACCGTCGATACGCTCCCGCAAGGAATTGATTTTGCGCTTATGTTCTTCGATGGCGCCGAGTATTTCTACCACGGACGGGTCGTCCTTGATGGCGGAAAGAAGGTCGTCACGGACGGCTCCGTGAAGTTTCTGACCCAGTGCCTGGAAGCGGTTTTTGAGCCTAGATTCCTCGGCTGCCAGTTCTACCCGCAAAAGTGCGGTAGAGGCGAAGTTCATAGCCGAATTTTTAAGCTTATTTAAAGGAATTTTACTCATAAGATGATTTCCAATGTCTGTAAAAAAATTAGTTTTTTATCCGTATAAAATTTGGAGAAATACCATGAGTCGTCGCGATCGTAGACACGCTAAACAAGAAGTCAAGAAGTTCACCCCGAACAAGAAGAACGCACTGGACCCCAAGATTATTGCTGTACTTGGAGCTCTCGCCGTAATCTTCTTTGTTGGCACCATGCTAATCCAGAGAGGCTAAGATGAAGTTCGATATTAAGAAGTCCGACCTGCAGGAAGCTCTGCAGACTGCCATTACCGCAATTCCCAACAAGTCTACTCTTCAGATTCTGAACAACTATTCTCTTCGTCTCGAAGGAAACATCCTGGAAATTTGCGCAACCGACTTGAACCTTGGTGTCAGGACCAAGCTGGAAGTGAACGGCGAACGTGATGGCGAAGTCGTGATCAACGCCCGCAAGTTCTCTGACTTGATCAAGGCTCTTAGCGATCCCGCTATCGAAACCATCAGCATCGATGTCCAGGATTATCTGGCTCGCATCAAGTGGAGCGAACGCGGTCAGGCTTCTATCATGGGTTTTGACGCTGGTGACTTCCCTCCGTTCCCGGAAGTGGAAGGCGACAGCCTGAACTTCGCTGCAAGCGAACTTGCATTCCTCGTCGAAAAGACCGCTTTTGCAACTTCCAACGATTCTGTCCGCATGAACCTGAATGGCGTGTTCTTCGAAGCTGACAATGGCAAGGTTTCCATGGTCGCTACCGACGGTCACCGCATGGGCCGTGCAAGCATCGACCAGGAAGGCGCTACTCTCGCTAGCGGCATTATCATCCAGCCCAAGGTTCTGCAGCAGATCCTGCGCATTGCCAAGAGCGAAGATATCATCGAAATTCGCACTACCGAAACCCATGTGCTGTTCAGCACCGGTTCTACCCAGATCATTTCCAAGCTGTACGAAGGACCGTATCCTAACTACCGCAATGTGATCCCCCAGAACTTTGAACGTACCGTGCAGGCCAACTGCGCCGAACTTCAGGGCAAGGTCAAGAGCATTCTCCCCATGGCTAATCCCCGCACTCACCAGATCCGTCTGCACATGAACGGCAACGTCATGGAACTTTCTGCAACTGACCCGGATGTTGGTGGCGAATGCCGCGAAGCACTGGCCATTACTCACAATGGCGAAGGCAACTTCAGCATGGGCTTTGACGGTCGTTACTTCTCCGAAATCCTCGGCATGTGCAAGAGCGAAGAAGTTATCCTCAAGATGAACAGCCCTCTTGGCGCCTGCATTATCGAACCGGTCGGTGAAGACCTGAACTATAGCTTCCTCCTGATGCCGTCTCGTCTGGTTGACTAAGGCTTAGACATTAGGAACTGCAATAAGAAAGGGCTCGCGAAAGCGAGTCCTTCTTTTTTTATAGGTATGCGGAAATTATTTACGTTTAATTTATCTATATCAATAAGTATAAACTAAACGAGTTTTTCTGCCTCGCCTTCGGCGTACTTTCCGTAAAGCATGGCAATGACGTCCTTCTTGGGAACCTTCTGCTTGGTCTCCTTGAGGCTTACGTGGAGGCGGTCCAGCATGGCCTTGTCGATTTCCTTCCAGTACTGATTGTTTTCGGTCAGCGTCCAAAGCTTGTCGCCATCGTCGCTGGTGGAGACGGTTACCAGCTTTGCCTTGAAGAATGTTCCCAGGGCGCGGTTGATGTAACTGCTTGTGGTGCCGGGGATGTTCATGGCGACGATTTCTTCTACCAGCATTTGCTTGCTCATGGGAACGAAGGAGCTCAGGTCGCAGGCGGCCACGTAGATTTTCTTAAGCATGTTCTTGGGGAAGATGTCCCAGCCCTTGCGCTTGAGTGCCTTGGCCAGAACCATCTGGGCGTCTTCTTCCACAGAGACTTTCTGCTCGGCGAGAGATACGGTGAAGGATCCGCCGCCGATGTCGTTGATTTGTACGAAGTCTGCCGACTTGACGAAGTCCATGAAGTTCTTGAATCCCAGACGCTTTTCGTTGAAGGCGTTGTCGATGCCCAGCATTTTCGGCTTGACGGCGGCAAGGGGCAGCGGGCCGTCTTCCTTCTGCAGGATGTCGCGGAGCATTTCCATGGAGTCGATCTTTTCGGACACGATAAGGCTGCTTCTGTCCTTGGCGTTTTCTTCTTCATCTTCGTCCACGGGGGCGGCCGTGGCGTCGTCGGTGTAAACGTAGCGGGAACAGGAATTCTTGACGCACTCGCTTAGAGGGGACTTGGGACCGACGCCGATGACTTCCTTGCCTTGTTCGCGGAGTTTGCGGAACAGGGGCGAAAAGTCGGAATCGCCGGTGGCCAGCACGATCCACTGCACCTGGGAATCCAGGGCCACTTCCATGGTGTCTACGGTCATCTTGATGTCGGTGGAATTCTTTCCGCTGACAGGATGGAAGGTGTGGACAAGTTCGAAACCGTTTTCGTTCAATGCGGATTGCAGAGGCATCAGCTGGGGGCTTGACCACTTGCCGTAAGCCTTACGCACAACGATTTGCCCCAGGGGCAGCAGTTCGTCCATTAAGGACTGCACGCCGTTGTTTCTTACCCAGTTGGTCAGGTTCTCTGCATCAATAAAAATTGCAATATGGTTCATAACGGCACTAATATATATATTGTGAACCATGAGTCCGAAGGTGCCGCAAAAGAACTGCAAGCTACTGCGCAAGATTATGAGCGTGGTGGCCCTTGCGGTGTGCGGTATTGGTCCAGCCGCCTTCGCTTTAGAGAATGATGAGGATCATTTTCAGCGATTTTCTGCCCTTCCCATATTAGGTTATTCGGAAGAAACCAAACTGCAGTATGGTGCCATGGCGCTTCTGTTCTTTAAGCCCAACGAACCTGGTGGTAAGGTCCAGGAAATCGATATTACGGCATACTGTTCTACCCGAAAGCAGTTCCAGTTTCTGATGGTTCCCTATTTCTATCTGTACCACGACAGGATTAGCGGTATCGTAGACTTCAGGTATCAGAACTGGGTAGGCAGTTACTTCGGCATGGGGAACGATGTGGACTTCGACAAGTACATCGGCTTCGATCGAGAACGTCTGCATTTTTCTACGGAATTGAAGTCTTCCATAGGGTTGCCCCGGTCGTTCAATTATGGTGTGAAGGTTATTGCAGAAAGGTCGTCTACCGATTTTAATGACTGCACCAAGGATCGCTGTGCCGATGTGGACTTACCGGATTTGCATAATGGTTGGCGGAATGGGGGCGGCTATATTCTTAGTTACGACACCCGCGACAATTTGAACTGGACCCGGAGCGGTTTCCTTGTTCGCTGGCAGCAGATGTTCTACAGCGACTGGCTAGGGGATTATGACTTCGGTGTTCAGGATCTGGACCTCCGTGGGTACACGCCCTTGTTCTGGAATATCTCCGTGGCGACGGCAGCCCTCTGGCAAAGGGCTAGCGGGGATGTTCCCTTTGACATGCTATCTGGCCCTGATGGAACGAAACGCTTTCGCGGTGTAGAGAGCTTGTTTTTTCGCGATAACCAGAGTCTGATTTTACAGGCGGAACTGCGTAAATATTTAGGTTGGCGCCTGGCCGGTGATATCTTTTTTGAAGGGGCCAAGGTGGGTGACCACTTTAGCGAACTTCTACGGAATCGGTGGCATCAGGCTGTTGGGTTTGGAGGGATGCTGGCCCTTAACTTGAAGGAACGGCTTTACGCCCGTGGTGAGATTTCCTGGGTGGACTACGAGAAGTTCGGCATGACTGTTTATATCCGGTCTGCGTTCTAGTTCCCGAGGTTTAAACAAAAAATAGGCCCCGCAGGGCGGAAGTAAAAATGCGGCTGCGCCCCGAAGGTCGGATATGAAAAAGTGGTTGCGCCCCGAAGGTCGGGTATGAAAAAGTGGTTGCGCCCCGAAGGTCGCAACCACCATTTTTGAGATAGAATATCTGTGGATTCAGGAATTAGTCCTGAATGCGAGTCCAGTTCAGCACGCCCTTCTTCATGAGGTAGCAGTAACCGGCTTCGAGAATCACCAGGAAGGCGAGAAGAACAAAGAGCAATTCCCAACCACCAGCCAGGAACTGGATGGTCCAGGGGTAGAGGAATGCAACTTCGAGGTCGAACACCAGGAACAGCATTGCCACCATGTAGTACTTGACCGGGTAGCGTTCGCTGGAGGTGCCGGATACATGGGCGATACCACATTCATAGGAGGTACCCTTGATGGCGGTATCCTTGATTTTGCCCGGATGCAGAAGCCAGTTGGCAACCAAGAGGACAGTGGGGATGCAGAGGGCCAAAATGACCAGGATGGTCATGGCAAAAGTGGTGTCGAAAATTTCAACGTTCGTCATAGTGAGCACAAAGATAGTAAAAAACTTTTTGCTGTTTAGGTATGGTTTTGTAAACTATATTTGAGCCTATGAAAAAGATCACTGCATTATTGGGATTTGTGGGTGTAGTGAGCATGATTTCGGCTTGTTCCGATACCATCTCAGACGTTGATGTGATAATTGCTGAGCAGGATAGCTCTATTTCCAGCGATTCTAACGCCCCTCAGGGTGACGCTCCTGCATCATCGTCTTCTAAGAAGGATTCTGGGGTACAGGCTGAAGTCAAGTCTAGTGGTTCTGCCGTAACAGATACTGTCAACAAGACTGTGTATTTGTCTTCTGCCAGCAATTATGAGACCCCCTACATTAGTAGCGGTGTTTTCTGCTGGAGCGAAAAGTGCGAAGCGGCTGCGGTTACCTCCAGCGCTAGCATGGAAACCATCGTTATTGGAGTCTCTTCCGAGGCGGAAGTGTGGCCCAACGTAACAGAAACTCAGATGGTTGACCTGCGAGACAACAAGACCTACGCCTTGAAGACTATCGCCGGTGTTCATTGGATGACCCAGAACCTGAATTACGAAACCAAGGCCAATAGTTTCTGCCCCACTAAGGACGGTGCTGATATGTGTGCCAAGTATGGCAGGTATTATACCTATGCCGCTGCATTGTCCGCCTGCCCCACTGGATGGAGACTTCCAACCGAGGCAGAAGTTCTCGCGCTGGATAATGCTGTAGAACATGAATGGTGGTCCATTGGCGGCCGTGTGAACGTTGAAGAAGGCAATAGCTTTGGAAATGAAGGTGACCAGGGATATATCTGGTACGAAGATAACGGAACCAACAATTCCTATCGTATCAAGAACTATTCTGGCGATAGACCTCACGAAGTCCAGCATGTGGGTGGCGATACTCGTGCCTACAACGTTCGCTGTGTAGAAAACAAGTAAGACTTTCTTGGAACTGTAAGAGAGTTCGCGGTTGTAATCGCGGGCTCTTTTTTTTATGGTTGGCTTCTTGCTGTTCCGTCAGCGCAAAAAGACCGCGCGAAATAAATCGCGCGGTCCTTTTGGTTTGGTTGGTTTGGAGGGATTTCTTTTTGTCTGGAGTTACGGCCTTGTTCGGCGGACTCCCCAGAGCTTGTCGCGGGTCTGGTTCAGTATGGTCTTGCCGTTGACTTCTATTCTTAATTCCAGTCGTCCGATGTAGACGCCGGTTCCGACCAGTCTGCCGGTTCTGTCGCGCATGTTCCATGCCAGGAAGAGGCGTTCCCCTTCGTGGTCTAGGCAGGAACCTTCACCGGACGCATCTTTATAGAGGTCGCTGTTGCAGTTGATTTCGCCTGCGGCTCCGCCTACGTATTCGCCATACTGGCTGTAGTAGCGGGTGCGGTATTTCAGGGTGACTGCATCTGCGGAAACGATCAGGTTTGAATGCTCTCGCAGGAAGATTTCTTTGCCTGTATTTCCTGCCAGATGGTATTCGTTGATGAGTGCCTCGTCGATGCTTCCGTCCTTGATGGCCTGCAAGGTGGCATCGCTAATGCCCGCCTCCTTCAGTTCCTTGTCGAAGCAGCCGCTTGCGATGGAATCCAGAATGTCCTGGATCGAAACTGTTGTGGTGGAGGTGACCTTTGTAACCTTCATGCCGTCTTCGTAGTTCTTCAGGGAAAGGCTCTCGATGGCTTCAATGACGCTGTCGGCCAGGCCGGCGCTTTTGTAATTTTTGGCGGTCACCTTTCCTTCGGAAATCAGCTGTGCGGCTTCATCGCTGATGCCGTAGGATTCGCCAATGATACCTGCGCTAATGTCCACGAAGAGCTGTTCCAGGGCTTCGTCCTTGGTGAGGGTGTAGGTGGTGTCGTAGCGATCCGTGGCTTCGGTGCCTGTGCGGCTTTCGATGAATGCGTCCAGGATGTTGAACTGTTCTCCCGTTTCGTCCAGCATGATTTTTGCGATGTTGAAACTGAGGAGGTTGCCCTGCACGCCGTACTTTTCGCCGATCTCCTGCGCGGTCAAGTTGCTGTCGGCGTTGAGCATGGGCTGGGTGGCTGCAGGGTTGGCAATAATTTCGTTTTCGGTACTGACTGTAATGAGGGACGGACTTTCGTTGGAAACTTCCTGGTTGCCGGTGATGGTAGCCCAGGGATTGTCGCGATGGGGCGCGTTGCCCAGCAGGTCTTCTGCGGTGTTGCTTGCGGAGGTGGCGAAACGAATCAGGTCGCCGTTGGTGGGCAGGATGGCGTTATCCGTAGACTGTCTAAAGATGAGAGTCATGGTGTTGTCGCTGCCGCTTTGCTGGATGGCGGATTCCGGCTTTTCGTTGACTCCGGAACGCATGCAGGTGTATTCAAAAAGATTCTTGAAATATTCCCTTGATTTGTCTGTAATGGCTTCGCTGAAAGTGAGAGCGAGTTCGCGGTTTCCATCGGATTTTTTGGCGGCGACAGCCTTTACGATGATGGGGCCGATGCCGTCTTCGATGATGTTTTCGTAATAAGGGCTGAAGTGTTCCTCGATTCCATTTTCCTTGTAGGTAAAGTTGGCCTTGATGGAACCGAAATATTTTTCGGATTCTCCGCCGGTAAATTGCTTCTTGCCGAAACCGCAGATGTTGTCGTCGCAGTCCACCGTGACGATGATTTCGTCTCCGCTAGAAGAAATGTCGAAATCCTTTGTGGTGGGGAAGGATTCTCCAAACGTGAACTGGATGTCATTCAGTATGTTCTTGGAATCCAGCTTCTTGTCCAGTTCAATATAAAGGCTGTCTGCTCTGCCGTCGCCGTTCCTATCAAAGATGATGGCCTTGGTGATGTGGGGTTCCGGAGAGTTATCGAAGTTCAGGTTCTTCCAGTAGGATGCCGAGGCTGCGGATCCCTTGGCGACCAAGGTGACTCCCTCGACGGCACTGTTTGCGCGAATCCTGAAGTGGGCTCTGCCCTCCTTGTCCAGGTTGACGTAAGTGATGACGTCCCCATTTGTATCAAGGATGTCTACAGCCGGATGTGAAATGGACAAATTAATTTTCTTGTTGTAATTGTTGACCTGTGCCCAATCCTCGAAGAAGGAAATGTACACGTCGTATTCGGTGTTGGCCCAGTGTCCGATTTGCAGGGTGTCACCGGAGATTTCCTGTCCCAGGATTTTCCAGGTGCTGTCGGTGAACGCAACGCTGGGAATGCTGTAAGAGGGGATGGTTATCTCAATAGAGGTTGTCTGACTGGGATCGGACTTCAGGGAAATTTCAAGGAAGTAATGTCCCGGAGCCAGAGTGTAATTGTCGACGATGGCGGCCGAGTCGATGCTGAACGTAGAGTCGCTGGTGATATGAATGCCTTCGTACCAGTCGCCGATTCCCAGCTCCTGAGGGTCGTCCAGGTTTCCTCCGGACAGCTTGAAGGTGGAGGCGCCGCCGGTTGTATCCGTTGTAGTTTGGCTGTTGGAAAAGTCGCAGCTCAGGGCGTCGCGCTTGTTGACCTGCCAGATTTCGTAACTCTTTAGATTCTTTTCTGCGTAGCTGGAGATGAGTAGGCTGGCGTCGGCTTTCAGGTCCATGGATGTTCGCATCTTGAAGTTCCCTTCGACCTTGTAGCGTTCCGTGTAGAAGATGTTGAATACGTAGGTATTTCCTTCGATCAGGCCAAGGGTGTCCAGGTCTACGGCGCGGCTTCTTCTGTCGTGAACGCCGCCGATATCCACCACTAGCTTTCCGTCGATGTAAACCCATACATCATCGTCGCCCAAAAATTCAAAGTACTGGCCGCGGACATATTCGAAGTTGGCCTGCACCTTCATGGACATGCCGTAATTATGGTAGGCGTTGCTGGAACTTTTCCCGCTGCCGTCAATGCCGGCGAATCCGCTGGGGATGGAATCGTAATAAGGGTTGGGAATTGTCTTTGCTGAATCCAGCCATTGGAAATCGTCGATCAGGAACATGCCGCCACGGGCCTCGCCTACGGAAGATTTTGTATCGCTGTCCATCTGGGCGCGCCAAATGCCGTCTTCGTCCAGTTGCAGGGTCATGTTGCGGCAGGTGGCGTTTGTGTAGGCCTTGCCATTCTTGACCACCAACGTTTCGGGCAGGAACCATTGATTCAGATGTTCTGCGTTACGGCACTTTCCTTTCCAGTCAAAATTCTCATTTCGGACGGGGACACCGTTCTTTCCCAGTTTGCGTTCCACCATGCCTTCCAGCACCTGGTCGAGACTGGCGGTGTAGTCAATGAGATTGCGGTCTTCTTCGGTGTAGTCCCTCTTGGACATGGGGGAATTGGGCCAGCAGAGGTTTACGTTGTCGCCGCCGAAGTCTGCGCTGGTTCCCACGCCGCCGAATGTGTCGGTGCAGTGGTCCGCGCCGTCGCCCAGGTTGCAGAGGCTTTCGTCGCGGGTGGTGGGCCTGAATTTCTTGTGGTTGTCGCGGCTGCCGTCATACCAGTCGAACATCATGACGGGGAGTTTTCTGGTGGGGCAATCTCCCAGGATGCCTGGGTATTGGGTAAAGAGGGCGGGTGCGTCTGCCTTATAGGCGCGAATCCAGAGGGTGTCGCCTTCGGCCGCCAGACTGTCCAGGCTGATTTCGTTTTCGGTGCCGGGGGCTTTAGAAACGACGCCTTCTGCGCTGTAGAATTTGTTTCCTACGGTCTGCTTGAAATAGACGCTGAACTCACCATCGGGTTTGCTGATTTTCGTTTCGTACCAGCCGCAGTATTTGTCTACGGCAGTCATGACACCGATGGAATCTCCGTTGACGTAGGCGATGGCGTTGGTGTTGGTCCAGGGGGCAAGAAAACGGAGGACTTTGGCCGGGGTTTTTGTTGCGGGAGTTTCGTTGCCCGGGCGGTCTGTATTGTTGGCACCGGGTCTAGCGGCAACGAGACATGCGCTCAAGGCGAGTCCCATGAGGATTGTTTTGGAGAGATTCTTACACCACATATAGATTTCTCCTTCTAAACACCCATTTGCTCTAATCCCATTTTTAGACGAAGTGTTTAGAAATAATTTCAAATATTTGAAGAAGTTTTTCAAAAATATTTAAAATCTTGTAAAAATCAATGTTTTTTAAAAATAACTGTGTAAGAATTTGTTGATTTTGTTTAGTAAGTGTGTAAAAATGAAGGTCAGCGGGCAAAAAAAAGAAAAGGCGCCGGCATTTGGCCGGACACCTTTAATGAGAGAGGTTTAATTTCTTTTCTAGGGCCCGAATTCTAGGCCAAGCTTGTTGACTTTTCCACGGCGCACGCCCCACAGCTTGTCGCGGGTCTGATGCATGGTGGTCTTGCCGTTTACGATAATCTTCAGTTCCAGTCGGGCGATATACACACCGGTTCCCACGAGGCGGCCGTTGTTGGAGCGCATGTTCCAGGCCAGGAAGATCTTGCCCTTGTTCTTCATGCAGCCTTCTTCGCCATAGATTTCCTTGTCGGAGCACTTGATGGACTTGGAAGTTCCGCCCACATATTCGCCATACTGGCTGTAGTAACGTGTACGGTAGAAGAGTTCTATGGCGTCGTCTGCAATCAGGGACTTGGAACCGTTGCGGAATTCTTCGATGTTGTATTCGTTCAGGGTGCCGTCCTTGATGGCGTCAATGACGGTCTGGCTGACTCCGGCCTGCTTCAATTTTTCATCAAGTAGACCTGCCCTGATCGAGTTGAACAAATCCGTCTGGGTGGTGGTCGAAATGGAACTGATTTCGGTCAGGGTGTCCCTGCTGGCTTCAATATTGTCTTCGGTCAGTTTGGCTATGATGCCCTTTTCTTCTGCTGTTAGGGCGGACTGGTAATTGCTTTCGTTGATAGTACCTTCCATGATGGCGATGACGGTGGCTTCGCTAAAGCCGAAGTTTTCGCCAACCACTCCGGTTCTGATATCGGCAAAGACCTGCGTCAGGGCTTCTTCTTCGCTGATGCATATATATGTCGTATCGTAGGTCGTGGTGCTTCCCAGCTGAGATTCGATGAATGCGTCCAGCGAGTTGATGTCCTTCTGGGTTTCTTCCAACATGATCTTGGAAATGTCGTAGTCAATGAGGCTGCCCTGAACACCGAGGGAGTCGCCGATCTGCTGAGCGTCCTGGGTAGTGTTGGTGATCAGCAGGCTCTGTGTGACGGTATCCTTCTTGATGATGCCGTAGGGGTCATCGCCGATAGAAATGACTCCCGGACTTTCGTTGGTCAGTTCCTGGTCGCCAGTGATGGTTACCCAGGCGTTGTCCTTGTGGGGAGCGTTGCCAACAAGGTCGATGGTCTCGTTTGCGGAACCGTTTCCGGGGACAAAGCGGATCAGGTCTCCATTGTTGGGCAATACGGCGTCCTGTGTGGTCGAACTATAAACCAGGGTCATGGTATTGCCGCTACCGGATTGCAGTACCGGGGTTTCGGGATTCTCGTTGATGCCACCGCGCATGCAGATAAATTCAAACATGGTGGCGAACTGAATACGGGAATCGTCTGAGATGGCTTCGCTGAAAGTCAGTGCCAGGTGGCGGTTACCATCGTTGCTCTTGGACTTCACGGCACTTACGATAATGGGGCCCATGCCGTCGCTGATGGGTTCGTTTTCCTTGTAGAACTGACTTGTCTTTCCATTGTCCTTGTAGGTGAACCAGTTGTTCAGGGAACCTGTGTAGATATTGGTTGCACCTCCGGTGAACTGGCGGCTACCGAAACCACACTTGGCGTCGGTGCATTTTTCAACATCGATATCTTCGGCGGTCAGGACGATGGTATTGTTGTTGATGAGTCTGAACTTGTCGGTTGCCATAAAGGCTTCGCCAAATTCAAACTGAATGGAATCCAGACGGCTCTTGTCAGAAAGGCTTCTGTCGAACTGTGCATATAGGCTGTCGGCTCGACCGTCACCGTTTCTGTCAAAAATGGTTGCTGTAACGATCTGCGGAATTGGCGGATCGGCAAAATTCAATTTTGTCCAGGCAGAAGAACCTGCTGCTGCGCCCTTGATGGTAAGTGTTGCTCCGGTAACAGGGGCGTTGGCGTGTACGTAGAAGGTGGCTCTGCCGTTGGAATCCAGGTTGACGGAAGTAATCTTCTTTCCGCCGATGGTATCAAGAATGTCGATGTTTACGTCAGAGAAGGACAGGTTGATCTTTCTGTTATAATTATTGACTGTAGCCCATTCTTCAAAGAAGGTGATGTTGACCTGGTAGGTGGCGTAAGCCCATTCGCCGATCTGAGTGGTGTCGCCAGAAACGGCCGTGCCGAGGACTGTCCAGTCTTCCTTTGCGAATGCTACGCTGGGGAGGTCGTAGGCAGGGACGGTAATTTCGACCTTTGTAGTCTGGCTGGGATCGGACTTCAGGGTGATTTCCAGGAAGTAGTGGCCCGGAGCCAGGGCGCCGTTAGCCTTGATGGCTTCTACGTTGACGCTGAATGTAGAGTCGCTGGTAATGTTGAGGCCTTCGTAATGCAAGCCCACATCAAGAATCTGGGGTTCAGAAAGATTGCCGCCGGTAAGCTTGAATGTGGAAGCGCCGCCTGTAGTATCCGTTTCTGTAGAGTTGGCGTCATAACCGCAGGAAAGCTTGTTCTTCTTATTGACCTGCCAGACTTTGTAATTGGTTTCATCACCCAGGGGGATGGACGTTACGAAAATGGAGGCGTCCACCTGCAGGTCGATGGATGTACGCATACGGAAATTAGAAGAACTGGTATGGCGTTCCACATAGAAAATATGGAAGTCATAGGTAGTTCCTTCGACAAGTCCCATGGTGTCCAGGTCTACGGCACCTGCAACCTGTCGGTGCTGGCCACCGATATCTACTGCCAGGCGGTTGTCGATAAAGACCCACACGTCGTCATCGCCGTAGAAGTCGAAGTACTGACCGGGAACGTATTCAAAGGTGGCTTGGATCTTGACGGCGAAACCGAAGTTATGCTTCTGGCCGTTGCCTAGCTGGTCAAAGTAGGGATTCTTGACGGTCTTGGCGTCATCCAGGAATTCAAAGTCGTCTACAAGGAACATGCCGCCCTTGGTGGCGTCATTTCCTTCGGAAACATTGTCAGAGGAAACTTCGGCCAGCCAGAAACCTTCCTTGTCCATAGAGATGTAAATGTCGCGGCAGGTCATGTTGGTGTACTGGGTGCCGGCGGCATCGGTAGCCACCACTTCGGGCAGGAACCAGTTTGCCAGGTGGGTGGTAATCTTACAGTCTCCGGGGAACGGATCTGCGGGAACGGGAACGCCGTTGGGGCCCAGATTCTTCTGGACCATGCCGCCCATATATCCCTTGTTGTTGTTGGATCCGCCACAACCGCCAGAACCGAAGTCGGCGCTGACACCGTTGGCGGGGTCGCCGTTCTTGCCGGGATCGTCACCGTCGCCCTTGTCGCCATGAAGCCAGTCAAATACGGTAACGGGGAATTTCTTGAGGGGGCAGTCTCCTAGGACGCCGGGGTACTTGGAGAATAAGGCGGGAACGTCTGCCTTGTAACCCTGCACCCAGATGGTGTCGGAAATGCTGGCGATGGAATCCAGGGAGATTTCGCTGGCGATGGTCGGTTCGGTGATGGTGACGCCTTCTGCGCCTACATAGTTACGACCGACAGTCTGTTTAAAGTAAACCTTGAGTCCATTTTCGGGAGTTTTGACCGATGCGGCGAACCAGCCACAATAATTCTTGATGGGCTGCATGATGCCCACGGAGTCGCCGTTCATGAAGAGGATGGCGTTGGTGTTGCTCCAGGGGGTAAAGAAGGCGATCGTCTTTCGGCTGCCGGGTTCTTCGAGAGTCAGCTTGCCGTCTTTGCCGAGTGTGGCTGTTGCTGAAGTGGCTCCGTCCTTGAAGAGGTCCGCGCCCTTGATGGTGACGTTTCTGCGCTGGACTGTCAGGGGAGTATTGCAGTTCCTGTTGGTGTATAAATTGATGGTGACGTTCTTGGCATCCACTGTAGAGAAAGAAATGCCATTGGCGAGGCTTGTACATCTCGTGAGATTGTTTCTGCCTGAAGTAACGGTGTAATAGAGATTTCCGTCGGCGTATTCCACGTCAGCGGTGTAATCTGCGGCGAACGCTGCGGCCGAAAGGCCCAAGACTAACCCTGCCAGCGCGATCGCACGAAGGGGTTTAAATTTGTTAAACGAAACAAGGGAAGGCAACTTCCTTGCCTTCTCAAGAAGTACTCTACACACCATCCAATCTCTCCTTAGTGAGGCTCGCTACACCAAACGAGTCTCTAGGTCTCCGTAGAAATAAATTATTCCTGATTGGAATGCAACAAGTAAAGAGTGCGTTTTTGTAAAAATACCGGAGAAAACTTTTTTTGAGGCCTTTTTGGGGGAGTTCGTTCCAAAAAAAATCCCCCTTTGGCAGGGGGATTCCGTGTAAGAATTTTTTAGAACAGTCTAATTAGAGACCAAGGTCAATGGCGTTAACCTGACCGCGACGGACGCCCCAGAGGAAGTCCTGGGTCTTGTCGGTAATGGTCTTGGTGTTTACCTTGATCTTGATTTCCAGACGGGCGATGTAGACACCGGTTGCGGCGAGTCTTCCGTTGTCTGCGCGCATGTTCCAGGCCAGGAACAGCTTGCCGTCGGAATCCAGGCAGTTCTTGCGTCCGCCATCCTTGAAGATGTCGTCGTTACAGGTCAGTCTGCCGGTCTGACCGCTAACATAGTGGCCAAGGCTGGTGTAGTAGAAGGTCTTGTAAGTCAGCACGGTGCTTTCTGCAACGGTAGAGACGATGTTCTTGATGTCGGCTTCGGTACCGCTGGAGTAGTAGTGCAGATTTTCGACATTCAGAAGACCGTTTTCGTAAGCGTCTACGATGACTTCGCTGAGGTCAAATCTGTCCTTGGCTTCACCGATGCTCATGGTACCGTTTGCGACGGCGGCGATGATTTCATCGATGGTGTAGGTCTTGTCGGCGTTAGCGGGATCGTTTGCTGCCTTCTTGTCTACGTAGCTGGGGGTGCTCTGAACGGCCTTCACAATTTCGGCAATCTCATTTTCTACCAACTGTGCCATGTCCAGGTCTCCCAGGTAATGACCCTGTGTGCCGTAAACTGCGGCGACCTGCTCTGCGCTCATGGCCTGTTCGCTAACGACCAGCTTTGGAACCGTGGCGTTGGGGTTGGTAATGATTTCCTTTGCGCTCTCGAAATTCTCTGCGGCAGGATCCAGGGCCACAACCTTCGGGCTGGTAACGGTAACCTTCTGCTCGCCGGTGATTCGTACCCAGGGGTTTCCTTCGTGGGGGAGAATTCCGATTAGGTCGTGAGCCTGTCCGCCCATAGAGGGAACCGTGAACCTGATGGAGTCGCCTACGGCAGGGACGATATCCTGTGTGCTACCCTTGGAGAATACAAGACTCCACTGGTTGGGCTGTCCTGCGCCGATTCTTCCGGGGGTCTTTACTACAGTATGAAGAACCTTGTCCTTCCAGCAGTGGAAACTGAACAAATCAATGTTTGCGTTTTCCTCGTTGACGCCTTCACTGAAGGACAGTCTCAGGAACGTATTACCGTCGCTCATGTATTCAATTTCAGCGGCGACGATAACAGGACCGACTCTGTCGTACAGGATGCCTTCCACAGGGAAGTAGGACTGCTTGCCGGATTCGTCAGTGTAGGTGTAGTAAACGGTAATCTTTCCGTTGTAGGGAGCCATTGCACCGCCGGTATAGATCGAGGTGCTGAATCCCGAACCACTTGCAACGACATAGGCGAAATCTTCACCGTCGTTGTAGACTGCCTTGTAGGGGGTATCGAAATTGCTACCGAATACGAACTTCAGGGAATCCAGAACGCTCTGGCCGCCGAGGGCCTTGTTGAAGTGAAGCCAGATGCTGTCAGCGCGTCCATCGCCATTTCTGTCGTAGATGAATGCGGAATCAATCTGCGGAACAGGCGGGACTGCAATGTTGATGTTTGTCCAGTCTACAGAAGCGTTCTTGGCGCCTGCACTCTTGATTGTCAAGGTGGCGTTAATCACTTCGTCCTGGGCCTTGATATAGAAGCTGGCATGGCCTGCTACCAGGACCACTTCGTCAATGATGTTGCCCAGGGAGTCGCATGCGATCAGGTTCGGGTTAGTAGAAATGATGGATACTGCGATACCGCTATAGATAGTAGCCCATTCTTCTGCATACATGATGTTGACGGGGTAGGAGCGTCCTGCCCACATACGTTCAGTACGGTCGAGGCTAACAGGGAGAGTGTCGCTGGAAACGTCGCGGGAGATCTCGTTACCGAATGCGTGCCAGTACTGGGTGTAGCAAGTGGAGTCCATTGTGGAATCTGCCGTTTCGCTGATGTTGGCGACACAGTAGCTAGAATCCTTGACGCTTGCGTATGCCAGGTTGGGCAGTTCGTAGGGATCCACGGTAAAGTAGACGTCCTTGTACTGGTCGGGACTGTCGCGGAGGGCTACGCGTACGTAGTAGGTTCCCGGCGGCAGACTCTGCGCAAAGCCGATCGCCTGCAGGTCAATGGTAAGCATGGTATAGTCATTGGTGACCTTGATACCGCTATAGTAGGCGGAATCAAGCTTGGAGAGGGCGATGCCTCCCTTGGCCAGACTCTTACCGAACAAGGTGAATGTTGAGGGGCCGAGAGTGGTGTCGCGAAGTTCGGGGCTTGTAGAGAAGTCGCAGGCCAGGGCGGTCTTACGGACAATCTGCCAAACTTCCTTCTGGATAACCTTTTCGCCACCGGGAATGTCCTTCAGGAACATGCTGGCGTCAGTCTTCAGGTCGATAGACGTACGCATCTTGAAGTTGGATTCATCCTTGTGACGTTCTGCGTAGAAAATGTGGAACGGGTAGGTTTCGCCAGGAATCAGGGGGTCGCCTGTATCCTGTCCGATGGTATCCAGCTTTACAGAACCGCTAACCTGGTGATGTTGGCCGCCGATATCCACCACAAGCTTGTTGTTGATGAAAACCCACACATCGTCATCGCCGTAGAATTCAAAGTACTGGCCCCTTACATATTCAAACTGGGCCTGGATCTTCATGGTAAAGCCATAGTTGTGGGTACCGATATTTTCGCCACCGTTGAGCCAGTCGAAGTTGGGGTTGGGAACAGTTCCTGCCTCATCCAGGAATTTGAAGTCATCCAGGAAGAAGAGACCCTTTTCGGGGCTTTCCAGGTTCTTCTGACCCAGCCAGAAACCCTTGTTGTCCAGAGTCAGTTCCAGATCACGGCAAGTGGCGTTGGTGTACTGGTTGCCGGCGGCATCGGTTGCCAAGACTTCGGGCAGGAACCAGTAATCAAGGTGATCCGTAATTTCGCATTCCTTGGGGAAGTTCTTTGCCCTGACAGGAACGCCGTTGGGGCCAAGTTCCCTTTCGACCATGCCCAGGCGGGCCTTGTAGGCGTTGTCTTCGCCCTTACATCCGCCGGTACCGAAGTCCTGGCTTGTAGTGCCTGCCTGTGCGATTGCGTTCTTTTCATCACCCTGGTCGCCGTGGAGCCAGTCGAACATCATGACGGGCAGTTTCTTTACAGGGCAGTCGCCGAGAATTTCGGGGAATGCGGTAGAAATCTCGGGTTCGCCATACTGGTTGGCCACGATCCAGAGTTCCTTGCCGATGGTCAGTGCGGAGTCCAGCTTGATTTCGTCTTCGATGTCGATGGGTTCCTTGATGGGACCATTCTTGCCGATGTACATGTCGCCGATAGTCTGCTTGAAGGAGACGTAGACATTCTTGGGAACAATTCTAAGGGTATCTTCGAACCACCCGCAGTAGGTTTCGCGGATGGGAGTCATGGAGTAGTCCTTGCCGTTGAGGGTCATGAGAGCCGTGGTGTTGTTCCAGGAGGGGAGCAGCCTAATAATGACCGTGGCGGAATCGGGTACCACGTATTCGTCGGGAATGCCCGGCAGAATCTCAAGAGAACCCTGACTCAGCTTGAGCCAGACTTCGTAAACGGGCTGATCCTTGATGGTCTGGTCATACTCCGGGAAAAGCGTAGCCAGGTAAGGCATATCCTTTTCTTCGGAAGTGAGGTACGTGCCGCACTTGTCCGTATTCTTTTCGCAGTTTAGACCGAAGCGGAGCCTGCGGAGTTCAGCCTTCCCGTCGTCAAGACGTTCTTCGTTGAACTTGATGGTATAGGTACCGTCGCGTTCCTGGCTGACCAAGCTGTACTTCAGCTTTTCTTCGTTATCAGCATAGTAAAGACTGTCACCCTCGTAAATGATATGGGCGATAGCGACAGTTGCCGCATTTGCAGAAATAGTAAACAGAGCCAGGCCAACCGCCAAGCTCCGGAATAGGTTCGTCAACCGCATCCGTTCTCTCCTTAGAATTTCCCAAACAACAAAACCGCCACAAAAATAATTTTTTTTTAACATTACTCAAGTGCTTTTGTATCAATAACTTGTAAAGTTTTTTTTGTAATTGGGATACGTCGGGAAGGGAGCCGCGAACTGGAATAAGACAGGCCTATAAACGCCGATTTTGAACGTTTTTTTTCGCAAAAAAGGCATTTTTGAAAAAAACAGGTGCTTTCGGGGAGTCAAAATCCTAATTTTTATGCCGTAAAAAGAAAAGCTAACTGGAAAAAGAACTTTAATCGAAAAATGGAGATTTCAGAATGAATCGCGTATATCTCGTAGCCTCCGAAAACATGGAAGCTAAAATCAAGGAAGCAAGTGAAGCCGTAGCCGCCGCAGGCCTCAAGGTCGCCACCTACAAGCCCGCTGTAAACGGTGCCGCTGCCGCCGCCCAGATCAAGGCCGACAAGACCGCCGTCCTCATGGAAACCATCGCCGCCGACTTCCTCAAGCAGGATTTCGAAAACGTGGACCTGGTAGTGGTAGAAGGTGCCGTAGGCATGAGCCCCGTCTGCGCCCAGGCATACAACGAAGCCCTTGCAACCGCTCTCGATTCCAAGATCTATTCCGACAACGAAGATGCCGACCTGTTCTGCCCCAAGCGCCTCCTCCATTGCCCCAAGTGCATTGCCCGCGACCTGGCTGAACCCGCCGCCGAACGCAAGACCTCCCAGGCCATGTTCCGCGCAGGCCTCCTGGTGAAGGCTTCCAAGGCTGCAAAGCGCATTGTCCTGCCCGAAGGTTCCGAACCCCGTACCGTCCAGGCAGCCGTTCTCGCTGTAGAACGTAACATCGCCGTGCCTGTTCTCGTAGGTGCCAAGTCTGAAATCGAGGCTACTGCCAAGTCCGTTGGTGTAACCCTTCCCGCAAGCATCGAGATTATCGAACCCTCCGAAGCTCTTGCCGAGAAGTACGTTCCCACCCTGGTTGAACTTCGCAAGTCCAAGGGCATGACCGAAGAACAGGCTCGCGCAGCCCTTAAGGACAACGTGATGCTTGCAACCATGATGCTGAAGATGGGTGAAGTGGACGGTCTCGTTTCCGGTGCCATCCATTCTACCGCAGACACTCTCCGCCCGGCCCTCCAGATCATCAAGTGCGCTCCCGGCGTCAAGTCCGTCAGCTCCGTGTTCTTCATGTGCCTGCCCGGTCAGACTTACGTCTATGGCGACTGCGCCATCAACCTGAACCCCACCGCCGAAGAACTGGCCGGCATCGCCCTCCAGTGCGACGACACAGCCAAGGCTTTTGGCCTGCCCAGCCGCGTGGCCATGCTTTCCTACAGCACCATCAATTCCGGCAAGGGTCCCGACGCTGACCTGGTGAAGGAAGCTACCGCCATCGCCAAGGCTGCCCGCCCCGACATGGCCCTGGATGGCCCGCTGCAGTACGACGCAGCAACTACTCCCAGTGTAGGCTCTCTGAAGGCTCCGGGTTCCGCTGTGGCCGGCAAGGCTACCGTATTCGTGTTCCCCGACCTGTCTGCCGGTAACATCGGCTACAAGGCCGTGCAGCGTTCCGCCCGTGGCACCATCGCCATCGGTCCCATGCTCCAGGGCCTCGCCAAGCCGGTGAACGACCTGTCCCGTGGCGCCTTGGTAGAAGATATCGTCTACACCATCGCTCTCACTGCTGTTCAGGCACAGGCTTAAAAGCTAGTTTGGCTAATGCAAAAAAGACTCGCTTGTCAGTAGGCGAGTCTTTTTTTAAGGAAAAATTTATGCAGGTTTACGCCTGTACGATTTTTCCGATTTTTTGATCCGAAGAGATAAAAAAATCGTATCTTCATTAAGGAAGAGAACAAGTTAACTAGAAGGACGAAAAATAAAAAAGGAGAACAAATGTCCACTGAAACAATCATCGCCATCGTTGGTGTGCTTGTCTTACTTTTCATCATCCTGTTCTTTGCCGCCTATATCAAGGCTGCACCGGATGAAGCCGTGATTGTATCTGGTATCCAGAAACAGCCTCGTGTTATCATTGGTCGCGCAGGTTTTTGCATTCCGTTCTTTGAACGTGCGGATCACCTGAGTTTGCAGCTTATTCCTATTGACGTGAAGACTCGTAATGCAGTCCCTACTTCTGATTACATCAATGTGGTTGTTGATGCTGTCGTGAACGTGAAGATTTCTGACGATCCTTCGAGGCTTAGGGCCTCTGCCCAGAACTTCTTGAACAAGAAGCCCGAACAGATCAAGGAAATGGTGGTCGACGTTCTTGAAGGTAACATGCGTGAAATCGTGGGCCAGATGAAGCTGGTTGATATGGTGAGCGACCGTAAGCAGGTTTCTGAACGCGTCCTTGAAAATGCTATTCCGGATTTGGAAAAGCTGGGTATTATTGTGCAGACTTTCAATATCCAGAATTTTGCAGACAGCAATGGTGTTATCGAAAACTTGGGCGTAGACAAGACTGTGGCTATCCGCAAGGCAGCCGCCATTTCTAAGGCTAATGCTGAACGTGATATTAGTGTTGCCCAGTCTCAGGCCAAGAAGGAAGCTAACGATGCTGCTGTTGCCGCTGACCTGGAAATTGCTCAGAAGCAAAATGATCTGGCAGTGAAGAAGGCTAACCTGCAAAAGATTTCTGATACGGAACAGGCTATTGCTGATGCTGCCTATAAAATCCAGGAACAGAAGCAGCGTCGCGAAATTGAAATTGCCAATGCCGAAGCAAACATCGCTAAGCAGGAAAAGGAAATTGAAGTTCGCGAAAAGATGGTGGCTGTCCGCCAGAAGGAACTGGAAGCTGAAATTCAGAAGAAGGCCGAAGCTGAACGCCAGGCCATGATTCAGAAGTCTGAAGCCGACTTGTTCCAGCAACAGAAGGATGCTGAAGCAACCCGTTACACCGAGGAACAGCGCGCCGTGGCAATCACCAAGGTGGCAGAAGCAGAAAAGCAAAAGGCATTCGCTGAAGCAGCTGCTATCAAGGCCAAAGGTGAAGCTGAAGCAGACGCCGTGAAGGCCAAGGGTATTGCAGAAGCTGAAGCTCTGGACAAGAAGGCTGAAGCCATGAAGAAGTATGGTGAGGCCGCTCGTCAGGAAATGCAGCTGAAGACCTTGGAAAAATTCTTTGAACAGCTCCCTGCTGTGGCAAGCAACATCGCAAAGCCCATGGAAAAGATTGGAAGCATCACTATGTACGGCGAAGGCAATACCGCCAAGCTTACAGAAGATATTACCAAGACTCTTTCTCAGATCACCAACGGTCTTACCGATTCCGTAGGTATCGACTTGAAGACCATTGTGGGCAGCATGTTCGGTGCAAAGCTTGCAGGTGTGGGTGGTGTCAAGCAGATTGCTGAAGAAAAGAAAGATTCCGACAAGTAATCAAAAACGTTAAACGCAAAACGCGACCTCATTGAGGTCGCGTTTCTTGTAGTTCATATTTTTTTACTTCTTGTCCAATCTTTCGTTGATCTTCTTCTGGAGTTCCTTCAGGTGCCAACGTCCACGCTTGTCTTCCAGGAAGTAGCTGGTACGAACGCCTCTTGCAAGGCCGCGGTCGATCAGGTCCAGGGCGTCGGCGTAACGCTTCTGGTCAAATCTCAAATCCGCCAGGAAGTAATAGTTGTACAGGTCCTTGGGGTTCTGCTGCAGGGCCATGGTCAGGTACTTGTCCGCCAGCTTCTTGTCGGGCCATGAAAGCACCAGGGGAACATAGGGCAGCATAAAGTGGGCCCTGCCTAGAATCTGCCAGTCTTCGGCTGCGGTAGAAACGTCGCGGACAATGTTGGCTACGCCGTCCTTCACAGAGGCGAGAGCTCCGCGTTCATTACCCCACATAGAAATGGCCGACGCGTACACATGGGCGATTTCCTTGTTCTTGGGGAATTGCCTGTAGGCGTTTTCGCTGATGGTCTTCAGGCTGTCCAGTTTCTGCTTACGCTTGCTCTTGTCGAAGTGAACGAATCGGAAACTGAAGAAAAGACTCTTGGTCAAACCTTCGGTCGCAGCCTCGAGAACGGAGGAGTCTGCCATGGCGGCACGATACTTCTCGATCATCAGGTTAGCATTCTTCTTGTCTGCTTTATCCCCATTGGCGCGTTCGGCGCGAGCGGTGAAACAGGAATCCGCGATACGCAAATCCTCTTTACCGTTGTAGCCGGCGTTGGCCACACCTGTAGAATCCGCGAAACCAAAGGTCGCAGAAATCGCAATCATCAGTAATGTGGCGAAGAACTTATTCATACCTTCCAGTTCTGCAGCAGCTTGTTCAGCTGGGCAATGCGGGATTTTTCTTCATCGGTGCCGTGGTAGGTCTTGAACAAGAGATACCGATACTCCATTAGAGCGGTGCGAATCAGAACTTTTTCTTCTTTCTTTAACATATACAGTTTGCGATATTGGGTAAGCGGGATTTGGGAACTTGCGTTCCCGTACCGCTAACTTTAAAAAGAATGGAATTACTTGTGGCCCTTGCCCTTACCGGAGAAGTAGTCCTGCTGACGGGTCATGCCGAGAACAGCGTGCCACAAGGTTCCGTTGGGGTTGATCTTCTTACGTTCGCTGACGGCGTATTCGATAGGAACATGAGAGAACACATTGTTCATGCTGCCGACGACCATGTCGGTCTTACCGGCCATACCAGCGTGTACGGCGGCTTCTGCCAGCTGGAAGCAGAAGATGGCGTCGGTGCCCTTTGCCGGGGTGCTGCGGACCATGTAGCTGGGGTCGAAGTACTTGATGTTGATTTCCTTGCCCACGTTCTTGAAGTGTTCCTTGATCTTTCGGGTAAGGAATTCACCAATGTCGTTCTTCAGGATGTTGCCGCTGGCGTCCTTGCGTTCGGGCTGGTCGTTGAACAGTTCCTGGCCGGCGCCTTCGGCCACAGCGATCACGGCGTGAGTCTTGCCGTTGTCGTAGCGGCTTTCAAGAGCCTTGCAGAGACCTTCCAGAGTAAAGGGAACTTCGGGAACCAGGCAGATGTTCACCACGGTGGTGGCGAGTGCTGCGTATGCTGCGATGAAGCCGGAGTCGCGACCCATGAGTTTTACCAGGCCAAGACCGTTGAAGGCGCCGTTGGCTTCGTTATGGGCGCAGGTAATGACGTCGGTAGCACTGAGAACGGCTGTTTCGAAACCGAAGGTTCTGTCGATCAGGTTCAAGTCGTTGTCGATGGTCTTAGGAATACCGATAATGGAAATGGGCTGCTTGCGCTTCTTGACTTCTTCGGCAATGGCATGGGCACCGCGGAGGGTACCGTCACCGCCGATGCAGAACAGCACGTTGATGTTCAGACGCATCAGGGTGTCTACCATGATGGCCGGGTCCTGTTCGCCGCGAGAGCTACCAAGGATGGTACCGCCGTCTTCCTGGATGGCGTCAACCACGTCCGGGTTCAGTACCTTGGGGGAATAACCGTACTTGGGATTCAGACCGCGGTAACCGTAAGGGATACCGAAAATGTTGCGGACACCGTAATCAAACCACAGAGTCTGTACGAGACCCTTGATCACGCTGTTCAGACCGGGGCAAAGTCCGCCGCAGGTAATGATGCCTGCACGGGTCCATGCCGGGTCGTGGAATATGGTTTCGCGAGGGCCGGCTGCTTCCAGGCTGGGGACCGGGGTGTTGGTTTCGTAGAAGTGCTTCAGACGGTTTACGTCGGTAGTAAGGCTAACCTGTTCGCTATCAGAAGTGAACTGGATACCCTTCATGGGGGACTTCAGAGTTCCCACGCCAACGGTTTCAATAGAAAGATCATATTCAGACGGATTCTGCAGAATATCTTCTTGAGTCATACTAGCATCCCTTTATGGTTGCTGGGTTATACAGCTTGCCCTTGTACTTAAAAAATACATAAAAGCGGAAGCCGCGACAAAAGGCTTGCTTTCTAGCACGGCTGAGCAGCAGTATTTTCTGCAAAAAATACATTATTAAGTTCGCAAAAAATGTTGCAAACTTAAGTTTTATCGGTAACAAATTATTTAACTAAAGGTCCAGCGGCGGGAAGTGAATCTTGGTGCGCAAACCGGGATTTGCGTTTTCCAGTTCGATCTTCAGGTTGGTCAGGGTGCAGAGCTTCTTGACCATGGAAAGACCGATACCTGTTCCACTTGTCTGGCGGGTCATTTCGTTTTCGACGCGGTAGAATTCCTGGAACACCTTCTTCATTTCGGAGGCAGGAATACCGGGGCCGAAGTCACGGACCGCAAGGTACATGTCAGTACCCTTGATGGCCAATTCGATATTGATCATCTTGTAGTCCGACTTCTTGCTGAACTTCAGGGAATTGTCCACCAGGTTCATCAGAATCTGCATAATGGCATCGCGGTCAATTAGCAATGCGATGTTGCTTGCATCCGTATCCGAAGAAACGGTCAGCTCGAAACCCTGCTTTTCTACGTTCTTGCTGTAGGTGGCGATAAAGTCGTCTAGCACTGCCTTGGGGCGTTCCCTGCGTAGCTGCACGTTCCAGCGGTTGCCATCCAGTTTTGAAAGGTTCAGCACATTCTGGATCAGTCGGGAAAGTCTGTCGGCTTCGCTGGCGATCTGGTTATAATACTTCTGTCGTTTCTCGTCGCTGACCACCCAGGAATTCTGCAGAAGTTCCGCATACATCTTGATGGCGGTAAGAGGCGTTTTCAGCTCGTGGGTAATTGCAGAAACGAAGTCCTGACGCTTGGTGGCCAGTGCCATCTTACTTTGGATGAAACGGTAGATGGTCCAGAGGGCGATTGCGATAAAGATCAGCAGGATGATTCCCGAAATCAGGGTGACCATGCTTCCGATGTTCGTCGCTTCGCTGGCGAACATAGAGAATCGAATGCTATCGTAGGGCTTGGCTAAGAAGAAGAACTTCTTCAGGTAATGGGAAGATGTTCTACGACCGATGGTAGAAATCGTCTGACCGTTCAGGGAAATTTCGATGGCGTAAGGGGAATAGACGTAGTCTTTTAGTTTGTCCTGAGCGATAAAGTTCAGGTAACGGAACATGTCTACGGCAAAACCCTGAATAACGGGCATCTTACCGATAAGGATTCGTCTGTAGAAGACGATCGTATCGTTAATGGCCCTTGCCTGGAAGTTGGAAATGTCGACGTTGGTATTTGCCCCGGAGAATGCCAGCAGGTCCGTCTGCAGAGTGGAGTCATCCTTCTGGGTTTCGGCGATATAGGTGATAGCTTCGTCTTCCGATGTGGTTTCCGTTCTCACGGGGAGGGCGAAGTCGGGCATTTCATCGTACAGCTGGTCGATGGTTTCCGTGGAGTCCATCATCTGGGTGGCTCGCTTGGGAAGACCGTTCTTGATGTCCAGGGTGTCCAGGAGGTGCTGAATCTGGTCGCGGGTCTTTTTACGTTCTTCGCGGTGGTCGAACAGCGCGTTGTCCCAGATGGACTTGCCGATAAGGGTTGTTGTATCCGGGTAGAACGGTGTAAGCAGATCTCCGTTATGGGAAATCTGGAAGTGACCAATCAAGCCCTTGGTACATTGATAGTTGGGGTCGTATTCGCAGAACGGACCGATGCGGTCGGGGAATACGAAAAAGTCAGAGAGCAGGCTTCCGCTTCCGCCAATGACGGCAATGGAGTTCAAGATGCCGTAGGCTTTATAGGAACGGCGGTTTTCCTGGTTCAGGTCCTGCAACAAGGCAAGTTCAAACGTGGAAAAGGCCTTCTGGATATCTTCCTGGACGTTGCGTTCGTTAAGGTCTCGAGCCTGACGGTAAGACTGCACGAATATGATCGTCAGCGGAACTGCGATAATCAGGAAAATGGAAATAAACACCAGGCGTTCCTTGATGACCGCCTGGTGCTTTTTAACGTATGAGAGAGCTTCTTTGAGACTTATCTTTCGCATTCGGGTGCAGAGCGCATCTGATAGCCTTCACCGCGGAAGGTCACCAGCAGTTTCGGGTGAGAAGGATCGTCTTCAATCTTCTTGCGGAGCTTGGTAATGTGGATGTCCACGGTACGGGTGTCCACGGATTCAGCATTTTCGTAACCCCAGACCTTGCGGAGCAGTTCGGAACGGGGAACGGCGTGGTCGCGGTTAGTCCACAAGTATTCGAGGATTTCGATTTCCTTGCGGGTGAATGCCAGTTCTTCGTCACCGCGGGTACCGGTGTATTCGCGGAAGTTCACCTTGAGGTTACCGGCAACAAGCTTGCCTTCGTTTTCCATGCTCTGACGGCTACGGCGGAGCACTGCTTCGATACGGGCCAGGAGCATGGGAACAGAGAACGGCTTCGGAATATAGTCGTCAGCACCGAACTTGAGACCGTTGATGATGTCTTCGTCGGCATTCTTTGCAGAAAGGATGATGATGGGCAGGCTCTTGTCCTGTTCGCGGATCTTGTCGCAAACGGTAAAGCCGTCCATGCCCGGGAGCATCAGGTCCAGAAGTACAAGACCGTACTGGCCGGTCAGGGCTTCTGCGAGGCCGTCTTCGCCATTGATTACATGCTTGACGCGGTAGCCATTCAGCTCGCAGAGGTCGATGAGGCCTTCTGCGATGGCGATTTCGTCTTCGATAATGAGAATGTTTGTGCTGCTAGTATTCTGAGTCATCTATGTACCTAAAAAATTTGCCGAATTAGATTGCGAGGCCCACACCCACTTCAACGGTCATGTTACCCGGATCGACTTCGCTGGGATAGTCGCCGCCGAAGTAGTACTTGAAGTTGGCGTATGCGGCAATGGGGATGATGGGGAGCTTGGCGCGCATACCCACCAGCACGTGGCCGCCGATAGAGGTGTTGAGACCTTCGTCAAGAGCCTTGGTCTGAATATCCTTCTTCATGTTCTCGCCAATGGCGCTAGCCTGGGTATTGGCTGCCTGCAACTTTTGGTTGACAACTTCTTCAGATTCGCCGTTCAACTTTGCATCTGCGACTTTGCCATATGCCTCGACCAGATCATCAACGCCTTGCTTGACTCCTTCAACGATGCTAGAGGTGAACTTCTGGTTCAGCACGAAGGAGTTCAGGTAGTAGGTCACGCCACCGCCGATGTAGGGGCGGATAATGGGCAGGGAAGTAATGGGGTAGGTAATGGAAAGGTCGCCGTTCATGGCTACGAACTTCGGATTAGCCTTGCCGAAGGGGGTGCCGCCCAGTTCGACTTCCAGGGGAATTTCCTGAACGGATTTTTCCGAATTGACAAAGAGGCTTGCGTCGTAAGAACCGAACTGGAAGTTGACGGTAGCTTCAACGTCGATAATGGGGAGAATGTCTACCCACAGCTTGAAACCGAAACCCTGCATGGTGCCGTCAAAGCCGCCGTGCTGCAGGCTGATACTGGTGTAGTCGTCAATTTTGGCGATGTCGGCAGGCTTGTCCATGCCCTTCATCTTGGTGCCAAAACCAGGTGCATAGTGACCACCGATACCGATAATTGCAAAAGACTGGGAGGCGAGCAAGGCGCCTGCTGCAATAAGAGCCTTAAAATTCATATCTACTCCTTAGAAAAGATTTTGGAATCAAACTAAATAATATTTTCCAAAAAGCAAACCGCAAATTGGCCGAAATGCCCTTTTTAGAGGCTTTTTTAGCGAATAGCGGGGATAATCAGGAATACTTTCTGTCCGCGGGCAACCTTCAGGTCCTTAAAGGTGTACTCTCCAGCGTATCCGCCGTTCATGCCGGTTGCCTTGACGGTCACGTTGTGGACGCCGGTTTCTACCGGGGTTCGGGACATATAAATGGAATTGGGCATAAAGAGACCGATGCGCAGGTCGGCCTGTTCCAGCTGGCTCTGGGCCACATCGGTGCCAAGACTTGTCACTAAATTCAGGAGGACGTTGTCCGTCTTCATGGCCTTCTTGGCCTGCTGTGCGGCAATGGTTCGAAGGGTCACGCGAACGGCGGTACGGGTAATGGTGGTAGGCGTTTCTTCCTTGATGTTCTTGTCCAGTTCGGCGTTCACATCCATAATTTTTTCCGGAGAAAATCTCTGGCCGTCCACACTTACGTCAAAGCCCTTGACTCGCTGGGGCAGGGTCTTCTTTTCGGGGAGGGAGAATCCGATATGGAACGTCTCACCGTTTCCGCCGGAAACCGGCGGGGCTACCAGCGTGAAGGAACTGATTTTCCCGGTCTGCGAATCCTTGTAGTTTAGATGCATGACTCCGCCACTGACAAAAGTTCCGGACATGTACAGTTCACCGAGAATGGGGCTATGTCCGGCATAACCGATAACGATAATTTCCTGACCCAGTTCGTGAGCCTTGGAGGCTGTGGGAGTGGCTGCCAGGGGTTCGTGCTTCAGGTCTTTCAGGTTGTCGGCGCGGTCTGTGCGGCGCAGGTTCTCGTTGACGAATTCCCAAACTTCCTTGGGCATCTTGATATTGCCTTCGTCGAAGGCCTTCACGGCCTGAACGTAAGAAATGGCGGCATCGTCACTTTCACCTGCCAGGTCGTAAACCAGGCCGCAGAGGTAACGCAAAAAGCCGTTGTCGTTGACCTTTTCGTTATCCTTCTGGTAAAGTCTTTCCAAGGCTAGCTGGGCTCGCTTGACTTCAACCATGGCTCCGTCCACATCGCCCATGGCCAGGTAGTTCAAAATTTGCAGTTCGTGGAGCACCACAATTTCAAAGGGGCGGGCTCTGTAGGGGCGCACGTTGTCGTTGGTAACTACGGCTGCCGCTTCGTTGGTGACGGATCTTGTATAGAGGTCGTCGTAAATTTCTTCGGCCTTGTCCAGGTTCAGGGCGCTTTCCTTGAAGTCCCTGTTGTAATGGTGGAGGGTTCCCAGGTCGAAATAATAGAGGAACTGGCTGTTGGAACCGTACAGGTCCTTTTCTTCTTTCTTGACCTTGTGGATGGCTCCGTCGAAGCCGTCCTTTTCCAGGGCAGGGGCCAAGGCTTCGTAGCGGGTCATGGACTTGTTGGCGCAGGAGCAAAGCAAAAGGGCTGCGGCCAAGAGTAGTAAGAGACGTTTCATTGTCGGTTCCTTCTTTGTTACTGCTGCAAATTTAATTTTTTTTAAAACAAAAGAAGCCTGGCGGTTAAGCCAGGCCTCCGTCAAACTTGGTGTCTGAAGTCGAAAATTACTTCTTCTTCTTCTTGCCGGTAGCGTCGAGAGTGACTTCGACAGTTTCTTCACCCTTAACGGTTACGAGTGCTTCAGCAGACTTGCGGTTGGAGCATTCTGCGCGAACCACGTGGTCACCTGCATCCAGGTTGTGGACGGTAAGGGGAGCGCCATCGGTCTTGTCAGCCTGGTCGCCATCAACGAAGATGATGCACTTGCCAGGATTGGTGGTCACCTTGATGTGGCCCTTGGGAATCTTGGTGCCGAAGTTGAAGTCATTGCACTTGTTCTTGCCCGGCCAGATGTTCACGCGCTTGTTCACCAGTTCGAAACCCTGGTCGATCACCACGAGGGTCTGACGGCCAGACTTGACGGTCACGTTTTCGATGGGGCTCTTGCCGAGAGGTTCGCCACCCAGGAACACGTCGCTGTTAGGAGGTTCAGTGATAATGTTGACCACTGCGTTCTGGTTGCGAGGAGGAGGTTCGTCGCCATCGCAATCGGCAGCGAAGACGTTGATGGAGAGGAATGCCACCATCAGGGCGAAAATATACAGTTTCTTCATGGATTACTCCTATTAAGTTTGCGTTAAAAAATACAAAGTTTTACTGGAATTTAAATTTTTTTTGTGAAAAAGTTTGTTTAAAGTGAAGAGTGTACAGTGAATAGTGAATAAAAAATTGGGAAAAAGGGGTGTAGGATTGTTATTTTTGTTTTTATGAAAGCTCTTTATCAACGAATTCGAATGCTGAATGGCAAAAACTATGGCCTCTACAAGTCTCTCGGCGACAAACCTTGGGATTTTGGGGACTTCGAACTGGAATTTCTCCATGTGCAGGGGGATCCCTACGCTCCGGCATCCAGAATCATGATAAAGGCGGACCTCCAGATGCTGGGCTACGGTTCGGAATGGGGTGTAGAGTTTGAACGTCGTCTGGCCCTCAGCGATTTTCTGTATCGCAGGCTTAGCAAGCTGGTGCTGGAACGCTACCCGGATAAGGATGCCGCGGTAATCTTCGATGTGTCCGGCCCCGAAATGCTGGTGCGCAATTCCCTGTGGATCGATAACGGCGTGTTGCGTGCGGTCCTTCAGGTGCGCCTTCCTGGCGATGGCCGCAAGATCCAGGCGGAAGCGGCTGCCGAAATTTTGACCATGGTCCTTCCGGACTTGGTTTCAGCCGGTCTCTATTATAGCAAGAGCGATGAGGCCGCCCTGGATGCCCACTATCAAGTGCTGGCAGACCGTCGCGCCATCCTTGGCGAACTGGATTCCCGCGGCCTGGCCGCCTTTGTTCCCGACGGAGCCGTGTTGCCCCGCGCTTCGGGGATTTCCGAAGATCCTATGGAAGGGGCGATCCCCTTCAAGTCTCCCGACGAAATGGCTGTCGTGCTGAATGTGAACGGTCGTGAAATCCGCGGCATGGGAATTCCCAAGGGCATTACCGTTATTACCGGTGGCGCCTTCCATGGAAAGTCCACCTTGCTTCAGGCGTTGACTCGTTCTGTTTATCCCCATGTTCCCGGCGATGGCCGCGAAGGCATTGTCATCGATGAAACTGCCGTTCGCGTGGGTGTGGAGGATGGCCGCAGTGTCCGCGGAACGGACTTGTCGCAGTTTGTCCGTAATCTGCCCGGCGGCGTAAGCACCAAGGAATTTACGACGGCGGGTGCGTCGGGCTCTACAAGCGAAGCGGCCAACCTGCTGGAAGCTATGGAAGCTGGCGCCTCTACATATCTTATTGACGAAGACTCCTCGGCGGTGAACTTCCTTATCCGCGATGTCCGCGTCCGCAAGCTGTTGGGCGATGACCGCGAACCTCTGATTCCCCTGACCGATCGCATCCGCGATATTTGCTATCCGCAGAGCGGTTCTGATTGTGGTGGCGCAGAGTCCTCTGTTGCGGCCCGCAGTTTCATTCTCGTGGCAGGTGCCTGTGGCGACTACCTGGAACTTGCAGACAACATTATCGTCATGGCCAACTACAATGCGGAATGTGCAAAGACTGCGGGCAAGGCCTGCGAAGTCCTGGGGGCCGCACCCGCTGTGACGACGGACCTTCCCGCCTTTGTTTCCCCGGTTAGCAGAACTTTCTCTGACTATGTCAAACCCTTACAGCCTTCCATCAAGCCCCTGTCCGCCGTGGAACGTCAGGTTAAAGTCAAGCTGAACGGAGACTACATTGTTCAAATCGGCTTCCTGGTGTCGGATACCAGCCGCCTGGTGACCCTCGCCGGAAAGCAGCAGCGTTTTGGCGCCGGTTTTATGCTGCTGAATCTTTGCCAGAGTGCGGCCAGTGCCGACGAATCGTCTAAATCTGCCGTGCTGCCGGGGGATTCCATTACCGACGCCATCGCAAAAATCTGCGACAAGATCAAGAACGTTGGTTTCCGTAATTTGCCCCAGGGCATGAGCCGCGAAATGAGCTTGCCTCGCCCCGTAGATATCGCCTGCGTGTTGTTCCGCCTCCGCGATATGGGCCGAAAGTAACGGAAAGGAATTGGAGAATGGTGGCGAAGTTGCTTCATATTCTGCTATGTGCAGCGGCGCTAGCCTTGGTGGCTTGCAATGCATACTACTATGAAGACTATTCCCAAACCTTGAATCGTTATGAATTGAAGGTAGCGAATTTTGTGGAACTGGATTCCATCATTCTTCGCCAGGATTCTCTGGATGTAGACTTGCTTTATCCGGATACGATTGTAAAAGTGTCGTTGAAACATGACCACCGCTTTAGAAATTACCAGCCGATGGATTCGACTCTTTTGACCAATTCGGATTCTGCGTCTGCCACGATGGTCACATTGTCCGTAAATAGGGCGAATTCTTCTGCAAATCCCTTGTCCTTTGAATTCAAGATGGATATTGAGTATGCTGCGACGGATTACGCAGGTGATGATCATAGACCCTATTGGAGTGGTGTTTCCACTACGCGGTTCTATTTGGATATTTTCGGCTGCAACGATATTAACTGCGAAACCGCAGAGAAAATTGTATGGCACAATGGCAGTTACTCCAATGTACTGGTTCTTGGCCCCGATGATTTCAAGTTTTCCCAAAAAAACTTTGAGCAGTTTTATGCTGGAGACTGTTCCGACTACACCAAGGAATATTCCTTCAACCTAAAAATTGACCATCCCCGTATCAAGCTGGATGCCGATATTCAGCAGGGGTATATAGAATGTCGTGAAAAAGTGCCGAGTGGAAACTGGGGGTAGTATATGTTAAGATTTTTATTGCATATCGCCCTGTTGTTCCTTCTGGTATCTTGCGGGGAAGATTTTTTTGGTCCGGAATCCCACACAAAGCCTGTGGAACTTTATGAGCTGGGGCTAGATAATCGGGCGCCTGTCGGATATGTATTGGCCGAGAATGATTTTACGGTTCGCAGGTTCTACTACTACGCCGTCAATGAAAAACTGAAAGCTGTTGGCGACACCGTATTTGCAAAGCCGGCTAAGGATCTAGTAAGTTTTGAATTTCCCGCAAGGAACATTGAATCCGAGACGGTGATGTTTGTTGCCGAATTACAGGCCGATGATTCCGTGACGGTAAAGCTTCAATCCTTGACGGAGGTGGGGCGTAAAAACGAATTTATACTCAGCACGGCAAGTACTTTGCTGACCCCGCGAGTCATGGAATTGATGCGGCAGGGTTACCCGGTCTATACTGCAAAAAATATGGCGTTACAGGAGCTACAGAGACAACTCAATGTTCGTGAGGAACTTTTTGATATCGAAGATGTAGATGTTCCCTATGGAAATTATGACACACATTGTGTAAATTGTGATGTTCGGACAATCTGCACCCGCTCCAATTTCGTCGTTTATGCCTGGTCCTTCGTAAGGCAGAATAATAGTGCTTCCGGGTATAGGGATTTTCTTGATAGTGTCAAGGCAGACTTTGCAGAAGATGGAATCCTGAATGAAGAACATGTCGTCGTGCCGATTGTGGATTATGGACTTATGAATTTGACGCTCATTTCCCGCGATATGGATTCTCTAGTTTCCTCAATGAAGCTAATCTGGGATACAAAGTATTCTAGGAATGGTAGCGGTCATTCAGATAGTTGGTATCATAGGGATTACTGCGGCAGTATGGTGCAATTTACCGGGGACTGGCAAAGCAAAATGCTAAACCATTTTTTAGGCTTTGGAAAATGCAATCGCGATAACCTATTTGAAGTTCTGGATAATCCTTTTGAAAGTGGCGCTTCCCAGGATGAGAAGTTCATTTGTGATATTCGCAGTGCCAATGGGCATTACGGGTCAAATGCTTGTGATACGAGCTTTGCGTGGCGACCTTTTACGCAGAAAGAAAAAGACCTTGGACTCTGCATTAGTGACACTGCCCTTGTGCGTGAAATTTATGCATTTAAGGATTCTGTCAAGTACAAGTGTGCTCCAGATGGAAACTGGTACAAGGTGATTTCTTACGATGAACTCAGAAAGTCAAGGGAGTGTCGTTCGACGGTAATCTACTACATCGAGGACATTGAAGAATATCACTCCCGCGCTTACCACAATGGTGAAGGGAAATATCAGCCCTTTGACCTTATTGATGGGGCCTGTAAAGTTAGGCTAGAGCCTCGTTGGAAAGAAGATGACAAGTATTTTGGTCGTTGCTATTAATGGCACTTTACTTTGTCAACTCGTCTGCAGTAGAATCATTGTCTACGGTAGAATCTTCATCTGCAACGGGATCGTCCGCGCTTAAATCATCTTCTGTAATCTTGATGCATCGGATGGAGTAGCCTTCTTTTCGAAGGCGAAATTCGCTCGAGGCGTTTGCGCGGTTTGCCGCCAGCACTTTGATGACGGAATGTAAGTTATTGTATTGGGTTGTGTGAAAGTTTGCGTTTTCCCCAACGTATTTCTTGGATCCGTCATGGAACAGATAACCCGTGGGAATGGCAGAAAAACCTACACGATCGGATCCAGAATCGGTGTTCCACAAAGTTGTCTTTGCCTTTAGCGCCTTCCCTGCGGTGGAGAATCCTCCGAACATTTGGAACAGGTCGTCAAACTCGTCGCTGCTAGGCAAGCGCCATCCTTCTGGGCAAATTCCCGTTATGATTTTGGGCGAGGGTGTCGTGTCGAGCAAGTAATCATCATAGTTAGTGGAAATGTTGTATCCTTCCTTTACAAATTCTATGGAGTCAACGGCGGCGCCCCACGTGTAGAGCCTTCCGAAGATATCGCAATAGTCTTGGATGGAAGAATCGCCTCCGCACCACATCTTTCCTTTAAGGGAGGGGGTGTTTACGGAGTCCGCGTAGTCGAGGTTTTGAGCCATCCAGGTCTGGTCTTCAATTTGTACGGTCCTGTATTTTTTCCCGTCGCGTTTGTCTGTAATTTCACCATAGGAAATGTCGGGGTTGAATACGTCGTCTAGTTTGTATGCAGAGGAGCTGGATTGTGCGCTACTGGAGGAACTTCTTTTGACGGGGATGTTTTCTATTCTGTTATGCCAGTCGTCGTTGGATCCACCTGTTGGACTTGAATCTTCGGCGCATGCGACGAAAAAGAGGGCGGCAAACGTTAAGAAAATGGTTGTGACGATGTTTTTCTGGCTTGTCATGGGAATAAAAATACAATAAAAGGGACTTTTTTCTACTTCGTTGATGATCAATGAGTTAGAAAATCGAAGAAAATAGGGCTTGTTTTGCTGGGTGTCAAAAGAAATATGTGAATAAAAAGTTGATAAGCTGTAGTTTTTGTGGATTAAAAACAGTTATCTTTGAAAAATCGCAAAAAAAGTGAATTTTTTTGCAGAAACGCCCTTGACATTCATCCAGAAAATTCTATAATTGGCCTCACCTCCGAACGAGACAGCCGAAACGCTGAAACGGACGGAAGCGAGAACCCGAGAGGCTCTCGAGAAGATTGAAGGAATCGGAGATGTGCTTAGTGACGGCCCAAGAAATTTCTTGGAATTAGTCAAATACGAACGTGATTACGGGACCAAGACTTTAAAAAAATTAATGAAGAGTTTGATCCTGGCTCAGAACGAACGCTGGTGGCGTGTCTTATACATGCAAGTCGAGCGGGGACTTCGGTCCTAGCGGCG